>CAMDWA010000127.1 GCA_945877855.1 Thermoflexus hugenholtzii JAD2 | reverse complement strand
ACTCCCCGGGACATTCCCGCCGCGGCAGGCACAGCGCACGTAATAATCAATGTTCGGAAACGCACCGCCGCGCAACGTGCGATATTTTACATCATCTATTTTATTTTCCGAATAATTTTCACGCCATAGGCTTGAAGTCCATTCCCATACATTCCCACTCAGGTCTTCGCACCCATATGGGCTTTGCCCCAAGGCAAAGCAGCCTACCGCACTCGAGCTACCAATACCGCTATCGGCATAATTGGCGGCGTTGGGGTTGGGGGATGCCCCCCACGGGTAGCGGCGGGCATCGTGGCTGCGGGCAGCTTTTTCCCATTCGGCCTCGCTCGGCAAGCGCACCAGCTCATTGGCCGTAATCTTGCCAGTGTCATGCCAACGCTGGGTCAACCAATCGGCAAAGGCGACAGCTTGATGCCAATTTACCCCAACCACTGGGTGGTTGTCGAGCGTATAGGGTTCGCCATAATCAACCGCTGCTGTTCCACCCGCCGCCACAAATTGGCGATATTGGGCATTGGTGATGGGATAACGCGACATACAAAAAGGTTGGGGCAGCGTATGTCGGTGCATTGGCCCTTCGTCATCATAGGCCAGTGGATCAGGGAATTGGTCGTGGTCTTCTTGGCTGCCCATCCAAAATTCACCGGCAGGGATGGGTAATAATTCGATTTGATCGACCTCTAATACGCTGGGGCGTGGGTCGCCAAATTTGTTGAGCAAACGCCCAGCCTCGGCCCGCTCAAGCGCTGGGAAGTCGTTATAGCGCATGAGCGCCAACAACCAATCTCGCACCAGCTTGCGCTTGGCTTCATGCTGCGGCGGCATCTCGGCATTGGGGGCAGCCAGGTCATTTTCAGCCAAGGCTTGGGCCGCCAGCAAAGCCCCCCAAGCGGTGGGCAGGCCGGGCACGGTTGCAGGCACTGGCGTAATAAAGCATAAGGCATTGACCAATTTCCACACTTCTTCGGGGCTATAGGCGGCGGCTTTGGCTGCCGCCAACAGGGTGGCTTCGCGCCAACGGTTGGGGTCAGCCTTCAGCAGGTTGCTTAGGGTGTTCGGCCAATTTTCTCGAATAAGGTAACAAGCCGCCAAATATTCTTGAAAGGTGCGATGGGGAAATTGATAGCGCCCATCGCCATGTTCGGCCAAGATGCCAGCGCGTTGGCTGAGATAACTGGTGAGCATGGCGATGCTGAGGCCGGTCGATTGGCGGGCCGCTTTGAGCAACGCCAAGGCGATGACATCGCCCTCAATATCGGCGCTTTCGCGCTGCTCGGCTTGGTTGCGGTGGGCCTCAAATGCCACCCGTTCAAGTTGCTTGCGAATTTCGTCTTGGTCGGCATCCATCCACACACTCAGCCCTTCTTGTTGTTGTTTGCTCCCGTCGGGCAGCGTCACTTCTTTTAGTTTTTCCCAATCTGTCAGCAACATTTCAACCGAGCGTTCATACAGTTGTTGGCGTTTGTTGGGCAGGGTTCCGCCTTTTTCGGTTTGCAAACGCGCCATCAGGGTCAGCAATAAAGGCCGGGTCGCCAATTCGGCCACCCGTGCCTTATTGCGCACGGTGTGTTTTAGGGTTTCGGCGCGGGCTTTGGCCTCACGCTCACTCAGTTGGGCCAGCGCGGGCATATGCGCATACCATGCATCCACAAAACGATTAATCTGCCAAAGGCTAAATGGGGTTAAGACAGCGGTTTCAAAGCCATCCAATTGCCAAGCTTGGCTTTGATAGGCATAGGTGCGGCTGGTGACTAAAAAACGACAGCGCCCATAACTATGGGCAAAATCTTGCACGGTGGCTTTAATCTGTTGGCGGCGTTGTTTGGCATCCGGCACTTCATCCAAACCATCCAATAAAATCAACCCACCTTGTTGGCTCAAATGTTTTTTGAGCAGCGGGGCATAATCCCCCATGTTGGCATCCTTGAGTTGTTTTGCCATATAGTCCCACAACAATTGGGCGCAGCCAGTGACATGTGGTGGCAAGGTAGCGGCAAAATTGCGCAACACCACCTGCACTGGCAATAATGCGCCGTGTTTCCAGGCTTGGGGCTTGGCTTTTTTTTCAGTGTCATGTTCATCCGCTTCCTCTGGCAAAGGGGCACGCAACAATTTTAGGTTAATGTTGGCATGACCCAACCCCTCACCCGCCATGCAGGCCGACACAAAGTTTACAAAGGTGCTTTTGCCACTGCCCGGCCCACCCAACAACACACAATATTGGTGTTTATTTAATTGCGCCAAGGCGGATAGGGTTGGGCGCTCGGCACGGACGGGTTCGTGCTTATCCGAGGGTTTTTCGCGGTCATCGCTGCCCGTCGTCATCAAAGCCGTATACACCGCCGACAGTTGCAATTTGCCACCACTCAAACCGCTTAAAAACAAGGGGGTGCGGTTGCTTTCGGCTAACACCCATGCAAAATAGCGCTCACGCTGTTCAGCCTCACTCAGGGCAACCTGAGCACCGGGGACATAATAAATCGCTTGATTTTCAATTTTGTCACGGATAATTTTGTCGCCCTGCACCGCATCACCGCGCACAATATTACTGGCTGGGGGGGCGCTGCCCGCCAATTGTGCCCGCAACTTGGCCAATTTATTTTGCAGCGCCTCACGCACATCTGGATCGGTTTCATCTTGCAGTTGTTGTTCGCGTTTGGCGATGTCGGCGCGTATGGCATTGGGATCTGGGGATGTGTTCATAGGGTTAAAAAGGTAAGACCGGCCTTATTATTAGGACTTACGCAAATCAAGAAATTTCACCACGAAGAACACAAAGATCGCAAAGAAAAGATATGAAATTGGCTTAATCTTTGAGACCTTTGTGTTCTTCGTGGAAAAAAAACAAGTTGTCCGTAAGTCCTAATTATATTAATTGCCCCCGCAACTTAGGCCGCTGCACCCGCATTAAGCTTTTTAAGCGATCAAGATCATCGCGTTGTTCACAATGTTTGATCAGCGAACGGGCTTTTTCATCTTTGGTTTGACCCCGTAGGTTCTCAGCATCAATGCCCATCTCAAAACACAGTGCTTCAATCTCAGCCAAATTAAAATATTGGCTGAGTAAGGGTGCAAGTTTGCGTCCATCGGCCCCAATATCTGCCAATTCAGGCGCAGTGCTAACATAATTAATTTGCTGGCCAATCTTGTTGCCCATCACTTTATCGCCACTAAACTTATCGCCATGCACAATATCACCGTGATGGTCGCGCCCGATAAAGTTGCCATTGCCACCAATCGTTACATTGCCCTCGACATAGGCCCCACCCTCTGTATTAATCTGGCGACCTGAACGCCCCTGTTGTTTCACAACTTCGGCCAATGTTTTTGCCAACCCAATGATTTCGGCATCTTGGTCGGCGTTGCTGTCTTTTACAGCTTCTGCTACCGATCCCTTGCTGTTGGGGCTTTCGGGCTTTTTCTCCAATACTTTAATGGCGGCTTCGGTATCACCAAACTTACGTATGATGACACTTTTTAACCCGTTATAGGCCTCTTTAATCGCTAAGGCGGCGGTGGGTTTGGCTGCTTCAGCCGCACCCGCAGCTAAAGCTCCAACGATAAGTTCTAACATGTTTTATCTCCTTTTAAAATATAAAATAGCTTAGATCAGATTCCGAGTTGATGAACGGTTTGCCGATTTCACAGTCTATCCCCCAAAGCCTCACTTTGGGGGATAGATTGTGAAATTGGCCCTTCATTGCAAGGGTCAAAATGATAGCGAAATTGTCATTTCGAGCGAAGCGAGAAATCTTTGCATAACATACGCTTTTAGCCTCAATTTACGCAAAGATTTCTTGCTTTGCTGCTCATGAACTTGGATTTATTGTATATCATACTTGTCATTCCGACGAGGCACGAGGAGGAATCTTTGCATAACATACGGTTGTAGCGTATGTTATGTAAAGACCCCTCGCAGTTTACCCTGAGCCTGTCGAAGGGCGTCGGGGTGACGAGCTAGTTCATTTACGTTTTTGGACGTAGCGCATAAGCACAAACGTCTTTAAATTTCGAAATGACAGATGTTAGGCAAAAATGACGATTTTACGCTCCCACGATCATCTTGACCCTTACAGAAGGCCCTTCATCTTTTAGAAATTTGCGCTAAGCATTACTGCATAGCGTTCAAACGTATTTTTAATACGTATAAATGTATTTTTTGTTTCGGTTTGTGCAATTTACCAGCAAAACTGTTATCTGATTGGCAGTGCATAAAAAAATAACCCGCCCCCTTTACAAAAAATAAATAAAGAGGGCGGGCCATGCGCACCCTCCCCGATGCGCATGGTGAAACAGGGCGCAAATCGCGCCAAGAAATATTAAAGCCTTGCTAACATCGGTTCAATGTGTTGCTTGACCGCATAATGGGCCAAGCCCATAATCGTTAATTGCGGGTTGACTTTGACGCTGCTGGGGAAGATGCTGGCATCACAGATAAACAAATTGGTGGCCCCATGCAGGCGGAAATCGGGCGATACTACCCCATCACGCGGTGTGGCCGAGAGGGCATTGCCGCCTTGGGGATGGGCCGAGGCCAATAGCAAATCATTAACACGTAGGTTGCTTGAGGTTAGCTTTGCCTCTAGCTCGGTTTCGCTGCTAAAGCGCAGATAGTGAAAAGTGCTTGGCATGACGGCCTTGGCCCCCGACCTGAGCATGACCTTGCCCGCCAAACGCAAACCAGCCAACACCCGTTCAAAGTCGTCTTTGGCCTTAAACACAATATTGCTGCCCGTGATGGCACTGGCGGCCAACTCCCAAAAGGTGGCCTCGCGCTGCCATAATAGCTTGATTGATTGCCACAGGTTGCCCGAGGTGTTCAAATTCATCACCACATTTTTCGAGGTTGACCCAACCAGCACGCCGATCGACATCATTTTGGCGTAGTCTTTCATGTTGTTGAAATGGTCTTCAAACCAGCCGGGCATACGGGTGGCTTGGGTAACAGGTGGGTTAAACCATGTCTCCAACATGTAATCTAACTCACGATTGAGCGTAGGCTGTGAATAGGTGTGTGACATTTGCAAGCCAGCGTAGGCGTTGATGGTTTCATCAAAATGCCCTGTCATCACCGCGCCGATGTTAAACGACAGGTCTTTGCCAACACGGCTGCCGCCTAACCCTGAACGTTGTAGCAACACACTCGATGCAATCGCCCCAGCCGACACAATATAGGCGCAACCGCTTAAGCGCAGCTTGCCACCGCTGGCAACTTGACATTCAAGGTCGGTGACGGTTTTACCTTCGGCTGAATTGCGGGTGTTAATGCGGGTTACTTCGCAGTCCGAGATAATGGTCAGGCGCTGGGTGGCGTTGGCTTTGGGCAACAGCCATACCAAGGCTGATTTTTTGTGGTCATATTTACAACCCGTGTTGCAATAGCCACAGCCCACACAATTTGCAATATTGGCTTCGACGGTCGGCACATGGGCTTCATCGCCGATCACTGCTTTAACCCCCGCCACAAACTTTTCACCACTAGGGTTTAGGTTTTGGGTTTGGGGCTGCACGTTTAGCAGGCGTTTCACCTCGGCAATGGCTGCATCGAGTTGGGCCATGTCTAATTGACCACCCATACACTGATGCCAATGCTTAATCACCTCAGTCGGTGGCACGATACAAATGCCATTGTTGACCGTTGTGCCCCCGCCAACACAGCGGCCTTGGGCAACCTGCAATTGCAAATTGGTTGAAATTTGCAACAAGCCATCTGAGTAAAGCTTGGAACTGCCCTCGATTTCATTTTCAGAAAAATCACTGGCTTGCACATAAGGGCCGCGTTCAACCATCAAAACATACCAATTTTGATGCACCAAATAATGGGCGATGATGCTGGCGGCTGCCCCTGTGCCAATGATGATGACGGGGTTGCTGGCTGCGTTTTTGGCCTGTGGTTTATTTTGCTGGGCTGTTACCCATTTGCCATAATTAAAGGCTTCGCCCTTGATGACATTGAGCGCGGCGGCTGGGGTAGGCGTTGGGGTGGCTAGGCCGCGTTTGCTGAATGGGGTGTAGCCAATCGATGCGTGTGTGCCCTCATCTTGATAGTAGCCCGTATACACCAATTGCTTGACCGACACAATCAACCCACGAATAACATGCTGCCATAATGAAATGGCATTGGGCACAAACATAATGACCCACAGCACCGCCCGAAACGGCACGCAGACAAGATTGACCACAAAGCGCCAGCCGTTTGAGTTGGGGATCAATGCTTCGATGCGTCGCGTCCATTTTCTAAAACTTACAGAAAGAACGCGGCCTTTGCGTCTGAGCCAAGCAACCATCGATTTGAGCGGGCCACGCCATTTGATGCCAGACTTGATAAAATGCCCTTCAAGGGTTTGGCGGCGATCAGCCGTATTTAAATAAGAAAATGTGGCAAAATTCCAAATAAAGGGCAAATATTCGATGAGCCGCATGGCAACGGCTAAGGTGGCGGTTCGTTTGCCCGGAAATTGATATAAGAATTGATCGACATTAGTTGCAACTTCAGCCGGGCTAAGACGTTCACGTTTGCTCTCTGTGCCATCATGAATAAGCACATCAGCCAAGGCATACACCACGTCATATTCCACCGGCTTTAAAAATTTGCAAAAATCATATTGCACTTTATCGACACGCCATTGCAAATAATAAGCCACTCCACATACGATGACATCATAAATGACCGACCCTTTTAGCATATTGGCGGTGTCAAATGGCTGTGCTTGCACGAGGCTGATTTGATTGTTTGAAAACGCTAAAAATGATGGCACGGGCAAATAAATATCGGGAATGTCTGCGACTGAGGTGGGCGGGGTTAAAATGTCTGACCACCACAAGATCACGGCGACGATGGCCGTAATGGCATTGGCAGCAATTAACAGGTAAACAGGCGTGCGGGCATATCGTATATTTCCGGCGGCGGTGAGCGCCAATAATGCCAATAATAAAACTTTTGTCACCAATGTCGAGGTTAACAGTGGCGGGGCTAATCTTGTCATGCCCAACTGGCTTCCCATCCACAAATACCCCCCCGCCGCAAGCGCATAGCCGAACGCAATCAGGCGTAATAACTGACGGAAGAAAATTTCTTCCGGTGCAAATTTCAAGGGAATATCTTTAGGGTGCATAGTGTGTTTAGGGGCATGACAACTTAGAGCTTAACGTCAGATCAATTTGCCGTAACCCATTTTTCTTAATTGTTCAATCACTTCACGTCGACCACTCAGGCCTAACCATTGGCCAATGTTGTAGATGTAATTTCTTACCGTCTTTCGCTCAAGATAATCATCGCCTCGTTCTTTGCGTAATCGCTGCCATATTTCATCATTGGTCAAGCCCTCGGCCAGAAGAAACATCACCGGAACCAAATATTTAGGTGCTTCGCCGACTGGGGGTCGGGTCGGTTCAGAGCGAATTGATTTATATTGGTCGAGAAACAAACTTTTGTTGATCGACGGACTAATCGGCATACCATCATTGAGCGCTTGCTCGATGGCATTAATAATTTCAGCTTTGCCGGCATCTTTTGAAAGATAACCCGAAGCACCCGCTTTTAAGGCTTCACGCACTACGGTTGGGGTGTCTGATGCCGATAGCATAATGACTTCGACTTCGGGCCACTGCTTTTTTATTTGGCGTGTAAGTTCGATACCAGTCGTGCGCGGCCCTTTATGCCCAGCCAATGCAATATCCATCAATACAATATCTGGGCTAAGTTGCTCAATCGAACTCATGACCTCAGCCGCGACACCACATTCGCCGACGCATCTAATCTTTTTTTCCGAACTTAAGGCATCGCGCAAGCCACTACGAAACATCGGATGATCGTCTATGATGATTACTTTAATCGGGGCATCAGTGTTGATAAAGGTGTTCATATTTTTTATGGCTTTTATAACGAGTTAATGAAAGGTTTTGCCGATTGCACGATCTATCTCCCACCGCTACACGGTGGGAGATAAATCGTGCAATCGGCCCTTCATCTTTCAGAAATTTGCTCCATCTGTGTAACATGAAATGGAATTTGCATTTCAAGCTGTGTGCCATGTGGCGTTCTGTTACTATAGTTGAATTGCCCGCTTAACATTTCGGCGCGTTCGCGCATCGAGATCATGCCCACCCCTAAACGATGATCGGGTTTAAACCCAATGCCATCGTCATTGATGTTTAACTGTAATAAATAATGATCTGACAAACCTTGTTGGGGTGTATCGTTGCGGGGGGTAATCGCTAAGATTACCTGACACCATGTTGCATGAGCGTGATTTTGGATGTTTTGTAAGGCCCCTTGCACGAAATGATATGCCGCTCGTTCGATAGCCGCGGGTAATTCAGGCAAATTTTCAGCCAGCATGGCCTCAACTTTGATGCGAGGATTTTGTGCGCAAAAACGATCGACTAATTGCTCAACTGCTGGCATTAGCCCCAAATCTAAAAATTCAGGTAACAATTGATATGAAAGTTGGCGTACCTCTGTGCGTAAAATTGTCAAACTTTGGCTGACGCGATCGATGGCGGCTTGGGCTGATGGTTCAGATTGCGGCAAATTTTCTTTTAAATTTGCTAACGTAAGTAAACAGCCATTTAACGCTGGTGAAAATTCGTCATGCAGCTCGCGGCGTAATCTACGGCGTTCATCTTCGGTGGCAATCACCAATGTCTCGCGGGTTTTCCGCAACTCCACTTCTAATTCCTTGGCATGATTTAATTCGTTTCTTAATTCAACCGTTCGCTCCGCCACTTTTTTTTCTAGGTTTTGGCGTTCAAATCGTAAGGCGTTGACCAAATCATATAAACGTTGATGAAAACTATGCAACCATGATAACGACACTTGCGCTGCTAATAATAAGGCAATAAGCATTGCGATATTACTGACGAAAGAAACCTCATGATTAAAAAAATTAAAGAAAGTGCCTAAAACCCCGATACCGACAATTGCTATTTCACCAATGAGACAAATTTTTTTTAGCTCTTGGCTCGATACAAAAGGCATGGCTAAACCAACGGCTAATAACGCCGCAAAGACGCTGACCGTCATTATTTTGGGGTCTGCCATTACACAAATAACCGCCGCGATGAATAACCCAGTCACAATCGCCGCGACACCAGGGCGTGGGCGTTTATCAATAATAAGGGCGCGGCCTACCAAGGTCATTAGCAACAAAAAAAGAACAGCACCAAGAATAACTTTGCTTGCATCTGCGTTGTTGCTCCAAATGACAATAAATTGCCCCAAAATAATAAGTGTAGTAGCGCGAATTAACCCTTTGGCGTAGACCAAAAGCTGTCGCCTATCCATCTCATTATTTTCGGTAAACGGGTTGTTGCCGGGTGAATCACTTTGCATCTTAGCAAAGTTAAGTTGAGCTTGGCTCATGTTTGTCTGGTTATACACTCGAACCTCTGATCGGTCTATGGACTTTGAATCCTTATTGATACTTAGTTTTTGGACAGAATGTCCCAAGAAAAAAGACACCCTGACTCTTTACATTTAGACAAATGCTTTGCTACGCTATTTTTAGCCGCGATTGCCCATTGATAAAAACATTGAAAACGTATTGTCGCGAGGTTGATTTGTGCAGTTGTTATTGTAATAACAACTGTGCCTGCGTGGTGATATGACAAGGAATAACAACGAAACCGAAACTTTTGGTGATATGTTGCGTATATTGCGACTCAATATCAATATGACGCAAGAAACGTTGGGTCGGCTCACTGGCTATTGCACGACTGCCATTGCTCGGCTTGAATCTGGCGCACGCCGACCCGACGTAACCGTCATTAGCACCCAATTTGTTAAAGCCTTACAGTTGGAAGGTCAACCCGAAGTTGCGGGGAAATTTATCGCTTTGGCCCGCATCAGCCGCGCTCACTCATAAAATATACTCCGCACAGGTAAGAATTGCGGAATGCCGATTTCACTATCCCTCCTCAAGCTACGCTTGAGGAGGGATAGTGAAATCGGCGAAAACCTCAGTTTGAGGCCACGCTCAGTATAATAACTGAGGAAACCTTCTTTGATTTTGGTGATTCATTGGCTTGTAATTGGGTCAACAATTGTTGGGTTGATGCCGTAATTGCCGCAACTGCCTGCTCAAATACTACCTGATTGCCCCGTGATGGGGTGCGATAACCACTAATTTTGCGCACAAATTGCAATGCGGCGGCACGTATCTCAGCGTCGGTTGCGGGCGCATCGGCCTTGCGCAACTGTTTAATACTTCTGCACATGGGTCTATCATAGCTTGTTTATACGCATAAACAACCCAATGCTTGCAACTACAAGGAGTAATGACTATAGACAATTGTGAAAATTTGTGAACTTTTGCATGACCTATCATGCTACAAAAATAGATATCATGAAAATTTTCATCTTGTCTCGCATCATTTTTGCAATTATTGGCCTGAGCTTAATATTAGCGGCCTGTGGTATTCCTCCTCGCCAGCAAACACAACCCGCAGCCGCACCTGCTGTTAATGCCCAACCCATAGCCGCTGCCTCACCAATGGTTAGCACCAAACAATCTGCCCCTAGCAATGGGCGTTATGACATTGGTAGCCCAATTTTGCGTGATGTTTGGGTAGATGGCGTGGGCGGGAACGATAGTAATGATGGCAGCGCCCGTAATCGCGCCTTTCGTAGTTTGCGAACCGCATGGAACAGCCTACCAAGCGGCACACTGATCAATACCGGCTATCGCATTCGCCTTACACCGGGCCAATATGCTGGGACCTATTTAGAGGACAAACGCGGCACAGCACAATTCCCAATCTTGATCGAACCCGCCGATGGCCCGGGCACGGTCACATTTCGGCCTAGCGGCGGTGGCAGTGGGCAACCGCAATTTCTAAATGTTAGTTATGTCTACCTGCAAGATCTCAATATTGATGTTTCATCCACCGGCGGCGATGCCTTTCAATGTGAACGCTGTGATCATTTGCTACTGCGGCGCATGAATATTAAAAGCCGCCGTGATGGCGGGCAAACTGAGACCATCAAGGTTAATCAATCACAATATGTGTATATCGAAGACAGTGATATTTCAGGCGCGGGTGATAATGCATTTGACGCGGTTGCGGTTCAATATGGGCATCTCATCGGCAATCGGTTTTCACAAGCCAATGACTGGTGCGCTTATCTAAAAGGCGGCTCGGCTTATTTTCGGATCGATGGCAACGAGTTTGCCAACTGTGGCACTGGGGGTTTTACGGCTGGGCAGGGCACTGGCGTGCAATATATGGTATCGCCATGGTTGCATTACGAGGCTTATGGGGTGCAGTTTGTTAATAATGTCATTTATGAGGTTGAAGGGGCATGTTTTGGCGCAAATGGCGCCTATAACGTGCTTTTTGCCTTCAATACCTGCTATCGCACCGGCCAACGCAGCCATATTTTTGAGGCCGTTTTTGGCGGGCATGGTTGCGATGGCGGCGAGATCGAGCGCTGTCGTCCACTTCATGCAGCTGGGGCATGGACTGTATTAGGCGATGAGCAATCTTTTATTCCCAACCGCAATCTTTTTGTATATAACAACATTTTTTACAACCCAACTGGCAGGCAAAGCCGATGGCAGCATCTGACGGTGCACCCGGCCATCACCCCGCCAACCGATAGCAATGTGGCCAGCCCCGCCCGCACCGACGACAATTTACGTATTCGGGGCAATATTATTTGGAACGGGCTAACCACGCACCCGTTGGGGGTTGAAGGTAACACACAAGGGTGTGCCGACAGCAACCCGACATGTAATGCGGCCCAACTACGGGCCGATAATCGCATCAATAGCCTCGAACCACAATTGAGCAACCCCAGTGCCGGCGATTTTCGCCCATTATCGGGCGGTAATTTATTTAGGGTAGCGGCTATCGCCATCCCCGATTTCTCGTGGGCCGATGCACCCACGCGCCCAGCCGTGCCTGCTGGCCCTACTAACAACGTGGTTTTGTTTGATCGGGCTGGCGTCAGCCGAACCGCTGCGGCTGCAATTGGGGCCTATGCCGGTGAGTCAGCCAGTATTGGCACACCGACAAACACCCCAACGCCGACAAACACCCCAACCCCCACCGCAACCGCAACCGCAACGGCTACGCCCACACCCATCCGCCTACGCGCCTTCAACGGCGGCGGGCCCCTAGGCAGCAAAGGCAATGTGGTGAGCATGACGCTCGAAAACCTCGGCGGGGTCAACCCCGCGGCGAGTGGCTTGCAATTCAATCTGGCTTACTCGACCACCTCTGGCGCAAACCTCACCAACCTGCGCACCACCAGCCGCACCAACGGCTTCAGGGTGATCTCGAACACGGTGCAGGCCTCTGGCATGGCGACCATGACGGTCTTGCTCTACTCCGAGAGCGGGGCCAATATCGGCACTGGTACAGGCTCGATCCTTGACCTGCTCTTCGAT
>CAMDWA010000126.1 GCA_945877855.1 Thermoflexus hugenholtzii JAD2 | reverse complement strand
AAATGGGGGCAGCACGTTACAGAAATCGGGTTTCTGAAAGAAACCCGATTTCTAAATTCGCACAGAAAACGCCCTAAATCACCGGCTGCACTTTGCAGATGTTGGTTGAACCCACGCCTCGACCGAGTGGCACACCCGAAACGATGACGATACGATCCCCAATTTTGGCATAGCCATTTTCTTTGGTGATACGGGCAGCTGACTCAAAGGCCTGATCGACATCGCCCGAAAACTCGACTGAAATGGGTTTGGCATCCCAAATAAAGGCGCTGTATTTATAGGCGCGTTGGGCGGCGGCCAAGGCAATGATCGGGATATTGGGGCGATGGCGGGCGATCATGCGGGCGCTGAGGCCAGAATGCGTCATACACACAATCGCAACCGCGCCAATGTCATTCGCCACATCAACCGCTGCATGGGTGATGGCTTCGGTCACTTCGTCGGGGCCACTCACGTTTAGGTTATCGGTCTTTTTCAAGCGCCATTTGCGGCGATCTTTGGCGGCCAGTTTGTCTTCTTCGCGCTCGGCATGTTCGGCAATCGCCGCCATCATTTGAATTGATTCAATCGGGAAATGACCACTGGCGGTTTCGGCGCTTAACATAACAGCATCTGTGCCATCGAGCACCGCATTTGCCACGTCGGTAGCTTCGGCGCGGGTTGGGGTCGGCACATCGGTCATGCTTTGCAGCATTTGGGTGGCGGTGATGACGGGAATACCAGCCCGCCCACAGGCGCGAATGATTTTCTTTTGGTAAAACGGCACTTCTTGCGGCAAGGCTTCTACGCCCAAATCGCCACGTGCCACCATCACCACATCGGTCACTTTCAAAATCGTCGCCAAGTCGAGCACGGCTTCGGGTTTTTCGATCTTTGCCACTACTAAGGGTTGCTCGGCTTTGTTTGGCACATACACTTGAATGAGCGCTTTTAGCTCACGCAGGTCATCGGCATTGCGCACAAACGACAACGCAACCGCATCGATGCCAATTTGTAGCATAAATTTTAGGTCTTCGCGGTCTTTGTCGCTCATCGACGATACCGAAAGTTTGCTGCCGGGCACACTTACGCCCTTGCGTGAGAGCAAATTGCCACCGGCGGTCACAATACAGCGGGCCAATTCGGTGGTGGTGTCAACCACGCGCAACATCAGTGCGCCATCGTCGATCAACACCCTCATGCCGGGTTGCATGGCATGAATTAACTCGGGGTGGGGCATGGGAATGTGATCAGTATTGGCAACCCCGTTGCACGAAAATGTCACAATTTCGCCATTATTTAGCTTAATACCTTCTTTGGGCAGATTGCCAACGCGGAATTTGGGACCTTGTAGGTCGCCCATTACCGCCACATACATATTTTCTTCACGCGCCACACGGCGCACCAACTCCAAGCGACGCTTATGGTCGTCATGGCTGCCGTGCGAGAAATTGAGCCGTGCCACACTCATACCGGCACGGATCATTTGACGCAACACATCTTCATTTTCACTGGCGGGGCCAATGGTAGCTACAATCTTCGTTCGCATAATCGCCCAATTCTAAGCCTATATTTAATCGATTGCAAGTGATTTTCCTTAATATTGCTGGGCAAATTGATGTTTTCTGTAGGGGGCAAGATGATAGTAGAATCGTCATTTCGACGCGAAGCGAGAAATCTTTGCATAAGATACGCTTGTCGCCTCAATTTACGCAAAGATTTCTCGCTTCGCGTGCTCAGAAACTTGGATATATGCGTATATTTGATGTGTCATCCCGACACGAAGTGAGGGATCCCTGTGACCTAAATCAACACAAGCGTCACACTGGCTTGGCAAAACTTTAGCCAACCTGACTACATTTTTGTCGAATTTAATCTTCAGGGATCCCTCGCTCCGCGTCGGGATGACCCATTGAGACAATAAATTTCTCCACCTTGCTGGACGCCACGCCTCGGCTCAGCGTCTATGTATTTCGAAATGACAGTTGTCACGCAAAAATGACGATTGGACGATTCCGCTATCATCTTGACCTCTGCAGTAAATTGATGTTTTCAGTATTTTTACGTTCCATACACCTCAAAATCATACAGCGAATAGCCAGATTCGGTGGCACGGCGCGAAAAGGCAAGGCGCACATAGCGCCCGCTTCCTTTGACCGCAAAATCATCATGGCCGACAGTTTTGCGTTCAGTCATGCTGAGCAATGGCGACCAGCCGCTGTCGGGGCGCTCGCTGATTTCGATGACGTAATCGGCGGCGGTGGCGGCTTCCCAATTCAATATCACTTGGGTGATGTTGTAATTTGCACCGAGGTCAACTTGAATGAATTGCGTCTCGCCTTTTAGGCTCGACCAACGTGTGCCAGAATCGCCATCCACCGCATAATGGGCCGGATAGCGCGATTGTTCGATGCTAGACACGATGACGGGTTTGTTTTGCGCCAAATTTACTTGGCTGGGTTGGGTCGGCACGGGGGCAACGCCATTCACCAAACGAATGCGGATGGCTTGCCCAGCCCGCACCTTGACCAGCGTAACCGGCCCATATTGATCTTGGCTGCGGCTCCAGCCTTCGCCGTCATAAGTTGCCAATGCGTCGGGGCTGGCAAAAATGGGCGCTTCGGCTTCATTGATGCTTAATGTGGCCGCGCTGTGACCATGCAATTTCAGCAGATAAGATTGCACAGCGGGTGTGTAGCGGCCTTGTGGGGCATCGATGTTAAACACAACGTCATCGCCGCGTTGTTGCATGTGCATGGCTTGCCTAAAATAGCCATCGGTTTCATAAGCATAGGTTTCGCCGTCATCATCATAATAGCTAAATTGGCTGAGGCGGGTGTCGGGAAAGGCATCGATATTGATGGTTTCGATGGGGCGCTCGCCGACATAATTCTGGGGGGCGTGGTTGGGCAAAATGGCCCCGCGCCGAACAAATAACGGGATATCGTTTAGCGACTGAACTTTGTATTGGATATTGCCGCCGCCGCTGTAGGCTGTGCCGCGAAAATAATCGACCCATTCGCCCGGCGGCAAATAGATGCTGACATGGCTTTGCCCGCGCCCCATAATGGGCGCGGCTAGCAAATGCTCGCCTAACATCCAGGCCGCCGTTGTGTTGGCAACGTTGGCATCATCGGGAAACTCGTAAAAGAGCGGGCGCACCAACCCGATGCCAGTTTCGTAGGCTTCGCGCTCGTAGGCATATAAATAGGGCAGTAGTTGATGCCGCAATTGAATGGCTTGTTTGGCGGCGGCTTCGGCGGCGGCATCATACGCCCAAGGTTGGCGTTGTTGGCCTTGGTAGCCATGCACGCGGTAAATTGGCACCAGCGCGCCAAATTGCATCCAACGGGCATAGTTTTCGCTTTCTAATGGCAGGGTGGCGGTAAAGCCGCCGATATCCATGCCCCATTTCACCGCGCCGGTGTTGATGCTCGACAACATGCGTTGGCGTTGGTCGGCCATGCTGTTAAAGGTCGATTCGATATCGCCTGACCAAAGGCCATAGGCATAGCGCTGCGCCCCAAGGTAAAAATTGCGGTTGAGCGTAAATACCCGTTTGGGGCTAATGGCGCGTTGGCCTTCATACATGGCCCGCGCCATATTTGCGCCCTGAAAAGTGTCGAACACAAAGGTGTTGTCGGTCACATCGGCCTCGTCGTTCCACCAACCCACGATGCCAGTATCGAACAAGCCTTGTGCTTGCTGCCAATACCAAGCGCGACATTCGGGCTTGGCAAAATCAATATCACGCACCGGCAATTTTGAGAAATAATCGATATAGGCGTTTTGTTTTGCCACCCAGCAACCGTGTTGATTGAGCCATTGGGCGGCTTGAGTGGCTTGCCCAGCGGCGTTTTGCACATGCACCCGTGGCTTCATAATGCCGCTTAGACGCACGCCCTGCGCCATCAAATCTTGTGCCAATTGGCCCGATTGGCCGGTGGGAAATTTGTTGCCAGCGTCAGGGCCGTTCCAGCGAAATTCGCCGCTACGTGTATCGGCGGCATCTTTGCTGGCATCTTTGCCCCATGCCTTGTAATCAAAATCGAGTGTAAAGGCATCGAGCGGAATGCCTTTGTCGCGATAGGTCTTGACGCTTTGGCGTAATTCGGCTTCATCGATGCCCCATTCGCTATGAATAAACCCCAAGGCCCATTTGGGGAACATGGGCGGTTTGCCGGTTAACTCGGCTACCCGTTGCATGATGCTTTTAGGCGGGCCAAGTATTACAAAATGTTGCAAATGCGATTGTTTAAAACGCTCGAAACGCAATTCATCGCCTTCGGTGACAAATTCGCCGCTGTCGGCATCGACCAGCACCCCATAACGCCGCGTAAAAAGTAAGGGCGCGCCCGAATCGCCTTGGTAGCTGGCCCATACTTTGCCGCCTTGCTCGCGTGTCATCCCCGCCGATACATCTTCCCAGACCTGATACGAATGTGCGCCGTAGAAATGTTCATCAGTAGCGTTGCTGGTGATGAATGACAGCGCATGGTCGCTAAATTGAGTTTCTTGCACAATTTGGCGGCCATTGGCATCAAAAATGCTGATTTGCAATGGGTTGCGTTTGATCTGCACCGTCATTTCGCTGGTGTGAATGACATGCAAATCATCGGTCATGACTTGGGCGGGTAATTGTCGGTCCCACATCACTTCGGGCGATAGTACCCATGTGGCCTCGGTGTCGTGATCGTCAAATAGTGGTTGAATGCGCACGACATTGGGTGCAATCACTTGCACAATCACATCAAGGTCATGCGGTTGATTGCCCCGCGTAACAAAAACAGGGTTTGATTGGGCAAAGACTGGGGTTGCAAAGGTGAAATAGCGCGTGCCAAATAAGACGAATGCGGTTAGCGCGGCCAAAACCCATTCTAACCAGCGCCCTTTAAAAATAGCTCGATTCAACTTATCAATTTTATCTGAGGATTGAAGCAGGAAAGATATTTTTAGATAACAGTCGCCAAAACCTCCGAGGTCTTAACGCAAATCGCGGCTACAAGATCAAGCTGCGTTAAGACCTCGGAGGTTTGCGCCGGAGCGCCGGTATCAAGTATCATTGTTTTATCTTGAGGCGTAAGTATTTTTTTACCGCCATCGCACTCATCACCATCGTATTGTGTTTGTTAGCCATTGCTGCATTTCTAATGCAATCGCTTAAGCCGGTTTCGCGGATGTTGTTGCTGCAAGAAGTGCGTTTTGGTAGTGAACGCCCACTGGTTGCGCCGCCAGTGGCGGTGTTGTCGCCTGATTTGCGTTTAGAGGTGGCAGAATCCAATGCTTTGCAGGCCAAACGCACCCCGCCCATCGATGGGCGCATCGCTTTTTGGCTCAATTCGCCGGTGCAGCGTTGGAATGAAATTGCCCGCAATTTGGTGGCGCGTAACAATATTGTGCCGACCCGCGCCTCGCGGGTATATGCCTTGTTGAGTGTGGCGCAATATGATGGGCTGCTGATGGCGAAGAGCCACCGCGATTATTTTGGTGCGGTGCGCCCAGCCGGGGCGTTTGAATACCCATCTTCACACGCGGTTATTGCGACCACATCGGCTTTGGTGTTAAGCGAACTGTTCCCAACTGAGGCCGCAAGCCTCATTCAACAGGCCAAAGAGCATCAAGAATTGACGCTGTATGCTGGGTTAAATGTGCGCAGTGATGTGACTGCGGGCGAAGTTATTGGGCGGGTGGTGGCCCAACAAGTGATTGAATATGCACGGCGTGACCGCTCAGATGATCAATTTAGTGGCACCTTGCCGGTGGGTGCGGGCATATGGCGTAGTGAATTGGTGGCGTTGCCGACGGCAACTGTATCAAATACCCAATTGGTGGTTCCTGAAAATGCTTTGGGGGTTACACCTCATTGGGGCAAGATGCGGCCTTGGTTGATGGCATCGGGCGCAGACCTTCGCCCACCGCCGCCACCCGCCGTTGGCTCTGCCGAATATGAAGCCGCATTGGCTGAGATCCTTAAATTGTCTGATACCCGCACCCCTGAAGAATTGCGGGTGGCCTTGTTTTGGGCCGATGGTCCCGGTACCGCCACTCCTGCTGGGCATTGGAACAAAATTGCCGTTGATTTGATGGCTGAAGCCAAAGTGGCTGACCCATTACGGGTGACTCAATTATTGGCGACGCTGAATGTGGCTTTGGCGGATGCTGGCATTGCGTGTTGGGATACCAAATATACCTATTGGTATTTTCGCCCATCGCAGGCCGATCGGCGGATTACGACCCCAGTCGGGTTGCCCAATTTTCCGGCTTATGCCAGTGGGCACGCCTGTTTTTCGGGGGCGGCGGCTGAGGTGTTGGCGCATTATTTTCCGAATCGGGCCGATGATTTACGCAGTGCCGCCAAAGAAGCCGCAATATCGCGTTTGTATGGGGGCATTCACTGGCGTTTCGATTCGAGCGCCGGTTTAGAGATTGGGCGTAAGGCCGCGGCCTTGGCGATTCGGCGTTTGGGCTAGCCGCATTTGTTCACATTGCCATGCTCGCGTCGGCGGTATACTCATCGCATCATGATGAGATTTGAACACACCGCTTATAACGTGCAAGACCCCGAAGCTGTGGCGGCATGGTATGCCAAAACCTTCGATATGGATATCGTTCGCGCCTCGAAAGAGGGCCTAAAACCGCATTTTGTGTCTGATAAAGAGCGCCGCTTAACGTGGGAGTTTTACAATAACCCCGCTGGCGCGATTCATGATCAAAGCAAAATTAGCCAATGGACGCAACACGTGGCCTTGGCTGTAGATGATGTGAGCAGCGTGCGTGCCCAATTATTGGCGGCGGGGTGCACCCCCGAAGGCGAAGTCGGCACAGTGCAAGGCGGCGATGCAGCCTGTTTTGTGCGTGACCCTTGGGGTCTGTGTTTGCAATTGGTTAAACGCATCAAGCCGCTGTATTAATTAAAACAAATTTTCGCCGAACTGACTATTACTTTGTGTTTGGGAAGATATTGAATAGGTAAATAAAAGACGCGCCAACAGCGCGTCTTTTTTGTTGTATTTGAAGATGTGGAAGTAAGTAGGGTGATTTATAAAACGCCATTGCCAAAGCAATTAGAGATGCTACGATTTAGATTAGGTATGATGTTAGTTAAATTCCATGACAGCCTTTCGTTTTTTCATCGTCGCTGTGTTGCTTTCTTTATTAATGGTAACGCCGCAATCGCCCACTCATACCGCTGTTGCCCGGGTTGCGAATGATGCGCCGCGTTTGCCATTAACGACACAATCTGCCCCCGAAAAACTGAGCGTGTCGTTACGTGCCATCTTGGCACAATTGGGGCAACAACCCGCTGCTAAGGTCGGCATTATTGTGCGTTTTGTCGGTCAGGTTGATCTTGATCACACCCTGAGCAAAGCCAAATCGCCTAGCCGTATCGACCGTGCCATTGCCCTGACCGACGCGCTGCAACAAACCGCCGATGCCACCCAACGCAATGTCATGGCTTATTTGGCCCGCCCCGATATCGCCGCTCAAAGTAGCGATATTCATCAATTGTGGATTATCAACGGCCTTGCACTCAATGCAACTGCTGAAGTGATTTCAGCCCTCGCGGCCCGCCCCGAAGTCGCTTCAATCACCATTGATGAATGGAATACATGGATTGAGAACCAAGAGGCAAGAAGCAAGAGTCAAGAACCAAGAACCAAGAATCAAGAATCAAGAGCTAATAATACAGAAGATGAGGCGCAGGAATTGAGCGATCAATCCTTGATCCTCAATCCTCAATCCCCAATCCCCAATCCTCCTTCTCCGATTTCGGTTGCCTTGTCGGCGATTGCGTTTGTAGAGCCGCCCGCCAAAGGTGAAGTGGCGTGGGGCGTTGGCGCAGTTGGGGCTGACCGCGTGTGGAAAGGTTTGGGTGTTACGGGCAAAGGTATTGTGGTGGGCAATATTGATACGGGGGTCGATTGGAATCACTCAGCCCTAAAAACCCGTTATCGCGGTTACGATGAACGCGGTTTGTCGCCTGCCAATCATTTGCATAGTTGGTTTGACCCAACCAACGAGGCTGCCTTTTACCCCAGCGATGTGAATGGGCACGGCACGCATACGATGGGCACAATCGTAGGCGGCAATGGCATTGGCGTGGCGCCGGGCGCAAAATGGATTGCAGCCAAAGGCTTTAACAGCGCGGGGCAAGCCCCCAATAGTTGGCTGCACCGCGCCTTGCAATTTATGTTGGCGCCGGGTGGCAAACCCGAATATGCGCCCGATGTAGTAAATAATTCGTGGGGCAATAATAACCCCTCGGTGGATGAGTTTGAGCCAGATGTGCAAGTGTTAAATGCGGCTGGTATCTTCACATTGTGGGCATCGGGCAATAGTGGGCCACGCTCCGGCTCGGTGTCATCACCTGCCAGCCGACCGGGCGCCTATGCCGTTGGCGCTAGCGACAATGAAAATGAAGTGGCGAATTTTTCGGGGCGTGGCCCCGCGCCTGATGAGTCACTCAAACCCCATATCATCGCGCCGGGCGTGCGTATCGCCTCGGCGTTTCCGGGTGGCAATTATTTATTGTCTACCGGCACATCGCAAGCCACGCCCCATGTGGCAGGGGTGGCGGCGCTCTTGCTCAGTGTGCAACCATCGTTTGACATCACTCAAACCATGTTTGTGCTGACCAGCACAGCCTTACCGGTCGGCAATCCCATCCCCAACAACGATGCTGGGTGGGGGCGGGTCGATGCGTATGCGGCGTTGTTGTCGCAGGTGCAAACTGGCGTGATTACCGGCACGGTGCTTGACAATGGTCAACCCATTAGCGGGGCTTTGGTGACAGCCTTGGGCGATGTTTATCAGGCCTATGACACCACCGATGCCGATGGTAATTTTATGATTAAGGTTCGGGCGGGCAATTATTCGCTCAAGGCCAATGCCTATGGCTATTTTGAGGGGTATAGCAACCCGCGCAGTGTTGCCACTGGTCAAACGGCGCTGGTGAATGTGGCCTTGCAGCGGATGCCCAGCGGCGTGTTGCGAGGGGTGGTCACAGATGCCCGAACTGGCGAACAATTGCCAGCCACTGTGCGGGCGATTGGCACGCCGCGCAATAGCGTTTCGCAGCAAAATTGTTTCCCCTGTCGCTATTATTTAGACCTGCCCGCTGCCGAATATGTGATTGAAGCACGTTTAACCGGCTATGGGGTGCAGACTCGCACCGTCAGCATTGCCGATGGGGTGGCGATGGATGTCGATTTTGCGCTGAACGCCATTCAAAAGATCGTATTTGTCGATTCGGGCGCGTGGTATCTCGCCAGCGCCATGCAATATTACACCGAGACGCTTAATTCACTGGGGCTAGCCTATGATGTGATGCGCATCAAGCAAATCCCGCGTGATCTCATTACCACTTCGCAATTGCTCAAATACGACACCATTATTTGGTCGTCGCCCAATGATGCACCCAGTTTTACCAATGGCGATGATGTCATTTCTGAGACATTAATGCTGGGCAAAAATTTATTGCTCACTGGGCAAGATATTGCTTATCATGATGGCGGCGGCAAAAATTTTAGACCTTATTTTGAGAAAATTAATGCGTGGTTTGTCGATGACAACAGCACCAATTTTAGGGTCGAAGGTGTCACCCAAACGTTGTTAGCCGGGCGGGTGTTCACCATTACGGGGGGCGATGGCGCGCAAAACCAAGAAGGCCCCGATATTATTCGGGTGCGTAATGTTGATCATGGGCATTTGATCGCCGAATATGCGCCGGTTTCGCTTAAGGCCAGCACGACTTTAACCCCAGCCGGGGCGTTGCCGAGTCGCGGCGCGGGTATTTATACTTCACAATGTCTGAGCTATAGCGTGGCTTTTTTGCCGTTTGGCATGGAGGGCATTAGCACTTTGGCACATCGCACTGATGTGATGGGCCAAATTTTGAATGCCTTTGTGCAGCCGCGCCCACAAACGGGGTTAGAGTTGACCCCACTGAACCCATTGCCGACCGGCGCAGCCATTGGCTTGCCCGGCGAAGTGGTAAGCCATAGTTTTCGGGTGCGGCATACCGGCGAGGCCGGCCTGCCCGAAACTTTTTCGATTGCCTTTGGCGGCAACAAGTGGCAAGCCGCCGCTGCCAGTGCAAATGGGCAACGTGATGTGCACGAAATTACGCTGGCTCCATGCAGCAGCACCGTGATTACGCTCTCGGTCACTATTCCCGCAAATTTGCCGCGCAATAGCAGCGATGTGCTGAATGTGACAGTGTCGTCGCGCAATTGGTCGCCCAACCTCAAGCGCACCTTGAGCTTTACCAGCAAAACCCCTGCCGCAGCACTTTTGGTCGATGACGACCGGTTTTATGACCGCGAAAAAGACTATTTAGATGCACTTGCCTCGGTTGGAACGAGTGTCGATCGCTGGGACACACGCACGAGTTTGGGTAGCCAATTCACCCAAGCCCCTAGCCTAAATGATCTGAGCCGCTACCCGATGGTGGTGTGGTTTAACGCTTACGATTGGTTTGACCCAATTACCAGCGGCGAGCGCGAGGCGATGCGTCAGTATTTAGAAGCGGGTGGGCGGTTGTTTTTCTCGTCGCAAGCGGCTTTACATTACAGCAGCGGTGAGCAACGCCAAGCCCCCGATTTTGACCGCAATACGTTGGGTGTGGCTTACATCGATTTTAACAGCAGCACCGATCAAATTGTGCCAGTGCCGGGCAGTGTGTTGGGTGATGACATTTTGGCTGGCACGTTATTGCCGTTCCCGTATGGGTTTAACCTCAGCGCCGCTGTGCAGCCGATGCAAGATACGCAAGTCGTCATTCGCGGCGACAACGGCCAGCCCTATGGTTTGGCACGCGCTTTGCATATTAGCAACGACGAGTTCTCGGCTTTGTCGAATGAATCACGGCTGGTGTTTTTCCCATTTGCCTATGAAGTGCTAAATAAACCGCTCAAAGCCGAGTTGATGAACCGCATTGTAGGTTGGTTGTCGCCGTTGGGCGAATCGCGCTTTAGTGCTGCGCCCAACAATATCCCTGTTGGGGGGCAATTTGTGTATAGCCTAACGCTTAAGGCCGATGAGTTGCTTAATCATTTGGGTGCATACACATCGACCAAGGTAGCGATTTCGGTGACATTGCCCAGCCAGATTAAAGTATTGACGCATACGCTGCCGCCGGGGTCGTTGGGCAATGGCTGGCGTGGCACGCTTACGCAGGGCGAGGTGCAACAATGGCAAATTGTGGCGCAACACGCCGGCGGCGCTGTAATCAGCGCCGCAACCGAGGTTTTAACCGCGCAATTGCATATTACCTTGCCCGAGATGGGTATTCACTTTAGCAAGCCGCTATTGGTGCGGGTGAATGTGCCCAAATTGTTGCCGAGTATGAGCATAACTCCGCAACCGTTGCAATGGCGCGAACGCGCTACCGTGACGATTGGTTTGCGTAATGTGAGTGGGGTTGATGTGGATCGGGCGAGTTTGCGTAACGCTGTGCCTGCGCGGTTAAATGTAATTGAGTCATCGCTTACATTGTCGCCATCGGATGTGGGTGATCTGGTATTGCTTGGTAATCGGCTAGATTGGACGGGTGCGCTAACGGCGGGTCACGCTATCACCATTAGTTATCAGATGACTTTGCCGCGTTTTGGTTTTAATAACCCATTGGCCTTTTTTAACCAAGCGATTGTGACCGATGATGCGGGGGCGGCGACTCATGCCGAAACGTGGATGCTGCCTGAGACGATGCGTATCAGTTTCCCAATCGTTTGGAATAATCAGTTTAGTGAGACGATCACGCTGACGGAGACCATCAGCACGACGATAGAAATTACGCCGGTGGTGAGGTAGATTTACGATCAGAGCAAATTCCTAAATAATGAAGGGCCGATTTCACTATCTATCTTCCACAGCGTAGACGTGGAAGGTAGATAGCGAAATTGATCCAAGCTTTCATCAACTCGGAACCTGCTCTCATTTTGTCAAACTGGTAATGGTGCACTAATGTTAGAAATAGCTTCACCAATGTCTTGTGGGGTTGCACCTGTGGCTAAAATGGCGCGTAATAACAACTCAATTGATACTGAATGATCCCCATTTTCAGCTTTTGCAATACGAGGTTGACTAGAGTGGATCTTAGTGGCTAATTCTGCCTGTGTCATTTGATTTTGTCGACTTTGGCGCAATTTGCGGCTAAGTGCTAACTTGATTTCAACTAACGTAGATTCTTCAGGTGTAAGCTGTAAAAACGCTGCTACAGTTCCTGTTTGCCAGCCTTTGGCTTCTAATCGAGCTTGTTTTGCTTTATCCATTGTTTTCACCTTATTTATCACTACTATCGTTATCAGTAGTTTAGTCTAAAAGTAGGGATGTTGTTCAAACCTGTAGTAAAACAGAGGGTATGAAAAAAAAGAAGAACAACATCCCCCCGCAGTATACAAAACAGTCGAAGCGATGATAGCAACGCTAGCAAGCATCAACAAAGGAACA
>CAMDWA010000125.1 GCA_945877855.1 Thermoflexus hugenholtzii JAD2 | reverse complement strand
CAATTTAATCAAAAAAGACAAGAATCGTAAAAATAGTATTAAAACGTCGCGGTTAGAGGCTGGTTGGAATAATGACTATTTATTTAATTTGATTGAGCCTCTTTTGTTCGGGGTGACATAAAAAATATTTCATGATGCGTTCGCCCTAGTTGATTGGTTGATTGGTTGATTGATGATTCACGACGTACAATTCACGAGTCAACCAATCAATGAGAGGTAAAGATGAGTAGTCTTGGCATCATTCACACCGCCTTAGCCGTAATTGCACTGGCAAGTGGCATTGCCATATTTACAATTACGAAAGGCAGCACCCGCCACCGTATGATCGGCTATGGCTATGTTGTGAGTATGGTTGGGTTAAATGTAACCGCTTTGATGATTTATCGGCTGTTTAATCGGTTTGGCCCGTTTCATGTGCTTGCTGTCATTAGCCTGATTACACTTGCAACAGGGTTTGTGCCAGCGTTTACCAAACGCCCAAAATCAGGTTGGCTCGATCAGCATTATCGCGGTATGTTATGGTCATATGTTGGCTTGGTGGCTGCCGCAGCGTCTGAATTTTTGACCCGTATCCCCTTTTTTAGCCGGTCAGGCTGGACTTTTGCTATCGCCGTATTAATTGCCTCGGGTGTGATCATTAGTATGGGTGGGATGATTATTTATGCCAAGAAAAAAGCCATTATTGCCGAGATGTTGGTGCGGTTGCAAACCCAGCCAAACGCCAAGTAAGGCCATTCAGCGAATCAATTAACGGCAAAAATTAAAACGAATTTTCGCCGAATGCATTTGGGGAAGCCTTCACATAATCAATTTGTCATATAGCGTTTGCTGACGGGCCGCGGCGGCCCGGTAAATGGCGGTATGTTGGGCATTGGGCACAAAAATGGGGCCAAGTTGCGCGGGCAAGTCAAGTTGCCCCAAGGCCAGCATGGCAGCGCCGCGCGCGGTGGCTTCGGGTTCATCGCACAATTGCACCGGCGCGCCGGTTACATCGGCAATAATTTGACACCATGTAGGCGAACCAAGCAATGCGCCACCCGACGCAATGATGCCTTTGGCGCGACTGGCCCCCAACAAGGCGGTATAAATGCTGCCCAGCCGGTAGGCAATGGCCTCATAACAAGCGCGGGCAATATGGGCGGGAGTGCTATCGAATGATAAGCCATGCAATGTAGCGCGGGCGCGGTCAGCAAAGCCCGGGCTACGCTCGCCCCCAAACATGGGCAATACGGTCAGCCCATGCCCATCGGGGCGTTGTTGGGCAATGGCAGCCTCGGCAGTATCATTGCCCAATCCTGCCAAAACAGCCCGCAGCCACGCCACCACATTGCCGCCCTCGGTGGTGGCCCCACCGGTTAGGTCGAATGCGTGATTGGCGCGATATGACCATAAGGCAGGCGAAATATCGCGTTGGGCATCATGGGGGCTAATGATGCGCATGGCCCCAGTCGTGCCAATGGTGACAGCAACATGGTCGGGGTTGGTGCAACCACTGCCAACATTTGCGCCCGCGCCATCACCAATGGCAATTAAACCATGGCTTGTGGCTTGATCGATAGGGGGCAATTGTTCGCGCTGTAGGCCTAAAATTCGCAGCCAAGTCTCGTCCCAATCATTGTTTTGACGATTGAGTAAACCACTCCATGAAGCAATGGAGATGCCACACCCCAAGCGCCCAAACAATTTTAACCGCACATAATCGCTGAGGGTGACAAAGTGGCGGGTGCGGGCAAACATATCGGGTTGGGTGCGTTTGAGCCACGCCAGCCGCGCTGGGGTGTAATTGGCACGAATACGGCAGCCAGTGCGTTGCAGGGTGGCAATCTCGTCATGAATTTCGCGCAATTGGGCCGCGTCGCTGCTGGCACGGGTGTCGGCATAAGTGTAAATAGGGGTCAGCGGCTCGGCGTTGGCATCGAGACACAGCAAACTGCCAGCGTAAGATGAAATGGCGAGCAATGGCTCGGTCTTGACCTGATCACGATAAGCAGGGGTTTGTTTGAGGGCGTTTAGGGTGCGGCTGGCGCGTGCCAAAGCCAGTTGGGGGTCGTCTTCGCTCGCACCCAATTGATCGACATGAAAATCAACACTTTCGCGCACCAATGCCCCTGGCACGGGCTTGGCTTGTGCATCATATAACATGGCACGGGTCGATGAGCTGCCGAGATCAAGAACAATGACATTTTGCATAATCAAAGTTTACACGGAATGTCGATTACACTTGCCATCTATTATGGCAAGTTATCAAATTCAATATTGGCACGATATCCCAGTTTTGGTGCGGGCAAAAGAAGGGCGCGAACGGATTAGCACCCAATTGCCGCCCCGTTTTATGGAGGCCGTAGACAGCGCCGCCATGTCTGCTGGCCTGATTGGCACAGATGACTATTTAAGCGGCTTTCGATGGGGCGATGTTGTTGAGCAGACCGGCAGCGCTAAGGCCGTATCTGAGACGGTGGCAGCACAAATCGATCAACAATTTGTCGATATTGATTGGAAGGCGACGGCCAAGGCGTTGCGAAAGTAGTTAAACCGCCAAAACGATAGCTTATCCTGTCGTATAAAATTTTACCGCGTCCCAATCTAAACTCAAGCCCAAGCCCGGCTTCGCTGGAATAGATAACATCCCATCGACATCTAATTGCCATTTGTCGGCCACAATGTCATCAATAAACGGCGAGCCGGTCAAATATTCAACCAAATCGGTGTTTACAAACGCCGAGGCAAGTTGCAAATCAGCCGCCAGCCCGACCGCCGTATTCCAACCGTGCGGTATAAACTTCACCCCGTTCTCTTGCGCCATCCACGCAATCCGCCGCTCTTCGCTAATGCCACCCACTTTGGTCACATCGGGCTGCACAATATCAAAGGCGCGGGCTTGCAGCCAAGGCTGAAAGGCTTGCCGCCGTGTTAGCGTTTCGCCACCGGTAATGGGCAATTTGGCATGTTCACGCAATTTGATGTAATCGTCGAGTGCGTCGGGGTGCAGTGCCTCCTCAAACCAATACACATCGTAATCGAGCAACATTTCGGCGGTGCGAATGGCCCATTTATAGCCGTTAGGCCAATAGGCATCGCTGCCGCCCGGGTCTACCATCAGCTTGTTATCTGGGCCAATGGCCTCACGCGCCGCTTTCACAATCGCCTCATCCATCGCCGCGCTCACCCGCCCAAATGGCCCCCAGCCGATCTTAAAGGCGCGAAAACCTTGGGCCTTGACTGCCAGCAAATCATCACGCATTTTGGCTGGCTGGTGCATTAACAATGAGGCATAAGGCTGCACCCGCTCGCGATAACGCCCACCCAACAAGCGCCCAATCGGCTGACCGGTGGCCTGCCCTAAAATATCCCACAAGGCAATATCGATGCCGCTAATGGCGTGGGTGATGCTGCCGCCGCGCCCCAACCAAAACATATGCTGATGCAGTTTTTCGCTCACCCGTTCTGGCTCTAGCGCGTTTTCGCCACGCCACAGCGGTTCTAGCACCGCAATGGCGGCCTTTACCAGTGCGTCATTGGTAAACACACTGCCGAGGCCGGTCAGGCCTTCGTCGGTATGCACCAGCACCAGCGTATGCACACAATCTTCGGGGCGCAATTCATTGCTCCAGCCGCCTTCGGGTGTTGCGCCACGCAATCCGCGCGATTCTATTTTGGTAATTTTCATCTGATCTCCTTGAGAGATTGGATAGGAACGTTGTAATTTGCCGCTTATAAAGGGCGCAAAGAGGGCATTTTTACAAAGTTTTTGTACCCTTTGTGCGTCGTTTTCATATTGATGAAAATAGCTACTAAAACCTCGGAGGTCTTAGCGCAGCTTTATGTTGTAGCCGCGAGTTGCGTTAAGACCTCCGAGGTTTGCGCTAGTTTCCCCTGGCCTACGGTCGCCCCAAAGTGCCATCCGGCCAACGCGATTGCGTCCAGATGATGGTGTTATCGACAAATTGCCCACCACTGGCTTTCGGCGGGTATTTGGCGGCGGCAACCTCATCAATATCGATCCCGAGACCGGGTGCATCGTTGGCCCACAAGTAACCATTGTGCATCTCGGGGCAACCCGGAAACACCTCTTGCAAGGCATCGGTGAAGTTAATCACCTCTTGAATGCCAAAATTATGGCAAGCCAAATCGAGGTGTAAATTGACGGCATGGCCAACCGGTGAAACATCGCCCGGCCCGTGCCAAGCAGTGCGCACGCCATAGACCTCGCACAAGGTTGCCAATTTACGGGCGGGGGTGAGGCCCCCAATTTGCGAAATATGCACCCGAATGAAGTCGATCAATTGCTCAGAAATGAGCGACCGCCATTCGAGCGGGTGGTTGTATAGCTCGCCCATGGCGATGGGGGTGGCACATTGTTCACGGATGCGGCGAAACCATTCGATATTTTCGGGCGGCAACGGGTCTTCGAGGAAGAAAAGCCGATAGGGTTCGAGCGCCTTCGCCATGCGCACCGCATCGATTGGCGCGATGCGTTCGTGAATGTCGTGCAACAAATGCAGGTCAAAACCGATTTTGCTGCGCACATAATCGAAGAGCGGCGGAATGGAACGCGCATATTGGTCGGGATCGTAATAGCTGCCCGGAAAGGCCGTGTCGCTGCGATCCATTTTGCGCATTCGGTCGGTGGCTTGCCCACCCTGTTTGCCCGGCACCGCGTTGCTTTTGGTGATGTCTTTGACGCGCCCGCCGTAACCGCCCATTTGCAAGCGCACAGCCAAAAAGCCCTCGGCCTGATATTTGAGCGCATTATCGAGCACCTCTTGATGGTCGCGGCCATCGGCATGGCGATACACCATCGCCGCTTCGCGGCATTTGCCGCCCAACAAGCTATACACCGGCATATTGGCGGCTTTGCCTTTAATGTCCCACAAGGCCTGATCGACCCCGCTGAGGGCGTTGTTTAGCACCGGGCCGTTGCGCCAATAGGGGTTTTGGTAACACAATTGCCAAATATCTTCGATATTGGCGGGGTCGCGCCCCACCAACAGCTTATCTAAATAATCATCGACGGCTTTGGCGACCAGCGTGTAGCGTTGGGTATAGGTGGCGCAACCGAGGCCGTAAAGGCCGGGTTGATCGGTTTCGACTTTCACCACCACCAAGGCTTGGCCTTCGGGTGCGGTGACAATGGCACGAACTTTTGTGATTTTCATGGTAGTTAATTTAACCACAAAATCATGGAGGTGTCATATAGGTGGATAGGGTTAATTTAATTAAAACAGGTTTTCGCCGAACTCAGTATCCCGCCAGCCCCACAAGGGCTGGCGGGATACTGAGTTCGGCATTATGTCTTTTCAAGTTGCCGCGGCTTGTTGGGAAGATGCCTCAGGTATAAAATATTCCTCGAAGCGCGTGCGTTCATCGGGCGTGATGCGTTTGGGGCGACCGGTTGCCAAATAAACAAACAAACCGCGTTGACGACCAATTGCACAAACCTCGCCAACCCCATTCAAAAACCGAAATGCCAACCATGCCGAAGCGTGTGATAACTCCGACAACCAGACTTCGGCCTTGACTTGATCACCCAAATACAAAGGCTTTTTGTAACTGATATTGGTCTCGACCAACACCGGCCCAAATCCTTGCGTGGCAATCTGCGCCACTGGCATCCCAATTGCATCCAGCAACATCGACCGCCCAATCTCCATCCATTGCACATAAACAATGTTGCTGACGTGGCGCATAAAATCGATTTGAAAAGTGTAAATGGGTGGCTCGAAATGAAGTTTTTTCATATTTGGGTGATTAATGCGGCAAATTATAGTACGCTGTTTTAGTCAGTTTACACCCAAACAAGTTCTGTAATTTTGCTCAATAAACTGTATACTTTATGCACACGTGAATACCATCATTCGTCTCGAAGACGTTCATCATACCTATCAGGCCGAAAATAGCAATGGCATTAAAGCCTTGCAAGGCGTGACGCTCGACATTTATGCCGGTGAATATGTGGTCATTTTGGGTCACAATGGCTCTGGCAAATCGACTTTGGCCAAGCATTTAAATGCGCTGCTATTGCCATCGCAGGGCGATGTGTGGATTAGTGGCGAGGCTGGCCCCAATGGCGCGGCCCAAACATGGAACACCAAAGACAAGACGCATTTGCGCGACATTCGCTCAAGCGTTGGCATGGTTTTCCAAATCCCCGACAATCAATTGGTGGCGACGATTGTCGAGGAAGATGTGGCCTTTGGCCCCGAAAATTTGGGCGTGCCACACGCTGAAATTTTGCGGCGCGTCGATTGGTCGCTCGATCGCGTCAATATGGAGGCGTTTCGACATCGTGCGCCCCATTTGCTGAGTGGCGGCCAAAAACAACGGGTATGTATTGCCGGCACGCTAGCCATGCAGCCGCGGGTGTTGGTGCTGGATGAAGCCACCGCCATGCTCGACCCATTGGGCCGCAAAGAGGTGCTGGCCGTGGCGCGGCGTATGAACCAAGAGGAAGGCGTAACGGTGGTGGCGATTACGCATCATATGGAGGAGGCGATTGAAGCCGACCGCGTGGTGGTGATGGCAGAGGGGCGGGTGCAGATGCAAGGCACACCGCACGAGGTGTTTAGCCAAAGCGAGCGGCTGCGCGAACTGCAAATGAATACGCCACAGGTGACGCAATTGGCGCACGCCTTACATGCGCGGTATGCCAACATCCCCCAAAACTTGCTGACCGTAGACGAGTTTGTGGGCGAAATGGCGAAACACGCCCGCCCGCATCCGGCCTCCCAAGCCCCAGCCTCCAGCCCCCAATCCCCAATCCCCGATCCCGTCATTCAAGTGCAACACCTCGGTCACTATTACATGATCGACACGCCATTACAGGTCAAGGCCTTGCACGATATCAATTTTGAGGTGCGCAAAGGTGAAATTGTGGGCGTGATTGGGCATACCGGCTCGGGCAAATCGACCGCCATTCAACATTTAAATGGCTTGCTGCGCCCACATGAGGGCGATGTGATTGTGTTGGGCAATGACCTCAGCCGCGAAGACATCGACATGAAGCAATTGCGGCGGCGGGTTGGGCTGGTTTTTCAAAGCCCCGAAGCCCAATTGTTTGAGCATTATGTCGGTGACGATATTGCCTATGGCCCGCGCAATTTGGGTCTGAGCCGCGAAGAGGTGCGCGAACGGGTGCGGCAGGCGATGGAGGCGGTAGGCTTGGGGTTTGACGAATTTAAAGATCGCATGACCTTTGGCCTGAGCGGTGGGCAAATGCGGCGGGTGGCCTTGGCCGGTGTGTTGGCCTTGCAGCCCGAAGTGTTGGTGCTCGATGAGCCAACCTCGGGGCTTGATCCATTCAACCGCAGCCAGTTGCTGGGCCGCATTTTGGCGCTGCGTGATCGCGGCGTTACCTTGGTGATTATTTCGCATAATATGGACGAATTGGCCCAAGTGTGTGATCGCTTGTGCGTGATCGCCGATGGGCGCACGGTGATGCAAGGCACACCGCACGACGTGTTTTCGCGCCCCGATGAATTGCGCAAACTCGGCCTCGACATCCCGCAAGTGACGGATGCCATGCATCGCCTCGGCGCTGGCACAGTATTAACCGTAGATGAAGCCGTTCAATTATTTTAAATTTTAGAGTTGAAAAATCTTCTCAAACATGAGTGGTAAAACAGATTTTCGCCGACATCACTATCCCTTCCTGCCCTTTAGGGCAGGAAGGGATAGTGATGTCGGCATTACATTTTTTACAAAACACTTAACACCCAAAGTCTGAAATCCTAAATTTAAAATCCTTAAAATGTCTCAATCCCCTACCACCCGCCCCCGCTCGACCCGCAATGAATTTGAGTTGTTACGCAATGTCACGGTTGGGCAATACATCCCAACTGGCTCAGTGGTGCACAAACTCGACCCACGTGCCAAGATTATTAGCGTATTTATTTTGATCTTTACGGTGGTGTTTACAAAATCGCTGATTGCGCTGGCGTTGCTCACCTTGCTGTTTTTGGGTATTGTGCTGTTAGCCAAATTGCCGGTGCGTTATGTGTTGCGCGGTGTCACGTTGGCCTTGCCGATCTTGTTTTTCATCTCGCTGATGCGGGTTATTTTCCCGAACACCGGCGATGATGGCGGCAAAGTTTATTTTTCGTGGCTGTGGATTAGTGTCACCCGCGCCAGTATGCACTTGTTGTTGATGGGGCTGATTAAAATTTTGGCCTTTATTTTTTTAACCAGCGTATTGACCATGACGGCAACCACCACCGAAATGACGCATGGCATCGAGCTATTGCTAAAGCCATTCGAGCGGTTTAAAGTGCCAGCCCATGAAATTGCATTGACCAATATGATTGCGCTGCGCTTTGTGCCGACTTTGGCCGAAGAATTAGAACGTATTCTCAAGGCACAGGCCAGCCGCGGCGGCGATGTGGCGCTGCGCAAGCGCCAATGGAATCCCTTCAAAGCCGCTGCCGCCATTTTGCCGATGGTTGTGCCGTTGTTCATTAACGCCCTGCGCCGCGCCGAAGATTTGGTGCTGGCGATGGAATCGCGCTGCTATATGGGTGGCAAAGGCCGTACCAAGTTTGTGCAATTTACCGCCCGTCCGTTAGATTATGCGGTTCCGGTCTTGGCGATCATATTGTTGATCGTCGTGGTGGCAATCCCTTGGCCGTCTATTCACACTTTTGTGCCGTTTTTGGGTCTTTAGTAGCTGTTTAATAATTAAAAAGACATAATGCCGAACTCACTATCCCCACATCCCCCGCGGGGATGTGGGGATAGTGAGTTCGGCGAAAACTTGTTTTACCACTCATTATTGAGAAGATACCCAATTATCGATAAACCTTAAGAAACACCAATTTTGCTCTCTTTATGCCATCAGATTTAAGCATTACCCAACACAGCGTGACCATTAATGGGCACAAAGTGTCATACACGGCCATCACTGGCACGTTGACGCTGACGCAAGAAACCGACAAAAAAGACCTCGCCGCTGAAATTGTGGCGGAAAAGCCAAAAGCCAATCTCTTTTTTGTGGCCTATGTGCGTGACGATATCCCTGACGATCAACGGGCGCAACGCCCAATTACCTTTAGTTTTAATGGCGGCCCGGGCAGCAGCAGCGTATGGATGCACTTGGGTTTGTTGGGGCCAAGGCGGGTGCAAATGGGTGATGCCGGTGCATTAATCGCCCCGCCTTGGCATTTGGTCGATAATGAACATTCACTGCTCGACGAAACCGATTTGGTGTTTATCGACCCGATTGGCACCGGCTATAGCCGCGCTGTGACGGGTGAACGCACAAATGAATTTCACGAATTCAAAAAAGACATCGAAAGCGTGGGTGATTTTATTCGCCTATATTGCACCCGTTATGGGCGGTGGCGTTCGCCTAAATTTATCATCGGTGAAAGTTATGGCACCACCCGTGCGGCTGGGCTAAGTGGTTATTTACAAGATCGGCATGGCCTTTTTCTGAATGGCATTATTTTTGTCAGCACCACCCTCAATTTCCAAACCATTCGCTTTGCACCCGGCAATGATTTACCCTTTGTGCTGTATTTGCCGCCGTTTGCCGCGGTAGCGTGGTTTCATGGCAAGCTCGATACAACCTTACAACAAAGCCTAACCCACACCGTAGACGCGGCCCGACAGTTTGCCAACGGCGAATATGCCGCCGCGCTTATGCGTGGCACAACCCTAACCGCCGCCGAAGAGCAAGCGCTGGCCGAAAAAATAGCCCGTTTTATTGGCCTGAGCGCCGATTATGTGCTACGAAGCAATTTGCGAGTCGATATTACCAACTTCACCAAAGAACTATTGCGCAGCGATGGCAAAACGATTGGGCGTTTAGATGCCCGATTTACCGGCTATGACCTTGGCCCGACGGGTGACAAAATCAACCTGGAGCCGAGTTCGCTGGCTTATAACGGACCCTATACCGCTGCCATTTATGATTATGTGCGGCACGAGCTTAAGTATGAAAGCGATTTGCCCTATGAAATCATGAATATGCAGATCAATTCCAACTGGCGATTTCATAATTTTGAGGGGCAATATGTTGACGTCAGCGAGACGCTACGGCGGGTCATGTGCAGTAACCCCCATTTAAAAGTGTTGGTGTGTAATGGCTATTACGACCTCGCCACGCCCTTTTTTGCCGCCGAATATACTTTTAACCATTTGTATTTGCCCGCTGCTTTGCGCAACAATGTGCAAATGGCCTATTATGAGGCTGGGCACTTGATGTATGTTCATTTGCCCTCATTACAAAAACAAAAGCAAGATTTAGCCACATTTTTGCAAAGTGCAATAGCTTCTTACCTACCTTCTCAGCCTCAGCGGGGAGAGGCTAGGTGAGGGGCGAAATTTGGCTTTCAGACAAGGCTGTTCAAAAGCCGGCAAACATTCACAAAAGAGGACGCGATGCCTTAACCGTCATTCCCGCGAAAGCGGGAATCCATAATGCGGCAGGCTCAAAATGTGGCAATTCCATCAAATTGTGCCCGTTGGGTCAAGGCTGTTCAAAAGTCAGCACGCTACTTAACCCGTCATCTCCGCGTTCGCGGAGATCCACAACGTGGCAGGTCAAAATTGCGACAAACCAGTCAACCTATGCCTGTTTGGTTATAGATTCCCGCTTTCGCGGGAATGACGAAGCCAAACCAAATTTTCAAGATGGGATTTTTGAAAGGCCTTAGCCGCTTACACCCTTGGGCAATGGGTATAAAAAATATCCGCTAAAATAGCCACTTAGCCATGCCAGCCCCAAATCGCACCGAACTTCGCACATTTATTCTCGCACGATTTAATCGCGACGAGTTTGGCTTTTTGTGCAACGATTATTTCCCCGATTTTTACCGCGATTATGAGGGCGTTGACACCCCGTTGAGAAACCTCGCCGAGGCGTTGGTGGCACATTGTGAACGATATGATCAACTGGAACGCTTGCGTTCTGCCGTCCACGCCGCCCGCCCTCAACCTTATGAGGCAACCTTCGGCGAATTTATCGCCGCAGAAATTAAAATAAAACCCCGCAACCCAAGGCAGATTTTCTTGAGCTATGCCCATCAAGACGAAGCCTTTGCGCGGCGGTTGCAAGCCGACTTACGGGCGCAGGGTGTGCCATTGTGGGTGGCGACCAGCAGCATCTTGCCGGGCGAAAAATGGGCGGCGGCGATTGACCGAGGCTTGCGTGAAAGCGGTATTTTCGCTGTCATTCTCACCCCCAACACCTTGGCCTCGACTTGGGTGGAGCATGAGTTGTATAGCGCCTTGCCCGAAGTGGTGAATAAAAAGATGCGCTTGCTGCCGCTCTATGCCAAGCGCTGTGATTTTCGGGCGAAATTCCCTTCGCTTAACGCCTATCAGTATATTGACTTTACCCAAAACCACGCGGCGGGGGTGCAAGCGCTATTGGTGGAATTAGGGTTAGCGACTCGGACACCGCCACATGGTTTACCACCTAAGCCCGAACCTCGCCCTCTTAAAATTCCGCGTCGAAAACTGCTGGCCTATGGAGGGGGCGCACTGACTTTGGGGACAGTGGGATATGGTGTGTCACGTCTTGTAAATGGAGGGGGCAGCGCCACACTAACACCCGAGCCTAAGCCAAGCGACACAGTTGCGCCTACGGCAACGGCGCTAGTCGCAACATCAACCACTCCACCACAGCCAACAACAGCGCCACCAACCCTAACGCCATCCTCATTACCCACAGCAACTGTAATCCGTTCTCCAACACCATTGCCAACGCTAACTGCAACCAGCACTCCGATTGTGAGGCGGATAAATACTGATCGGTTGGCAATGGTGTTGGGGAGCGGGATCGAGATTGAGATGGTGCGCATTCCAAAGGGCGAGTTCATCATGGGCAGCACCCAAGGCCAAGTGGATGAGTTACTGGCAAATTACACCGGTGATGTAGCCAAAGAGACAGTTAAAACATGGTTGGCGGCTGAAGTGCTGCAACATCAAGTAACCTTAGACGAATATTGGCTGGGCAAGACTGAGGTTACAGTAGCGCAGTTTGAGGCTTTTGTGAAGGCAAAAGGTTACATGACTCAAGCCGAACGAGATGGGAAGTCTTGGGTATGGAATGGGAATGAGTGGAAAGAGATGGCGGGGGCGAATTGGCAACATCCGCGTGGCGCAGACAGCAGTTTGGTTGGGAAAGCAAATCATCCGGTGACGCACATCAGTTGGGATGATGCGGTGGCATTTTGCAAGTGGGTGAGTGACCGCAGCAAGCTGAATGTGCGTTTGCCAAGCGAGGCCGAGTGGGAGAAGGGCGCACGGGGAACGGATGGGCGAACCTATGCTTGGGGGAACCAAATGATAGACAAAAGCCGTGCCAATTACAACTTGGATGTAGGGGACACGACTAAGGTTGGGCAATATAGCCCGTTGGGAGATAGCCCTTATGGCTTACAAGATATGCTAGGGAATGTGTGGGAATGGACCAGCAGCTTGTATAAGCCCTACCCATATAATGCTAATGATGGTCGTGAAAGTGATAGTAGCCGAGATGCGCGTGTGCTTCGTGGCGGTTCGTTCTACTACCTCGATATCAGCGTGCGTTGCGCTTGCCGCAACTACGACAACATTACTGTCCACGACAATAACATCGGTTTTCGCGTGTGTGTCCCCCATCTTTCCAACCTCTGAACGCTGTTGCTCTGGCCTCTGAAACTCTGTTCTCTGCGCTTACACAAGCCTATGGGGTCGTTCTGCGTGGGGGTCTGGGGGGCTTTGCCCCCCAGCGCGAAAAAATTTTACATTCAATAAAATTTTTAGACTCAACAATGAACCAAATCGTAGAGACGGGTCGGTG
>CAMDWA010000124.1 GCA_945877855.1 Thermoflexus hugenholtzii JAD2 | reverse complement strand
TGTTCCTTTGTTGATGCTTGCTAGCGTTGCTATGATTGCTTCGACTGTTTTGTATACTGCGGGGGGATGTTGTTCTTCTTTTTTTTTCATACCCTCTGTTTTACTACAGATTTGAACAACATCCCTACTTTTAGACTAAACTACTGTTTTATCATCTTTCACATACTGATTGGATGATAATTTTAGGCGTAGTGGCGACAAAAAAGGTGGAAATGCCCCAGAAGCAGCGACCGCAACTGACAGCTTAACGGATGGATTATGAATCAATCCAACGCGATAATCACCCATAAAAGCACGACAAAATCGCCAGTTCACGGCTGTTTGCAGGTTGGAGGCGTTAAAAATGAAACGAGGCGAAGTTGACTCATCTGGCAAATCTTGCAATGTTGCAGAGCCAAAAAGATGTTTTTCGTGATATGTCGCCACACGATGTCCCGCTCCGCCAGCATCAAAAATCCCCAACAGTGTGCAAGGGATATCTATGGTTCGATCTGCCGTCATTAAAATCGGGGCGACAACTTTTTCTTCAAAATTTACAGCACAACTATTGCCATCAAAAACAAGGTTTCCCCAATTTAAACCTAGCACGCCAGCAGTGATTGAGCCACCAGACACGCTTGAGATAAGCCCCAATTTAAGCAAAAAACCCCATTCGTTTAGCCTCCACAATGCGCCAACATGATACAACATTGCTCGGTATCCACCGCCTGAAAGGCAAAGTGCAAGTTTTTTAGGATTACTTGCATTTGCAATTAAAGGATCATCTCTATGCTCAGACAAGTCCATATGAAATAACATAATCTTGTGCTTCTTTCAAAAAGAGCAAAGCTTTAGATCGGTTTTCGTAAAAAAGTTTTTTAAATGATCGCAAACAATTGGCTTGAGAGCATCTCTCGGAAGTCATCGCACTGATTATATTCTCTGCTAAGGTTTTATCTGAAGCAGTCGTTGCATTTTCAAATTTTTGCAACCATTCTCCTAACAAAAATATTCCTTCAGCACGCTGTTGACGCAATGCTTCACGCTCTGTCAGCGCAAAAAAGTCAATTGTAATCTTCGCTCTTTGATGTCCATACTCTTCATCCTCAGCCGACTTAACTGGGACTGGCACAATTCCATCGAATTTAATGAGATATTCGGGGTCATCATCAACCTCGCCGATCGGATAAATCAGCAAAGGCTTTTCTGCCTTGAGGTCAATCGGGTTATCCGATTGTGTCTCTCTATTGCCAGCAATGGGAAAATAGTTTGACTTTAGAACCGAATTGCAATTTTTACAAGCCATTGCATAATTTGTCAAGCAATATGCAAGCAAATAGTAGCCTTCGCTCCATGCGTCACCGGTCGAGAACCCATAAGTTAAGACTTTTGGTATCCCCAAACTTTTAGGGGGCCATGTGCTAGGCGGCCATTTTTTGACAGATGACTTAGGGCGAAAATGTTCAACATCAAGTTCCATTGAACCTTCTAATGGACGCTCACAATAAGCACATTTGTTATGTTGAAGATCAATATAAACCTTTTTTATCTCACTCCAAATACCACCTGTCTCATCATATTTCCCCGCTGCCTTAAAAGACGTTGTGCGATTGGCAGCACGATTGCGCCAATCAGGTTTACAAACATCAATGCGCTGCTCAAGGTCGGATAAAGAAATGTTGTAACGAATCATTGATCAAGTCCTTATGCTAAACGCCGCATATATTCTAAGGCTGCTTCAGGATCGCCTTCTTGTGCTTTGCGAGCTAATTCTGCTAACTCTCGTTCCACATCAGGGGCACGTGTGCTGCCCAACCCAAAATATGATCCCAACAAAATTTGTTCGGCACTTTTTCCATGCACTTCCTCCGTCAGTTGTTTAACAATTGCTGCGCCATTTTCTGTCGTATCCATCAAATAAATATTCTTTGATTCCAATGTGCCAGCCAAAATAGGACTATGCGTAGAAAATACAAATTGAAGATTAGGCAAAGCTTTAGACAAATTGGGAATTACCGTTAGTTGCCATGACGGATGTAGATGCAAATCAATTTCATCAACCAAGACAACCCCCGTCATTTGAGTCAATCTCATGTTAGCTGGGCAAGCTTCAGTCATGTAATACAGCATATCGCCAACCCAACTGATAAAAGCTCGGTATCCATCAGAGAGTGCTGAATATGGAAGTAAAGTACCGTAATACATAAAAGCTGGCTCTTCATCCATTTTTTGATTTGTTAGACGACAATGTTGCGGTAATAATTGATCGAAAATAGCCTGTATTTCTTTAAAACGCGGGAGATTTTTTTCAATTAATCGAGGAACCCAAAAACTAAGCGGCACGAGTGATAATCCATCTTCAAATAAACCTGCAACTTTTTGGTATCGCAAATTTCTACTTTTTGCCCGGGCAGCAGGGTCAAAAGCACCTAACTCAGAACGACGGGTTGCACTATAACCCAACAAGAATAATGCAGCAGATTTTTCGTCATTGAGATTTACCCATTCTGCGCTTCGTTGAGAAGGCACATAGATTCGCTCCCTACCATAAATGCTTTCAATTCGGCATTGAGCCATCTGAGGGGTTGATTCAGAGCGTTCCTGATTGCGAGTGTTCTCTAGCTCAAGGTGTGGGCGGGCTTTTTGGACATAAGTAATTAATTCTGGCAAACGCCCCCTTCGTTCCAGATATTGAATTAATTCAAGAGATTTTCTATCTAGTGTATCCCCAGCAATAGATTCAGAATCTATATTCATATCAAACATAAGCATCCTCAGTTCATCATAGTTAAAATATTGCCTTAAACTGTCTCTAAGCTCTGGCTTGTTTATATTATTTACTTTAAGTGACTTTGAGGATAGCATCTCATGTTGATGAAAAAATACAGATGCATCAATTGTAGCTACACGATCAATATCCTTGTCATTAGGGATCACTCTTATTAAACGTCTTGCTGTAAACCCCGACTCATCCAAAATGGGACCTAAAATGGCAAGAGAAATTGCACGTAAGATCGTGGTCTTGCCTGTGCCGTTATTACCAAGCAGCAAATTCACATTGGGGTGCCGCAACTTCACTGCGTTTTGTGGATTTTGAAATTGCATTTCAGTACGCTCAAAACAGCGTAGATTTTTGATGTTAAGTGAATTAATATACATTGTTTTTTACTGGCAAGAGAAAATATTATACTTTCACCCCACAAACCGCACTACCACATCACCGCCATCCAAATCATCGACCGGCTGCTTAAACGAAAGGTGTTGGGGCGTGTGGGCATGAATGACGGCGACATTGGGCTGACCCTGCACGCGCACCTCGTAACGGCCCGGTGCGGGTAAGGCGCGATCTTCATGCACAAAAAAGGCGGTGGCCGAGGCACGGGCGGCATAGAGGCTAAATTGCCGCCCAAGACACACATTCACCTCGCGCATGTCACCCCGTGCCAACGCGGCGCGAATCCGTGAACTCGACACTGGCTCGCCCTCGGCATATACCGGCCCAAACACTTGCACCTCGAAGCCGCGCAATTTGCCCTGTGCTTGCAAAAATTCGGCGCTGCCCTCGCGGCCTTTGCCAAAGGCAAAATCGTAGCCTACCCACAAACTGGCTAAATTACAGCGGTCAATCATCCATTCGATGAAATCTTGGGCGGTGGTGTTCATGGTTTGGCGGGTAAACGGCAAAATGACCAAATGATCGACCCCCAAGGCCGCAATATGCGCGGTTTTTTCTTCGGGCAAGGTTAAATACGTGCCCTTCAAATTCTTCATCATCGGGCGCGGGTGCGGAAAAAAGGTGATGACGACGGCCTGCATCTGCCGTTCTTGGGCGGTCTTGACTGCCGAATTAATAAGATGTTGATGCCCGACATGCACCCCATCAAATGTGCCGATGGTGCAAACCGACGGCTGATTGATTTTGGCCGCCCGAAAGGAATGAGAGATCAACATAACACTATTACTTAACTTATTTAGATAATTTACTCACCATTCGCTGAAATGGAAGACCAAATACGAAAATTTGTTAGCCAAAATTCAAAGTTGTCATAAAAAATGCTTGCTTTTTATAGTTGTGTTAATTTTTAGATTGAAATTTCAAATCTAAAACAATTTTCATAAAAGCTGATTTCATACGATCTTCGAGGAGATAATTCGAAATCGTATTTTTTTATAGAGATCAAGATGATAGCAGAGCCACAAAATTGCGACTTGTCCCCATTTTTTTAATAAATTGGCCAAAATCTCTTTTTGCTATTATCTTGCCCCTTACAAAAATCGCATTTTTTAAGATTAAAAAATTAAAACAAGAAAAAATAATTCATTGCTTGGAAAATAATTTCAGCGAATGGTGAGATTCAAAGCATGTATAGTTTCAGTTGCACTTTTTTTTACTTCCTTAAGGAATTCAGTGCTTTTTGCAACTCTATTAGTCGCTCCTTGTTCAGTATAAATATGAAAGATTTTCTCTTTGATTTCTTCGATTAATTTGTTATTTAACATATTTATGTCTATACCAGCTACATCAGCAAGAACTGGATTAACTTTCTTGGTCAGACAAATGACAACATACATCGCAAGGTGAAATTTGATGTCACCTTGTGTTTCACGATCAAGATTCTGAGATTTCAAAAAACGTTCAACATAACGTAATATTTCTGCACACCTATAATAAATTTCTATTGGGTTTTTAGAACTAAAAATTTGATCGTAATCTTCATCACGGGACAATAAAGATGATGGTCGTGCTCTCGCATCATTTGGTCTTTGTAAAGCAATTGACATGACGGCTTGGGCCATTATCGAAATACTAATAATTCGATCAATTGGCTTTCCTTCATTTTTATAGTAGTTTTTTCGACGATCATAAAAAAGATTAAAAGATCGCAAATATTCTTCAATATCGCGATGTATCTTATCTGTAGCACGAAGCGAGGCTGGGGAAATGGGAGTTTGGCTATTAGTTGCCTTAATAATCCGATCACGGCTTTCAGATGCATCCGGAACAACAACTCTTATTAACAAATTTCGTTCTTCATTTATTGGGTTCTTATCTTTAAAATAATTAAATATTTCACGCGAAGTTTGCAATCCATTTACAATTTCAGGGTTCTCAATCTGGAGATTTTTTCCGCTCAATGTTGCTTTTGTAGCAAGAACCGTGACACCATTATTTAACCACCAAAAATCTTCGCCTTGTCCACCTTTCAATGTAATCTCAATTTCTGAGTTAACGGTAGATTTTCCTTGATAGTCACGGACATTTGCTTCAAAAATGGTCTTCCGCAACTCACCTTTTTCATCGCTAATAAAATTGCGATAATCAGATAACCGAACTAGACATATAAAATTAGCCTTACCAGAAGAAGAGATAGGGTTTTCAGCGAGTTGTAGTGTATACGTTGTTTGGGGAGATCTTCTTGCTAGTTCAAGTAATTCAGATGCTCCGTAGAAACGACATTCACATTCAGATGATGAAAATAAAAGTTGGATTTTTGATTTAAGTTTATCTGCTTTTTGCCGTAAAGTATGGTTTACTAGAGAACCTTTTGTTGCATAGCAATAGATAAAACGGAGCTTTGGAAATTTTGAAGCAAGCTGTGTATAGGCATTTTGGAAACGTTTAACTATTTCAAGGAGTTTCTTATTGTAAATTGTTTCAACTGATATCAGGGATTTTGATAAGTCAAAAATATCTTCCGTTGTACTAGTAAATTTATCTAAAGCAGCCTCGGTAAAACTTTTGCTTGTTTTTGATTGAATAATAAAAACTTCAATTGCAACATTCTTTTTTAAGCCTAAAAAATCAGTGTCTTCTTGTAAAAGCTCTCCATTTACAAAAATATAAAGCGAGTCTATTCCTCCATCACCACTTTGCCCAACCCCACCAGAAGAAATTTCATCGTAAGACAAGTCGAAATCTTTTAAAATTTGCTCTGCAGTAAAAATTTCAAAATATTCATGTTCATTTAATGAAGTAGCAACTGTATTTCTTTGTTGCTGCAAAATTTGATCAAGAATAATCACGTCATTAGATGCCATAGACGTCTATTATATGAGTAAGGTTGCAATTACTCTATCCCTTCAAGATCTCAATCGCTTTTTGCACGTGCGGGTCGTCGGCATCGGTAAATTCTTCCCAAGTGCGCTCAAATTTCACATCGGGTTGCACCCCACCGCCGGGCAAGGTTTTGCCATCGGCATCACGCTTGCGCAACCACGATTTGTCTTTGACCCCGCGATACTCGCCATAAGGCACGTTTAATTGCAAGCCGTTGTTGGGGATGACAACTTCGGCGATCAAGGCCACATTGCCCGGCGTGGGGTTGCCCACCACTTTGGCACGGCCCAAATCTTGTAAAACACCGGCAAAGGTTTCGGCTTGCCCGCTGGTTAAATCGCCAACCAAGATGACGAGCGGCAGGTCTTGGGAGCCAACCACATTTTTGCCGGTAATTTCGAGTTTGTCGCCTTTGCGTTCACGCACATATTGATTCGCCAAATACCCATTGGCAAACAAATTGAGCAAGTCGATGGCCGGAAATTTCGCATCACGCATCACGCGCAAATCGAGCACGAGGCCATCTAATTTTTCGTCAGACAATTTACGCAAGGCCACAGTGATGTCGCCACGCAAGGCCTCGGGCGCGAGGGTAGGGCTGGGCAAAATATATCCATAATTGGTGCCGGGCAATTTGCGGGCAACTGTCGCGCTTTGCGATAACACGGCGCGACGGGTGACAGTGACATCACGCGCAGGCGTATTGGGGGTTTGAATGGTCAAAACCACTTGTGAATTGGGCTCACCGCGAATACGACTGATGACGGCCCCGCCCTCTTCGGCCCGCACAGGCCGCCCGCCTACCCGCACAATTGCGTCGTGGGGTTTAATTCCGGCGCGGGCCGCGGGTGAGTCTTCAAACACCGACAATATCAGCACCCGTTCTTTGCCCGTGCGGGGTAAATCGACCAATACGCCAATCCCCACAAACGATTGTGCGCTGGGGGCTGGGGCGCTGGCATTGGGGTCGGTGGGGAGCGAAAAGCTGATATCGGGGTCGTTTAACGTCGAGATCAATTCATTCATCACTTCGGCAAATTGCTCTTCGCTGCTGCGCTCGGTGATTTTTTTACGAATCTCTAGCACTTTGACATCCCATGCCGCATTTACGGCCTTGGCATCAATATAGCGGTCACGCAAGGCGCGGGTGGCGATGTCAAAATCGCGCAGTTGGGCTTGGGTGCGGGCGGGCAAATCAATCGAAATAGCCGGTGTGGCGGGGCGACGTGCCAAGTTGGTGGGCTGTAGACGCTCGGGCAAAACCGAGCAAGCACATAACATGAGTGATAGGGCCGCCAAAACAGTCGGCTTAACCCAGCCACTTGTTGTGGGGGAGATGGGAGATGGAGATAAGTTTGTCATGCTATTCTTCGCCAGTTAACTTGCCGATCAGGGTCAGCAACAACCACAAAAATAAAATCATGCCGGCGCCTGCCAACAAGCACGCCAGCCCAATTAAGGCCTCGGTAATGCCATAAAACCCAGCCAATAAGGCCCCGCCACCGATGACCAGCACAAGCAAGGTCATCCACATTAAACTGCGGCCAAAATCACGTTGTTGTTGACGGGTGTCGGTGGGTTTACCGGGTTTCATTTGTGCATGAACATTATAGCGAGGCTTGCAAGTTTCGTTTTGATGTGTTACGTTGCGAATCCCCATTTATGGCAATTGCGTTGGTAAAAAGGGCTGTGTTACAAAAGCAATACGAATATTCGCGGCGGCTTCATTCACCACCTGCACATAGGTTAGCCAAGGCACACTAACCCGCACTGCCCCGGCGCTGAGCACCACAAAACGCACATTGCCATCACGATCAGTCAGCGCTTGGTCGAGCAATTCACCCGTGCCATCATCGAGCACCCGCACCGACACCCCGCCGATGCCCTCAATTGGCTCAGCGATGCCATTGGCGTTGGCGTCGCTAAACAATTGCAGGGTCAGCACGGTTGAGCGCATTGGCACGCTGGGCGGCGGCACCGCCGTAGGCAAGCTGCGTGGCAATGGGCGCACCGGCACCACCAACGGGGCGTTTTGTAAAATGGCAGCTACGGCCACCGTAGCGTTTGGCGCTGGCGGCAAATCGGGTGCAGGCGGTGGCGCTGGGGCTGCACCCGTGCCTGTCTGATTCAGTGGCGGCTTGGTCGGCGGCGGCGGCGGTTTCACCTGTGGTGGCGGTTCAAAATCGGGCGTTGCTTTGGGTGCGGTTTCGGGTGGTTTTGCGCCAAAATAACATTGCAGCGCATAAGTGCGTTTGGCAGCGGCATCCGCGGGTAAGGGGTAGGCATCGAACACCAAAATATATACAAAGCCATCGGCTTTGGCTTGCCATGTGACGCGGCTGCCCAAATTGCCTTTATTGCGATCTTCGTCCGATACATCATCATTGCGCCCGACTTCGGTCAGCGCTTGGTTATACACAATCATGCTGGTGTCGGCCCCGCCGCCCAAATTAAAGGTATGGCACGAAAATGTGTTGCCCCGCGCCACGCTCAATTTATAAAAATCGTTGTCCACCACATTGGGTGCGCTGGGGTTAAAAGGCGCAAAATTCAAAAAATCATAAATCTTGTTCAATTCAATCGCGGCTGCACTGGCGACATCGCCGTTATATTCAAATTTATCGGACCCGTTGGGGGTAATGGCCTTGACGGTGGGCACGGGGCTGGCGCTGGGCAAAAGGGTTGGTGTTGGCGCAAGGGTTGCTGATGGCACAGCGGTTGGTGTGGTCAACAATATTTCTTTTAATTCGAGCGCATAGCTTTGCCCAGCCGTGCGGGGCGAGGGGTCTTTGTTCCAAATTTTGGCCCAATAGCGCCCATCGGCTTGTGCGGTAAATTGGGCTTGCGAGCCACGGTCGAGCAGGCGATAATCATCGTTGGTTGCAATCACCACATCGGCCTGATCGCGGTAAATAAACAGCTCGGTATCGACCCCGGGTTGCACAATCGTGGTCAATTGATAGGTTGCGCCGCCTTTGACATACATTTGCACCCAATCGACATCGCCAGCCGCGCCCACGCCTGCGCCATTATTAAAATTTAACCCATTTAACACCTGCCCAGCGCTAATAAAACTACGCGGCGGATTTTGCGCCAACACTTCGGCGGGGGTATTGTTTGGCTCAAACGCATCGCCATTGAATGGCTGAGGGGTTGCGGTTGGGGGATTGGGTGGGCTGGGCAAGACTGGGGCGGTTGCCGACGGCAACGGGATGGCGGTAGCGATGGGCACAACCGTTGCCTTGATCGGAATGACCGGCCCAGCGGTTGGGCTGACGATGGGCTGTAGCGTAGGCTGTGGTGTTTGAGCGCTGGCAGGGGCGGCAACATTCACCACCAACGCCAGTGCCAACACACATAAACGCTTAAAGTTGTAGCAAAAATCTCTCACAAAGCTCACAAAGAACACAAAGGTTTGATAAAAAATCTTTCTTTGTGTTCTTTGTGAGAGACGAATTGCATTGTTTTTACACACCCTCTTAATTAGCCTTGGTGGCTTCGCTTGATATTGCTGTTTATTCACGCAATTTACCGCCCAATTTCTTGGCGGCCCGCACCAGTGGGTCTTCGTCAGGGTCAACCGGCGCAGCAGGCTGACCGACAAACACTTGCACATTCACCTTTTGCCCCAATATTTGCTGCAATACGGTTGCCACCGCCGCAGCACGTTTGGCATCGCTCAATTGCTCACGCGCCAAATCGTGGTTGGCTTTAATTTGCGCCATCCCGCCCTCGATGGCAAACAACTGGCATGAGCGCATCAGCGCCGCCACCGGCTTGTTATTCTTATTTACCTCACCAATAGCGCGTTGCCACAACCCGCGCAAATCTAAATTTGCACCCGAAAGCGCTGCCGAGGTGCTGACGACAGCGGCAACAACTTTTTCGGGTATTGGCTCGCTGGGGGCTGGGCGTGGGGCTGCTGCGGCTTGGTTGGGCGCGGGGCGGGGCGGGGTTGGGTTGATGGGGGCGGCGCTGGATTCAGGTGGCGGCGATGAGGCAGGCCGCGCTTCATCCACCACACACTCTAAAAATGCCATATCGAGCGCCAATTGCGCATCGCCACTGCTACGCATCTCGTTGATGGCGGCGCTAAAACCGCGAATACCGCGTAGCAAGGCCCCAGCGCTGGCCCGCTCGGCCTGATCAGCATATGTCACGCGCTCGGCTTCGGTCAACTCAGTGTTGGCTTTGGCGTTGGGTTTGCCCGCGCTTACCCGCAATTGGGTCAGCATTCGCAACGTCTCAACCATCTGGCGCGCCACTTGCCGCGCATCGGCCCCTTGGTCGATGGCCGATTGAATGGCATTGAGGCCTGCCGCTGGGTCGCGGTTGATGAGGGCATCGATTAGCGCCTTAACCGTCGCGGTATCAGTTGCGCCGAGTGCTTCGCGCACATCATTGGCGGTGATGCGCAACGAGCTAGACGAGGCCAATTGGTCGAGCAAACTTACTGCGTCACGCAATGCGCCGGTGGCGTGCCGCGCAATCAGCGTCAGCGCCAAATCTTCGGCCTCAATATTCTCGGCCTCGCAAATGTGACGCAGCCGCGCCACAATATTATGCACCGCCACCCGCTTAAAGTTAAAACGTTGGCAGCGCGATAGCACTGTCGCGGGTATTTTTTGCGGGTCGGTGGTGGCCAAAATAAACACCACATGCGAGGGCGGCTCTTCGAGTGTTTTGAGCAGCGCGTTAAATGCCGAGGTGCTGAGCATGTGCACTTCGTCGATGATGTAGACCTTGTAACGCAATTCGCTCGGCTGAAAAGCCACTTTATCGCGGATCTCGCGGATGTCATCGACACCTGTATGTGAGGCGGCATCGATCTCGATCACATCGAGGGCGCGGCCTTCGCCGATGGCTTCATCGAGCGCTTGGGTGCGTTTGTCATTGCGGTCTAGCCCTGCCAAGTTAATCTCTTTGGCAAAAATACGGGCACTGGTGGTTTTGCCACAGCCACGCGAACCGACAAACAGATAAGCATGCCCGATTCGCTGCGTGTTAATCTGGTTTTGCAGCGTGGTGGTGACGTGTTCTTGCCCGATCACATCATCAAACCTGCTCGGGCGGTATTTGCGATAAAGTGCTTCGGCCACGCGCTAATTTTACCGCTTTGTTTAAACCTCGCAGGGATCTGCTCAATAATTTTGGGGAAGCCCAAAAGCCAGATCGTGATTTCGGTCAAAATGCTATACTCATCGCGCCAATGAGCCATTCACGCACTTTTACCCCAGCCGACCAAGAAGATTTTGCCATTTTATCGGGCGATTACAACCCGATGCATCTTGACCCGCTCATCGCCCGCCGCATGTTGTTTGGCAAGCCAGTGGTGCATGGGGTGCATGTGGTGTTATGGGTGTTAGATACGTATCTTTTAGGCAAAGGGCTTGCTCAGACCAAATCCCTCAAATCGCTCAAAGCCACCTTCACCAAACCCGTTGGGGTGGGTGAAACCGCAACATGGGTGGTGCATCGTGAAACGATTGATCAAGTTGATTTTGTGGTGATGGTTGAGGGCACCCCAATGATTAAAATTAAATCGGGGTGGACATTACATCCGCTTGCGCCCGAACCCACGCCATTACCCAGCGCCCAAACAAGCACCACGCCGCCACAGCCGCGTGAACAAGATGAACTGGTCGATGCCAAAGGCGAATTACGGTTGTGGTTAGATACTGACCACGCGCACGCCCGTTTTGCAGCGCTTACCCAACAGCTTGCACCGTTGCAATTTGCCGAGTTATTGGCCTTAACCCGTTTGGTTGGCATGGAATGTCCGGGCCTCAACTCGGTATTTTCAGAATTTGATATTACTTTTGCCCCCCACAAAGATCAAACCGATGCCCCAACGTCCAATCTTAGCTATACCGTCGCCCAATACGATGAGCGCTTTAATCGCGTCTTAATGCGCATCATGGCCCCCATGCTCAGCGGCAACATCCGCGCCTTCGTGCGTCCACCGATCCATACCCAGCCCAGCTACGCTCAAATTTTGGCCTATCTCAAGAAAATTTCCAATCTTCAAGTCTCAAGCTCCAAGCCTTTTTCTAACCAACGTGCGCTAGTGGTGGGTGGGTCACGAGGATTGGGTGAAGTGACGGCAAAATTGTTGGCGGCTGGTGGGGCTGACGTGCGGCTAACGTATCATCGCGGCGCACAAGAGGCGCAGCGCATTATCGATGACATTCACAGCGGCGGTGGCCTCGCCCAACATTTTGCACTCGACGTGCTACAACCCGATGCCGCGATTGCGGCTTTGCTCGCAGCGGGCTGGGCGCCAACCCACTTATATTACCTCGCCACGCCCTTTATTTTCGATGCCATCTCGGGTACATTTTCGCCACGTTTATTCCGCCAATTTTGTGATTACTATGTGTTTGGGTTTCTGAGTTTGCTCAATTTACTCAAGCCACATGGGCTACGCGCCGTCTTCTATCCATCTTCGGTGGCGCTTGATAACATACCCGCCAATATGGGCGAGTATGCCGCTGCCAAGGCGGCGGGTGAAATGTTGTGTGCCTTTGTCGAGCAACATAGCCGCGATTTACACATTTACCGCCCACGGTTGCCGCGCCTTGCCACCGATCAAACTGCCAGCCTGTTGCCGGTCGATAACGGCGACCCGTTGTCGGTGATGTTTGAAAATTTATGTCATTTGAGTTTATAGATTAATTTAGCGCTAGCTCATTGAGTAAATCATTAATAATTTGTATATCGACTAGCTTTGCCTGATATTGAATAATCATTAACAGTAGTTTAGTCTAAAAAAGATTTGACAAAATAACCTGAGCGAGTGGCAAATAAAGCCCACTTCGAAACCGAGGCAAGCAAAAGCCAGCGTGAAAGAAACCTCTCACCCTTAAATAAAACTATTTCGCCTCAAACCAACCCT
>CAMDWA010000123.1 GCA_945877855.1 Thermoflexus hugenholtzii JAD2 | reverse complement strand
TATTGCCGGTATTCGCCTGTTTGTGCCTCATGCTGTCGATGTTTGCTGGCATCGGCTCACTTGGGCGCGGCACATCCGCCGCAACCGCTGAAAACTTATCTTTTGGCGCGACAAGCACTGAGCCGACTGCCCAATATGTCTCTGGGCCGCGCACTGGCCCTGCGTTAGCCATTGTCGATGTGGCTGGCGCGATTGTGACGGGTTCTGATTCGGGCAATGGCATTACCAGTTCGGGTAACGCGGCCTCTGGCCCGATTATCAAAGCGATCAAGGCGGCGGCTAAAGATAGCAACGTCAAGGCCATTATTTTGCGGGTCAATAGCCCGGGTGGTTCGGTGGTGGCCTCGAATGAAATTTATAAGGCGCTCAAGGCTAGCGGCAAGCCAGTGGTTGCGCTGATGACCGAAACCGCTGCTTCGGGCGGGTTTTATGTCAGCATGGCCGCCGACCACATCGTGGCACACCCCGATGGACTCACTTGCTCTATTGGTGTTATCTTCCAATTGGTCAATATTAAAGGCCTGACCGAGCAACTCGGCGTTAAAGATGTGACGATTGTGTCGGGCAAAAACAAAGACATCGGCAACCAATTCCGCGACATGCGCCCCGACGAGCGTGAATTGTTGCAAAATATTGTCACCGAAATGTATGAAGGTTTTGTCACCATCGTCAGTGACGGGCGCAAATTGCCCAAAGACGAGGTGCGTAAGATCGCCGATGGGCGTATTTGCACGGGCCGCCAAGCCCTAAGCTATAAATTGGTCGATTCGCTGGGCGGTGAAGAAGATGCCATTGCCAAGGCTGCGGCGTTGGGTGGCATTGCTGGCGAGCCGCGGGTGGTGCAATATCGCCGCCAAACCCCATTTAGTGTGCTTTTAGGCGAGACAATGGTACAGCAATTGTTTGCCGCGTTGGGCTTGCCGGTCAGCGCTGCTGCGCCGTTCACCCCCAACGAGCGGATGGTGTTGGAATATAGGTAGCCATTAGCCAGTAGTCAGTATCAAAAATATCTTTAAGCTTGACGCTTTGACACTCCCATACCCTGACACTTTGCCTTTTACCCTAGGCTAAAATAGACATCAAATACTGACAACTGACTACTGACTACTGTCTACCGATGAACCCAATCATTTTGCACACCGGCATCGCCAACATGGTTTTACTTTACAACACCCTCGTGGGGTTGTGGGGGTTGATTCGTTTTTTTCGCGGGCAAGGCATCGATAGCTCGTATTGGGGCGCGATGGCGCTCGGCCCCATATTGGGGTTGGTGCAATTGGGTATGGGGCTGTGGCTGATTAGCCTTGGGCTGGGTGTCAATGTGCGTTTTGTGCATTATTTATACGGCGCGTTGGTCATCATCTCGGTGCCAGCCACGTTTGCCTTTACCCGTGGGCGTGATGATCGTGGCGCGATGTTGACTTACGCCGGTATGTTTTTGTTAGTGGCTGGCTTCGGCATTCGGGGCTATACCACTGGTTATGGTGGCTAATTTAAACTCTGCCCATTGGGGTTATAACAAATAGGCGGGTATACTTTGCCATTCTTGTGGCATCAGATTACCTTATACACGCCGATTGTTTAACCGCGCTTGCCGATTTGCCAGAGGCAACGGCGCACCTCATTTACCTAGACCCGCCCTTTAACACCAAGGTAAAGCGCGATTATGATGACAATTTTGGCAGCCCCCAAGATTATGTGGCGTATATGCGCCCGCTATTGGTGGAGATGGCGCGGGTGCTGACCCCGAATGGCTCGTTATTGTTTCATTGCGATTGGCGGGCTAGTCATTATGTAAAGTTAATATTGGATGAGGTCTTTGATGTCGCCACCCCGCAAAAACGCATGCCCAAGCCAAAATCCAAAACTCAAGACCCAAAACCCGCGCGAGGCGTGTTTGTCAATGAAATTATTTGGCATTATGGGCTGGGCGCGGCACGGGCCAAGCGCCAATTGTTGACCAAGCACGATGTCATTTTTTGGTATGCCAAATCGCCCAATTACACCTTTAATATGATTCGCGGCGAGCCGACCAAGGCCATGCTTGCCAAATATTGTCATGTGACCGAAGATGGGCGGCGTTATATGATGTCGTATGGGCGCAAATATTATTTGCAGGGCGGCAAACCGCTTGATGATGTATGGGCGATGCCGTCAATCGCCGCCACGTCGGGCGAGCGCACCGGCTACCCCACCCAAAAACCGCTGGCTTTATTGCAACGCATCATTAATCTTGCCAGCAACCCCAATGAGGTCGTGCTTGACCCGTTTTGCGGCAGCGGCACAACCGTCGTTGCCGCAAAACAACTTGGGCGTGGCTGGATCGGCATCGATCAAAGCGCCAAAGCCATCGAAACGGCCAAGGGGCGAATTGAAAAATTGAAAATTTAGAATTTAAAATTGAAAATGGATTTCTCTAAATTTCTGTTTTTTGTAAGAATTAAGATAATAGTGCAAGCGTAAAATCGCTATTTTTGCCTAACATCTGTCATTTCGAGCGAAGCGAGAAATCTTTGCGTTAATTGAGGCTAAAAGCATATGTTATGCAAAGATTTCTCGCTTTGCTCGAAATGACGGCTCCGCTATCATTTTGACCCTTACATAATTTTCCATTTTCAATTCTAAATTCTCAATTTGTAAATACCAACTTCCCGTCAGCCGCATCAACCACCACGCGGCTGGGTGGTTGGTCAAGGCTGAGTAGGTAGTCGGCCAGTTGGTCGCGCACACTGCGTTGCAAAATGCGGCGTAGCGGGCGCGCGCCCCATTCAGGATGCTCGTTTTGCGCCAACATCCAAACCCGGGCGGCGGGGGTAATCTCAAGCCCAATGCCGCGTTCTTTGGCGGTCTTGATCTCCTTCAAGATCATCAAATCCAAAACTTTGGTTAGGGCTGCAGGCGACAGCGGCTTAAACATCACAATCTCGTCGAGACGGTTGAGAAATTCGGGCCGAAAGAAACTGCGCACGTCCGTCATCGCCAAATCGGTTGCCACTTCCCACGCGACAGCATCCTCTTTCTTCGAGCCTTCGATCAAGTAATTGGCCCCAAGGTTGCTGGTGAGCAAAATCACGGTTTCGCTAAAATTCGCCACCCGGCCTTGTCCATCGGTCAGTCGGCCTTCTTCGAGCACTTGTAGCAAAATATCGAGAATGCGCGGGTGGGCTTTTTCGACCTCATCAAACAACACCACCGCATAAGGTGATTTGAGAATGCGCTCGGTCAATTGACCACCACTCTCGTAGCCGACATAGCCGGGTGGCGACCCGATTAAGCGGTTAATTGTGTCGTCTTTTTGATATTCGCTCATGTCGATGGCGATCATGGCATCGTCGCTGCCGAACAAAAAATCAGCCAAGGCCCGCGCCAATTCGGTTTTGCCAACGCCGCTGGGGCCGAGAAACAAGAATGAGCCGATTGGGCGTTTGCTGTCTTTTAGCCCAACCCGCGCCACTTTGACGGCGCGGCTGACCGCCCGCACTGCATCATCTTGCCCGATCACACGCTGCTGCAACGCCTGATCCATGCCCGCAAATTTGCTACGCTCATCTTGGCCGAGCTTGTTGGTGGGCACGCCAGTCATTTGGCTGATGGCAAGGGCCACGACATCTTGATTGACGATTTTTGAGGTCGCCGTTTGCCCTTCTCCCACGTTATTCCCTGCCACTTTAATCATCGAACAGGCCCGATGTAATACCCGCACCGCCGAGCCGGGCAAAGGCTGATCGCCAATGAAGCGGCTGGCTAATACAGCGGCAGCTTTGGTGGCTGATGGGTCAATCGTCAAATCATATTCGCGCTCGATGCCGGTTTTGACCAACGCCAACATTTTTTGACATTCGTCAACTGTAGCGGGCGGAACCCGCAACACATGCGCATGTTCAGAGATCGATAAATTGCCGCGTAATTTATCGGTATATTCGGCCTCGGTGGTGGTGCCAATGATGATGGCATTGCCTTCTTCGGCCAAAAATACCTTTTGCAGCGCTTTTGTTACACTGTCTTGGCGGTATTCACGCGCAAAAAAGCGATGAATGTTGTCGATAAATAACACGCCGTTTTCGGCCTGCCGCAACCCGGCCTGCAACGCCATTTGCGGGTTGTCGAGCCATGCCACATCGCTGACCTCGATGATGGATTGCAGCTTGGGTGGGGTGGGGCCGATGCCTTGGCCCCAGCCCCCCACACTGAGCAACGCCAACGATTGCACCAAACTGCGCCGCCCGCTGCCATCATTTGCCAGCAAAATAACGTGGCGATCACGCGATAACGATAGCAGTGAGCACAATTCGCGCAGCAAGCCATCACGCATATACAGTGGGGCTAACAAGCCATTACGGGCTTGTTTGATCCAATCTTGCACCACCGTGCGTTTGCTCACCACCCCATTGTTTACCAGCTCGGCAATGGCGGCGGGTGTCACCCCGCGCCGTTGCAAGGCCCCTGCCGTGCTGACACCGGGTTGGGCCAACGCGCCCAACAAATGCTCTGTGCCAATATAAACCTCGCCGGCTGCCATTGCAATACTTCGCGCTTCGTCGATGGCGATCAGCGTTTCGTCAGACAATGTGACCGGCGTATTGTTATCGGTCATAAACGTAAAATTGGCGCTGCGCCCCACGCGCGTTTTGAGCTGATTTTCAAGCTCAAGTTCAACCTCTTTGAGCTTAAAGCCACGGGTTTGGGCCAGCCGGTCGAGCGCACGCTCGGCGGTGCTTTGGGGCATGCGGATGAGTGCCAATAGCAACATTTCGGGCATCAGCATCGGTTTGGCTTGGCCGCGCATCACTTCGGCGGCACGGCTGAGTGCCGTGCGGCTATTTGCATCAAGGAGGTCGGGGTTGAGGGTTCCCATTTTTTTAGGATAAATGCCAAATTGGCAGAAATAAGATCAAAGGTAACTTGTATCTTCTCAATAGAGTGGGGTAAGTGAAATCATTTTTGTCGAAATCACTATCTGACCTTTGATGGCATGGGCTTTGCCCATGCCATCAAAGGTCAGATAGTGATTTCGACATTACATCTTTGGGGTTTGCCCCTCATTATTGAGAAGATACAAAAAAGTGCACTATTTTGATATCATACCTGATGTGCAGGGGCGGGTGTGTGGGCGAATTGGCCTGTGCCGAACGCCAAACCGCCAAACCCGATGGCATAGAGCAACGATGGCAACGCCGCCACGCCATCGCCCAGCCACAGCAGCCATAGGCAAGCGCCAAATGAATAGAACGCAAGACCCAATTCGGCTTTGCTGGTCCAATCGCTGGTAAATACATAATCGGCGCTAGGGGATAGCGGCTGCTTGCGGCTGACATGGTCGCCGTTGCCCGATTTGGGCGTGCGCACAAATTCACCACCGTGTGGTGCAACCCAACCCGCCAAAAACGCTGCCGCATCTGAAAACGACAACCCGATGCCACACATCACCGCCGTTGGTAGGGTGCGCACCAAATCGCGCCAGCGCCGCCCCTGAGCCTGATGCGCCACGCACATCAGTAATAGCGGTAGCGCCCCCACCAAGTTGGTTAGCCCAAACCACGCGGGCAGGGTGATGGGGTGCGCTACTAGCGACGAATTGCGCAGCAGCGCCACAACCGGGCCGACCAGCACCAACATCATGATGAACAAATGAATGACGTAGCCGCTGATATGCAGCGCCCCAGCTAATTTGCGTATGGGCGAAACTGGGCTACGCAACAGTTGCGGGATGAGTTTGCGGATGCATTGCGCCGTGCCGCGTGCCCAACGCGCTTGCTGGCGTTTAAAAGCCAATAAACTGGCGGGTAACTCGCTCGGCGCGGCTACATCGGCCAAATAGCGGCCTTGCCAGCCACGTATGCCAGCGCGGTAGCTCAGGTCAAGGTCTTCGGTCAGGGTGTCGCCTTGCCAGCCGCCAGCATCTTCGATGCATTCGCGCCGCCATACCCCGCCCGATCCGTTAAAGTTCATTAACAACCCCATGGCGCTGCGGGCCGGTTGCTCAATCACAAAGTGCATGTCCAGCATCAACGCCTGCGCCCGTGTCACCGCATCTTGCTCGCGGTTTAAATAGGCCCAGCGCGTTTGCACGAAACCGATTTTGGGAGATGAGGGTGTGACAGGGTGAGGGGGTGACAGGGTGAGGGGGTGACAGGTTGATTGGTTGATTGGTTGATTGGTTGATTTGATCTGACTACTGACTACTGACTTCTGACTACTCTCAACTTTCAACTCTCTACTCTCAACTCCAAAATGCGGCAATACCTTCTGCAAGAAATCGGGGGCGGGCACGAAGTCGGCATCAAAAATGGCGATGAAGTCGCCGCTGGCGCTGTGCAGGCCATTGGCGAGCGCACCGGCTTTATAGCCAGCGCGGGTGGGGCGGGTGATGTGGCTGATGTTGACCCCACGCGCCTGCGCGGCCCGCACGGCATCACGGGCGAGGGTGCGCGTGACATCGGTCGAGTCGTCGAGTACCTGTATTTGCAAGCGGTCAAGCGGGTAATGTTGGGCGCAGGCGGCGGCAATGACGCGCTCGGCGACATAACGCTCGTTGTAAAGCGGCAATTGGATGGTGACAGCGGGCCAAGGGTATTGGTCGTTGGGTTGTGGGGATGGCGGTGTGCGCCGTGTTTTGCGCCAATAAATGAGCAACAATGCGCCTTCGTGTAAAGCATAGATCGACAGCATTAGGGTGGCGATGACTTGAATGGTGAGGAGCAGTGTAAAAAGCGTATCGAAAACGAGAGGCGAGATCATAGATATTTTGCAGCCAACTTTTTTACCGTGCTGATATTGCGCATGGTGGCTGGCATGCCAATGGCTTTTTCGAGCGTTTTGCCCGAAAATGTCGATTCGCTTATTTTAATGCGACACAGCCAATAGACTTCGCGTCCGTGAATATGAAATGAATCGATAGGGCTGGTAAAGGCCAATAATTTTTGTTGGGCGGCGGCATCGGGCGCGGTTGCGGTGAATGAGACATATAAGCCGCTGTCTTTGTCGTTCAGGGCCTTATCAGCAAAGGGCTGATGATTGGCGACGGCGGCTAATTCAGCCGTTGAACGAATAAAGGTGGCAACGGCGTAACCCAAGGCTTTGTGCAGCGTTGCTTCAATTTGAGATTCAAGGGCTTGGCTGTTTAGATTGGGGCTGTCAAAAATGACATTGCCGCTGGCGATGAAGGTCTCGACTTGGGCAAAACCCATCGTTTCAAACAAACTGCGCAAGTGATCCATTTTGACCGTATGCCCACCGACGTTGATAGCGCGTAAAAATGCAATGTATTTTGGCATGAAATAAAAAATTGCAAAAGGGCGAAGAATGCGAAATAATCCATTTTCGCGTTCTTCGCCCTTTCACGTTTAAAACATCAAAATATTGCGATTTACTTCTCTAAATCATCAGTATCGAGGCTGCTGATAAAGTCGCCAAACGCACCCAAATCCAATTCCTCGTCCGGGCCTTTGACATCTTCTTCATCTTCATCCGCATCGGGCATGATGGCAGCTTTTTCCATCACAATATCATCGATGAAGATGGGGCACTCGGCCCGCACCGCCATCGCAATGGCATCGCTGGGGCGGGCATCTACTTGCACCGTGCGGCGGTCTATAACCATCTCGACCCGCGCATAAAATGTATCTTGATACAAATCGCTGATGACGATTTTTGTAATTTTGCCGCCCAATTCTTCCACCATTTTCTTGGCTAAATCATGGGTTAGGGGGCGCGGCACTTGCACTTTTTGCAAGTGCATATTAATGGACTCGGCCTCGGTTCGTCCGATCCAAATTGGCAAGTAGCGGCGACTGTCCATGTCTTTTAAAATCACCACATGTTGCTGAGACATCAGGCTAACCCGAATACTATCGATTTTCACCTCTACCATATACCAGATTATACTCATGCAATTCACAGGATTGATTAGGATAGGTGCAAACATATATGAAGATAACATTTTGGGGTGCAGCGCGCACCGTTACCGGCTCACAACATCTGATTGATATTGCGGGCGAGCGCGTTTTATTAGACTGTGGGTTATATCAAGGGCGGCGCGATGATGCCAATAGTATTAACCAAACCTTTCCGTTTGATCCAGCCTCGCTGCAAGCAATGGTGCTTTCACATGCGCATATCGATCATTCGGGCAATATTCCCAATTTGGTGAAGCAGGGCTTTACAGGGCCAATTCATGCTACTTTTGCCACCGAAGATATTTGCCACGCCATGTTGATGGACAGCGCCAAGATTCAAGAGGAAGATGCCAAATTCTTAAATAAACGTGGCGGTGGGCCAACGATTGAACCGCTGTATACGATGGCGGATGCCGAATTGGCTTTGACCCGTTTTCAGAACGAGGCTTACGACAAACCATTTCAGGTGACACCCAATATGCAGGTGCGCTTTGGCGAGGCTGGGCATATGCTGGGGTCGGCATGGGAGCACATTCGCCTGACCGAAGGTGAAAAAACAGCCAATGTGGTGTTTAGTGGCGACTTGGGGCGCTTTGGGGTGACGATTTTGCGCGACCCCGCGCCGATGCCCGAAGCCGATTATTTGGTGATTGAAGGCACCTATGGCGGGCGCACCCATGCGCCCATTAGTGATGTGTTGCCTGAGTTAAAAGATGCCATCATGCGCGTCATTCGGCGTGGCGGCAAAATTGTTATTCCGGCCTTTGCGGTGGGGCGCACCCAAGAGATTGTCTATCATTTGAATGGCTTGTTTAATACGCATCAGTTGCCAAACATACCGGTATTTGTCGATAGCCCATTGGCAAGTAATGTGACACAGGTGTTTAAATCACACCCCGAATGTTTTAATCAAGATGTGGTTGAGATGTTGGAGAACGACCGAGATGGCGATGCCTTTGGTTTTCCGCGTTTGCGCTATGTGCGGCAGGCCGAAGAATCGAAAACGATTAAAGATTTTGAGGGGCCAGCGATTATTATTAGTGCATCGGGTATGTGCGAAAACGGGCGGGTGTTGCATCATTTGCGCAATACCATCGAAGACAAACGCAATATGGTGTTGTTTGTGTCGTTTCAAGCGCCCGGCACTTTGGGGCGGCGCATTTTAGAGGGTGAGCCACGAGTGCGTATTTTGGGTGAGACGTTTAATGTGCGGGCCGAAATTCATCAGATTCAATCATTTTCGGGGCATGCCGATTGTCATGATTTGTTGAAATGGGTGCAGCCTAATCTTGCGACGTTGCGCAAAATTTTTATTGTGCATTCTGAAATGGATCAGGCTGAAATTTTGGCGCGTTCGTTTCAAGAGGCCGGTGCGCGTGAGGTGCATATTCCAGCGCGTGGGCAGGCGTTTGAGTTATGACAAGGTGACAGGGTGAGGGGTGACATCGTGAAATTTACGATTTGCGTTAGATCATCTTGTCACCCTGTCACCCTCTCACCTTGTCATCAAAATCAGCCTTTCAGCAACGACTCAATATCTTTTTTGAGTGTTTCATACGATTGCATGCCGTTGCGGGTGGTAACAACTTTACCATCGGCAGTAACTAATACGAATTGGGGTTGGGCGCGGAAGCCATACTTTTTCTTGGCTTCTGCATTTGCGGCGCTGTCGATATCTAAGCTTTTGACCTCGATCTTGCCGGCAAATTCTTGTTCTAACCTACGCACGGTAGGTTTCATGGCTGTGCAGGTTGTTCACCATTCAGCGTAGAAGTCGATTAAGACTGGTTTGGCTGCCACGGGTTGGACTGCGACAGGTTGGGCCGCGACGACGGGTTTGGCTGGGGCAGCGGTGGCCTCCGCTACTTGGGCCGGTGCTGCCTGTGCTGCGGTGGGTTGGGCAATGGCTGGGGCCGGTGCTTCGACTTTTGCGGCTGGGGCTGGGGCGCTGGTGGGCGCGGCGGCGCTACAGGCGCTTAAGAGAATGGCGGCAGCGATGGCCGCGATTTTTACGTGGGCTTTCATTTTTATCACCTCCTTTTTTTATCGGTTGTTTGTTTGACTTTAAACAGACGGGTAGTGTAGATAGAATCTTACCTGTTTGAATTATGACATCGTTAATTTGTGCTTCGACTTTGACCTTGGATTAATAAAGGATTTACGCGAAGCAAAAAAATTAACCACAAAGAACACAAAGATCGCAAAGAAGAGAAATGAACTGGGTTTAATCTTCGAGGCCTTTGTGTTCTTCGTGGTAAAAAAGTAAGTTGTGCGTAAGACCTAACTATTTGTTCAGGACGAAGTCGATGTAAAGGATTTACGCTTGCGCGGGGTGGTGCAACATGGGCAGCAGGCGCGGCATGAGCAAGCGCCACAGCAGCCGCAGCAACCCCCACATGATGACGAAAGCCGAGAGGATGGCGAGCAAAGTATTGTGGGCGAAGAACAAAGCGGCAAACTCGCCGCCGATGAGCGCCGATAGCCCAATCAATAGTGGAACCCAAATGAGGGTGGTGATGAGGAAATAGAAGGCGAATTTGAGGAAGCGCTGGCGATAGGCCCCGGCGGCGAGGGCAACCGGCGAATGCCAAGCGGGGGCGAGGCGGCTGATGAGCATGGCTTGCAGCGGGTTGCGTTGAAAGGCGGCGTTGCTGCGCTGTAGGGCTTGTGGCCCAATTAGCCATTGCCAAGGTGGGCGCAGGGGTGCAGATGGGTTGAGCCTGCGCCCGATGCGGTTGACGATGAGGTTGCCGAGGTAAACGCCGACCATGCAGGCCAATAAGGCGGGCAGAAAATCGACACGGCCCTGCATCACCATGACCCCAGCGGCAACACAGGCTAACTCGTCGCTAAACAGGGCGGTGACACCCAGCAAAATGACGAAGGCGAAGGTGGCGATGCCGATCATTTTGCTCATTTGCACCGGCTGGGCGGCGGCGGTGATGCGGCTGGGGGTGGCTTGGGCGCGGGTGGTGGCTGTGCCAGCCTCGACTTTGTTTAAGAAGGGAATAAGTGCGTTGGTGACTAATTCTGGCTCTGAGAAAACCATGCCGTGCCCGGCCTCGGTCAGCACCATTTCGCTGTGTGGCACGATGCGGTAATGTTCGTAAGCGGCTTCGGGCGGCACTTGGCCGTCTTGTTTGCCTTGAATGATGAGAAAGGGCTTCTCGAAACGGTTCATATAGTCACGCAGTGGGCGCTGGTCGCTTTGGTAAAAATTGAGCGAAAATGGCACGCCCGGGCTGCGGTCGAAGGCCCCAAAATGTGGCGTTAGATGTTGCAATCCCCAGAAAAAAGCGGTTTGTAGGCCATGAATGAGATGGTTAAGGTGGTAATCACCGGTCAGCTCAAACTCTTGGGCACCCAATGATGATAGCATGGTGATGGATTTGACGCGAGCGGGCGCGATGTCGTAAAGATTGAGGGCCGGGCCGCCCCCCATGCTATAGCCGACAAAATGGGCTTCTTTGATATTAAGCTGGTCGAGCAATTCGCGCAGATAGAAGGCATGGGCGCGAAAGGAATAATCGGGGATATTGGTTTCGCTGTTGCCGAGGCCGGGCAGGTCGGGCGCGATGATGCGATAGGGCTGGGCTGGTGGCGTGTCGGGGCATTTAATCGGGCCACGATTAAAGCCATCGCCGCCGCTGCCGGGTGGTGGGCAATTGCCGCTGAGAATGGGCGCGACGCGGTTGAAATTGCCGCCGCTGCCCGGGCTGCCGTGCAGCATGACGATGACTGGCGCGTTGGGGGCGTTGGGCGGCACATAATCTAAATAGGCCATTTTGATGAGGCGCTCGCTGCTGAGGTCGTTATTGACGGCGTGGACTTGGGCGATTTTTTCGTTAAAGCGCAGCGGGCTGTCGGGTTGTGGGCGAATGAGGCGGGCAACGCTGGAGGCCGCCATAGCGATGAGATAAAGGGCGAGTAGGAGGCGGCTGAGGCGAAAGCGTTTGGCTTTTGGGGTGGGTGGGGCTTGTGTCACCTTTAGGAGTGTAGTGCCGCTGTCTTAAAAATGGCTGAGTGCGGGGCGGGGCAAAATCGGCCTAAAGATGGAGGGCGGCTTGGTTGACAATGGGTTGCAATTTTGTATCATTTTGGCGTGTGTTGTAAAGATGAGGAGTTAATTCATGAGCAATCTCTCGATTCAGCCCAATCTGTTTCAAATTCGCGGGCGTGGCCTGCGAGTGACGTATTCGACGTCGAGTATTTCGGGCGAGCCGTTGTTGTCGTATCGCGGTTTGCTGGGCGAGCGCCAGTTTCGCGGGGCCGAGATTGGGCGCGAGCAGACCAACATCGGCACGTTGGTGACGGTGAGGCTGGGCAGTGTGCCGGATGCCGAGACCAGCCTGTTTACGCTGTTGTTGCCGCGTATTAACGGCGATGCCAAATTTAAGTCGGTGGCTTTTCACACCACCGCACGCACCAGCATCGGCGGGCCAAGTTTGGTCAAAGGCCCGATTCAGGGCTATAAGCTGACGGTGATTTGGTGTTTGGCGCAGGTGGTGGACTTCTAGAATTACGAATTACGAATTACGAATTGGTTTTTCGGGTGGTGGGTTTGTGCTACGTTTGCTTCCAACGTGGGGTGGGTAGATGCGCTGCAACTATCAGTTGCTGGGCATCTGCGCCTGCATGAGCCGCGCAAACAAGCGGGATGAACGCCGTTGCTGCCGAAATTTGTGGTGGGGTTCGTGCTACGTTTGCTTCCAACGCGGGGTTGGCAGTTGCGGCGCATCTGCGCCCGCACGAGCCGCGCAAGCAAGTGAGACGAATGCTGCCGTTGCCGAAATTTGTGGTGGGGTTCGTGTTACTTTTGCTTCCAACGCAGGGTGAGTAGATGCCCAGCAACTCAAAGTTGCTGGGCATCTGCGCTCGCACAAGCCGCGCAAGCAAGTGAGACGAACGCCGCTGTTGCCGAAATTTGTGGTGGGGTTCGTGTTACTTTTGCTTTCAACGCGGGGTGGGTAGATGCGCTGCAACTATGAGTTGCTGGGCATCTGCGCCCGCACGAGCCGTGCAAGCAAGCCAGACGAACGCCGCTGTTGCCGAAATTTGTGGTGGGGTTCGTGTTACTTTTGCTT
>CAMDWA010000122.1 GCA_945877855.1 Thermoflexus hugenholtzii JAD2 | reverse complement strand
GCCCGCCTCACTCACCCGCCCAGATATTCGAGATAATTATCTCGGCGAATGACAGCATAGGTGCTGCCGGGGTAAGCATCGATAAACGATTGTGGGGCGTGGGGTTTGCTGCTGCCCCATTTACACTCAAAAGCCCGCAATTCGCCATTGCTTTCTTCGATTAAATCAATCTCTGCGCCGGTTTGGGTGCGCCAAAAATACAAGGCGCTCGATGTGCGAGTGTAATCCAGCCATTTGCGGCGTTCTGAAATGACAAAGTTTTCCCATAGCGCACCAACGTCAGTGCGTTGTGTTATGGGGTAAAAACTATTAATGAGCGCATTGCGCACCCCCATATCCCAGAAATATACTTTCATTTGCTTGCTCATTTCTTTGCGCAAATTGCGGCTATAGCCGGTTAAGCGAAAAACCACAAAGCTTTGTTCGAGTAAATCGATATAGGCCCCCACCGTGTCACGGCTTAACCCCAATTGGGTGCCTAATTCATTTAATGAAACCTGTTGGCCGACCTGAAATGCTAACAAACGCAATAGTCCAATGATTTTATCGGAACGCCGAACATTACTCAGGTCGAGAATATCTTTATACAGGTAACTTTCGACCAATGTTTCTAAATATTCACGGCGGGTGGCATCGTTCGGGGCGCTAAAAATTTCGGGATAACTGCCATAAATTAGCCGTTCTTCTAATTGTTGGTTGACCTCAAATGGCTTGTTTTGTTGTATTAATTCTGAGATTGCAATCGGATACAGCCGATGCACCCATGCCCGCCCAGTGAGTGATTCGCGGGTTTTAGACGCGAGGTCGAGCGAAGACGAGCCAGTGGCGATGACGCGAATACCGGGCACCTGATCTGCCAAAATTTTAAGGTTAATGCCAATTTCTGGCACCCGCTGGGCCTCATCCACAAAAAGCGCATCGTATCCGTTCACCAACCCTCGCAGTCGGCGCGAGTCGCGGCTCGACAATTCTTCGCTGATGCGTGGCTCGTCGCCAGAAACATACAACGTTTGGTAGCCAGTTTCAGCCAGCACGCTGCGTACCAGCGTGGTTTTGCCCACTTGCCGCGCCCCAAATAGCAAGATAATTTTTTTACCTTCGGTTAAACGTTCTTTGAGACGCGGTGCAATTAAACGGGGAATCATTGCTTTGATTATAGGCTAATCGCGCAAATAGCGCGGTTTGTGCTGACGCACCCGCACAAATAGCGCCATTTGTGCGATTAGCTTACTATGTTAGACTATTTCATATGAATACATCTCCAAATTTTCACGGCAAAACCGCCATCGTCACCGGCGGCGCATCGGGCATGGGCGGCGCGACAGCGCGATTGTTGGCACAGGCCGGGGCCAATGTTGTTATTGTTGACATGAACACGGCCCTCGCAACCCAAGTCGCCGAGCAAATCGGCGCGGGCGCGCCCGTCATCGGCAGTGTGGCCGATTCGGCCTTTTGTCGGCAGGCCGTGCAAACGGCAGTGGCGCGGCATGGGCGGCTCGATGTCGTCGTCAATGCGGCTGGCACGATTTTGCGGGCTGATGCCGAATCAACGAGCGATGACGAATGGCGGCGCGTGATGAGCGTGAATTGTGACGGTGTGTTTTTTATGTGCCGTGCTGCCGTGCAACAAATGAAACAGCAGGCCCCCGACGCAAATAACGCCCGTGGCGCGATTGTTAATTTTGGCTCAATTTGGGCCGAATTGGGCGGCAAAGGTCACGTGGCCTATTGCGCCAGCAAGGGCGCGGTGTTGCAAATCACCCGCGCCATGGCACTTGACCACGCGCGTGACGGCATTCGCATCAACGCCGTATGCCCGGGCGAGGTTGACACGCCAATGTTACGCGGCGGCGGGCGGGCCGCTGCCATTGACGACGCACGCATTCAAGCCATCGGCGAGACCTTGCCGATTGGGCGCGTGGCCCAGCCCGACGAATTGGCGCGTGCTGTGTTATTTTTGGCCTCTGAGCAAGCCAGCTATATGGTGGGCGCGGTGGTTTATGTTGATGGTGGGTATTCGGCGGTTTAGGCCAAATTCTGAGCGTTCGTTATTGTCATGCAATATCGCTGAGTGCGCGTCCCCAGACGCGCATTTCGGGTAAACCGAAAAGCAGACATGTAAAACCCAGCGTAAAATAGCCCTGTGACAAACATTGCCCCAACGACCCATTTCGCCCACAGGGCTTAACCCATGCAAACCGGCATTTATTTACATGTTCCCTTTTGCCGCTCACGCTGCACCTATTGCGATTTTAATACTTATGTCGGCATGGAGGATTTGTATGTAGCCTATGCCACGGCACTTGAAAGCGAAATTCGGCAGGCATTGCCAATTGGGTTAATGGGCGACACGCCCCACCAAGCCGCGACGATTTTCTTTGGCGGTGGCACGCCTTCGCTGCTCTCGCCCCAACAATTAGGGCAATTGATCACGGCTTGCCGCGAGACCACCGATTTGCCCGACGATGCCGAAATTACAGTAGAGTGCAACCCGGGCACGGTGACGCTTGATTATTTACGCGAGCTACGCGCCCAAGGCGTAAACCGCCTCAGCTTTGGCGCTCAAAGCGCCGACCCGGGTGAATTGAAATTATTGGGGCGTGAGCATAGCTGGGATCAGGTGGCTACCGCTATTGAGGCCGCCCGTGCTGCTGGCTTCGATAACCTTAATTTTGACCTGATTTTTGGCTTGCCATACCAATCGCTTGGGTCGTGGCAACGCACGTTGGCGGCAGCCAAGGCCTTGGCCCCTAATCATATTTCGTTATATGCGCTCACGATTGAGCAAGGCACACCGATGTATGATTGGACGCGACGCGGCGACGTACCATTCCCCGACCCAGATGTGGCTGCCGATATGTATGATGCCGCTGAAGAAACGCTGGGCGCGCTCGGTTATGTGCATTATGAGATTTCGAATTGGTGCTTGCCGGGCCGCGAATGTGCCCACAATTTGATTTATTGGCGTAACGAACCCTATTATGGCCTCGGTGCAGGGGCACATTCATCATCGATTAACCGCCGCTGGTGGAAGGTGCGGCGACCCGCCGAGTATATTGCGCGGGCCAAACGCATGGTCAACGGTGAGCCAAACACAGTGTTGGAAATGGGCAGCGAAATGATTGAACCAGCAGTGTCACGAGGTGAAACGATGATGTTGGGATTGCGTTTGCTACATGAAGGCATCGAGCAAGCGCGTTTTGCCCAACGCTATGGGACGCCCATCGCTCATTTTTTTGCCGATGCGCTGGCTGAAGCCGAGGCTAAGGGTCTCATTACCATCGATGTCGAACGCATTTGCCTCACCCAACGTGGGCGTTTTCTCAGTAATCAGGTGATGAAGCTGTTTTTGTAGTGCAAAGTGGCAAGTAGCAAGTAGCAAGTTGCAGGTGCTAAGTTTTTCTCAGCACTTGCAACTTTACACTTTACACTTTGCACTTTACACTTTGCACTTCCCAGCCCCCTGACAAATCACATCTATTGTGCCTGACATATCGCGTCACTGAAATGACAGATCAACCTGTATAATCTCGCTGTTAGATTAGGCGAATAAGCATTTATTTAAATTAGTTATGGACTTCGCAACTTTACTAAAAACAACCAACCCCGCTGTTTTGTTGGCAATTGCATCTGCTGGCATGTTGGCAGCCAGTCTTGTGCTCGGTCTGGGCATCACTGTAGGTGGGCGAGCCTTGTCATCATGGCTACGCGCAACTGCACCCTCTGATAAAGAGGTGGATGCATTTGATAAGCGCCAACTTCAAGATTTTATTAAAACGCAAGAAAATAAGAAGCCATTTGCAATGACACCAATGAATGAGCCAATCCTCATCTCGTTGGGTTGTTTTTTGGTGGCCTTTACCGCGGCCAGCTTATTTATTACCCCACCCGCCGTAAAAGAACCCGAAGACCCGAACAAACCAAAGCCAGTCGTATTGACTGTCGTTAAAGACCCAGCCAAAGCGACAAAGATTGTTGCCGAATTGCCAAAGGGCAATGCCGCAAATGGCAAAGCTTTGTATGAAGAAAAAGGCTGTGTTGGCTGCCATACACTAGATGGTAAGGCCAGTGTTGGCCCAACCTATCAAGGCATTTATACCCGCGCCGCTAGCCGCAAGCCTGAATATGGGGCCAAGGAATACATTTACGAGAGTGTCGTAAACCCCAATGTATTTATCGTCGATGGTTTCCAACAAGGCATCATGCCAGCGAACTTGAACACCCAACTTAAGCCGCAAGAAATTGCCGATATGTTGGCGTGGATGGAAGCGACTTTTAAGTAAATTAACGTTTATTGCAGGATAAAAGTTGAAGAAATGCCCAAATCGTCGGCGGAATGGCGATTTGAGCGTAAACTAAATTTTTATGCCTTTTTAGTAAAAGCGCGACGGTCATATGATCGTTGCGCTTTTTTTTATAAGCATGACCAAAGCTGAATTAATAACCCAAATAGAAGATGAACGGGCCGAGCTTGAGGCCCTTTTAGAGACACTTAGCCCAGAGCAGATGCAACAACCCGGCGTAATGGGCGAGTGGTCAGTGAAAGACATTTTAGCCCATTTGGCTGTCTGGGCTGCCCGCACGATCACATTGATGTTTGCGATTGAGCGCAAAGCCAAACCCACTTACCCCCCGCCCGGGCGCGATACGAATGATGTGTGGGCAAGCGTAAACGCCAAAGATTATGCCGAGCAAAAAGAACGGTCTTTAGATGAAGTGTTGATCGATTTTCGCGGCACACACACCCAATTACTCAAGCGGGTAACGAATTGGAAAGATGACACGCTATTATTTGACACACGCAAATTTAATTTGCGGGGTCAATCATTAGCCGATATCATCCTAAGCAATTCGGTTGAGCATGATGCTGAGCATGGGGCCATCATTGAACAATGGGCGGCAAGATAAAACAGATTTTATGCCGTACGAGGTTCATCTAGCCACAGGCTAATATCTAAAGCCTTGACGCTATGCGTGACCGAGCCAGTGCTAATATAATCGACTCCCGTTTCGGCAATTGCCCGTACATTGTCGAGGGTGACATTGCCGCTGGCTTCGAGCGGGGTACGCCCAGCCACAAGTTGCACGGCCTTGCGCATATCTTCTACGCTCATATTATCGAGCATGATGCGATCGACTTTTAAGCTTAGGGCCTCGCTTAGTTCGTCAAAATTACGCACCTCAACCTCAATGGGGCGTTTACGTTGGTCACAATTGCGCACCCGTTGTACTGCTGCCGTAATATTGCCACCACAGGCCGCAATATGGTTGTTTTTAATCATCACCATATCATATAAGCCAATCCGATGATTGACTCCGCCCCCAATTTTGAAGGCTAGCTTATCGAGCGTGCGCAAACCGGGCACGGTTTTGCGCGTGTCGAGAATTTGGGCAGACGTACCTGCCATCACTTGCACAAAACGATTGGCGGCGCTGGCAATGCCGCTCATGCGTTGCATGAGGTTGAGCGCGGTGCGCTCGCCGGTTAACAAGGCGCGGGCCGGGCCTTCGACCGTGGCGATGGTTTCGCGTTTGCCATAAACCTTGTCACCATCACGCAAGGTCTTTACCATGCAGCAGCGTTGGTCAACGGCCTGAAACACATATTCGGCGATGTCTAATCCGGCGATCACCCCTTCGGCTTTTGCCACAAAACGCCCCGTTAGCCATAAATCTTCGCTAACAGTGCAAAGCGTTGTTACATCGCCGTCACCAATATCTTCACGCAATGCTTGCGCCACAATGTCTTTTATTTCGTTTGTAATCATAAGGATCTATGAGCCGTGAGCTGTGAGCTGTGAATTTTTCACGGCTCATGGCTCATAGCTCATGGCTAGATGAGACCTTTCACCACATCAGCCAGCGACATCGCGTCGCCGACGTTGCCGGGGAATACGATATAACAGAGTCCGGGGTGGCGACTTTCGGGGCCGAGTGTCCATACTGGCACACCGGGCATAATTTGCCCACGCACAGTGGCACGGCGCACCGACAAGGCTTTGGTCGCAACATCGGATGAGGTGATGCCGCCTTTAGCAAGCATAAAACGAGGACGGGCAATAATGCCTTGCACCAACGTGATGAGACTGTCTGACACTCGTCGACCAATTTCGAAATTGCGCTCAGGGTCGTCATCGCTAAACAGATCGCGCGTGGTGTAAATCACTGCGGTGCGCTCGGCCCGCATGGCATTGTTGGCAGCTTTGATCACACGCGCCAATTCTTTTTCGCGCACAGGGTCTTCAAATAATTGATCAACTCGCAATTCGACAAAAGCCAGCCCTTCAACTTTGCGTAGCTCGGTGAGTTGGCTGGTTGTTTTGGGCACATGCGACCCCACCACAACTAAGCCACCGCCTTTTTTAGGCAATTCAAGCTCTGGTCGCGTTAGCAATGGGCTAGCCGTTTGCCCAGCCCGCACCCGCACAAATGAGGCGGCGCTGCGATATAAAAAGCGTTTGCCAGCGGCTTCGGCCATAAGGGTGGCTTTTACCACGACTTCTAGATCGCGGTAGCTGGCGGCATTGACCACGCATACCCGACCACTTTTAAGCAATTTTAATTGTTTAAGCAAGCCATCGGGGCCTTTTTTGCGAATGTCGTCAATTGTAATGACGGCGACTTTGGATGCTTTGATTTTGCCGCCGCTTTTTTCTTCAACCCATTCGGTTAGATCAGAATTGCGATAACCGAAAACGGTATCTTGGGCAAATTCAGTTTCGGCGGCTGGGGTCAACATATCACCCTCGGCTACATAATGAATGTTATTGATGGTGAAACGCCTACCTTCGACAAAGCAAGGGATGATGAGGGTGGCATCAAATTTAACATCAAGTGCCGTCGCCAATGCATCGGTTTCGGCGGGGTAATGCCCGCGCAAGGTCGAATCGCTGCGGCTAACGACAACGAATTCGCACCCGGCAAGCTGGGCTGCTGCGGTTAAATTTTGACCAATTTCAACATTCAGTGCCTGTGCCTTGGCCGCTGGCAAACTGCGAGAATTGGTGAGCACATAAAACACATTTGATGTTGTCGATGTAAGCTCGTTGCGCAATGACTCAACTGACCATTCTGTTAATACAGGCACATTGCGCACAGTTTGGGTGCCGGTCGGATCATCGTCCAACACAACCAGCTTGCGCGTTGCCTGTTGCAGATCGGCGCGAATATCGCCGATGAGGTCAGTTGACCATTCCGGAGGGAGGGTATTTAGGAGATCAGTTTTTGCAACCATTGATGAACGATTGATAATATTGAGACTGTCCTAATTTTCTCATAAATTATGACAAATAGCAAATTTGTTTTAATGATCTTTGGCTTGTTGATGCTAGGATGCGGCGAAAGGCTGATGCCCTATTTGTTAGGTTTGGGCAAGGTGATCGCAATGGCAAGCGCAATGCCGGGCAGTACTGTCAAAATAAGCAGCACAGTGGGGAGGCCAGACACATCGGCTACCCGACCTAACAACGGCGAGGCTAACCCACCTAGCCCAATGGCCGCGCCGGTGGTCACACCCGATGCAACCCCTAAATTTGCAGCAGCATATTCTTGCCCCATCACAATACCGACCGTGAAGGCCGCTGCCGTTGCCATGCCCGCCAAAGCTAAAATAACGCTAGAAATGAAGCCATTGGTATTGAGAAATATGATCATCAAAATGGGTAAGACCGCCAGAGCAGTCACTAAAATGCGTTTGCGCCCAAAACGGTCAGACATAGCCCCCGCCAACAAGGTGCCAATCGCCCCTGCCACTGAGATGAGCGTAAGGTGACTATTGGCCTCGGCGATGGGCAGCCCACGCACTTTAATAAGATAGGCTGGCACAAATGCCAACAACCCATAATATAACGCGGTGCGCAGCACAATAACGACAGTGAGGCGGATGAAGGCAGACCAATCAGTAGTGGCATCGGCGGTGGCTGTTTTGCCGCTGCGGTTGGCAGGGCGAAAATGGTTGAAGCGTGGCAGTTCGCGCCATAACAACAGAGCATAAATGGTGGCTGGTAGCGCCATCACCCAAGTGCCACCTAGACCAAGCCACAACACGGCAGTGGTGATGAGGGCTGGACCAAGTGCAAAGCCAAGATTGCCACCAACGTTAAAAATGCTCATACCGCGACCACGTTGTTGGCGCGATACATAATTGGCAAAGCGGTAGCTTTCGGGGTGAAAGGCTGCCACGCCTGCGCCCGAAATGATGACCGAAGCAATGATAAAACCATAGTCAGGCACAAGCCCCGCTAGCGCAATCCCAAATCCGCCCAAAAACATGCCAAGTGGAATCAGCCAAGGCAATGGGCGGCGATCTGAAATAATGCCGAGCAAAGGCTGCAAGAGGCCTGAAATGAGCGTGGCGGCCAACACTACCCCTGAGGCGGCGGTATAGCTAAGATCACGCTGGGCGACTAAAAATGGCAGCAGCGCCGACACCGCGCCCTGGTTGACATCGTTGAGCAAATGCCCAAGCGCAAGCATAACGATGCCACGACGGTCGAGGGTGGTGGGGTGGGATGCTGCAATCATAATCTTGATTTTTATCTGTCTTGTCGTAAATCAGTTAAGTATATAATCAATTTACATGTTAGCCGAAGCTGAACTGCAAAAAGTAAAAGCCTATGTCTTGCGAAAATTGCCAGACGTATTGCGTCAAGATACTGAATTTGCATTGTATCTTGAAGGGATGTTGGCCGAAAAATTCCCGCGACGCGATGAATTTGCGTTATTGCTGAGTCGTTCTGAAAACCTACAAAAAGAGTTGTCAGAGTTTCGCAACGAAACCAACCAGCGTTTCGAACAAGTTGATAAGCGTTTCGAACAAGTTGATAAGCGTTTTGAACAAGTTGATAAGCGTTTCGAACAGGTTGATAAGCATTTCGAACAGGTTGATAAGCATTTCGAACAAGTTGATAAGCGTTTTGAACAAATTAATAAACACCTGAGACGGCTCGATACTGATGTTGGCGGGCTAAAAGGCAGCGATTTTGAAGCGCGTGTACGGCGTTCACCACAGCCTTATTTGGGTAAAGATGTGGTGCGTGGGCGGGTATTAACCGAAGATCGTTTGTTTAACTTGCTTGACAAGGCTATCGATCAAGGGCGTATTCAAGATGACGAAGCCGATGATATTCGGCTGGCTGATGGCATTGTACAAGCGCGGGAACGCAACAGTGGGCAAGATATTTGGTTTGCAGTCGAAGTTTCTGTAGTCGTTGATGCCCATGATATCGAGCGTGCTGAACGCCGTGCGGCATATTTACAACGGGTGGTTGCTCCGGCACCTGCGCGGGCTTTGGTGATAGGTGAACGTATTACAGAGGGGGCACAACGCTTTGCCAAAGCCGAACAAACACGGTTGGTGTTTACCCAAGATGTTGCAGAATTGACATAATGTCATAGCTCACCAGCCCAAGCCCTCAATAAGCGTGCAAGTTTGCTCCTCTATAATCCATCATTAATTATGAGCAACTCACTCCCTACTTCTGAATCCGATATAAGTTATATAAACGAAATAAAGGCGTGGCGAGCCGACCGCGAACAAAAATTGCGTGCCAATGACGGCTGGATCACCTTATGTGCATTAACTTGGCTGAACGAAGGCGATAACACTATTGGCAGCGATGAATTGAGCGATATTGTATTGCCAGCCAGCAGTGTGCCAGCCCAATTGGGCAAAATTCATTTTAATGCTGGGGTCGCCACCCTCATCATTAGCAGCGACACGCCAGTGCAGGTAGATGGCGTTGTTACCCGCCAAGCAGTGTTGCGCTCCGATGAGAACCATCAAACCCCTTCATATGTGACTGTTGGCGATGTGACTTTTTTTGTCATCAAACGTGGCGAGCATTATGGTATTCGTGCCCGTGACAAAAATAGCCCTGAGCTAAAGGCTTTTGGCGGTTGCACATGGTTTGATGTCAACCCCAATTATCGGGTAACGGGTAAATTTACACCACATGTGCCAGCACGCCAGTTGCCGGTTATGACAATTGTGGGCATTACTGAGCCGACTGCCAACCCAGGCACGGTGTCATTTGAATTAGACGGGCAAGCATTTCAAATTGAGGCTTTTGAGGGCGGTAAGAACAGCTTGTTTATCGTTTTTCGTGATGCAACAGCCGGCAAATCGACCTATGGCTCAAGCCGCTTTTTATCGGCCCCCATCGCCGATGATGGCACGGTGGCGTTGGATTTTAACAAGGCTTTTAACCCACCGTGCGCCTTTACGGTTTATGCGGCCTGCCCACTGCCTTTGCCCAGCAATATTTTGGCCCTGCCCATTGAGGCAGGTGAGTGCTATTCTGGTGGCATTCACGAATAATTGCTGATTAGCCATGAATGAAATCGATATCACCCTGTTTTTGCAGCAATTCACTGGCTTTGCCCCTGTGATGTACTTGCTCTCGTTTTTGGGGCAAGAAGAATTTTACATTGTGCTGATTCCACTGGTGTATTTTGTGTTTAGCCGCACATTGGGCATTCGTATGTTGATGTTGTTGTTAATTTCAACAGGGTTAAATATATTGTTGAAATTGGCGTTTCATATGCCGCGCCCCTATTGGGTTGACCCCAGAGTGCAAGCATTTGCTATTGAATCGACCTACGGCATGCCCTCGGGTCATGCCGAAATTTCGGCGGCAATCGGTTTTTTGTTGGCTTTTACGCTGCGTAAACCCCGTATCACCATTTTGATTGGCGTTTTGGTGTTTTTGGTTGGGGTGTCGCGGGTCTTTTTAGGGGTGCATTTTGCTAGCGATGTGCTGGTGGGGTGGGTTTTGGGCGTGTTGACGGCGTGGTTGTTTGTGTCGATTGCACCTAGCGCCGAGCGGTGGCTGATGCGTAGTCGCATCAATTTGGCATTGGGGGCGGGCGGCATGGCGGCATTGGGGCTGATTTGTATTGGCTTGTTGGTGCAGGCCAGTATTGCGCCTAGCCAAGACCCGCAAGCATGGGCGCAATATAACCAAGAGGCCCGTCGTTTAAATGAAGTGGGCACGGTGGCTGGTTTGTTAATCGGCAGTGTGATTGCCTATGGTATGGTGAAGCAACCGTTGTTTATTGACGACAAAATGCTTTATCGTTTGGTTGCCATGCCAACGATTAAACCGCCATCACCGCAAATGCGTTGGGTGCAATTTGCCATTAGCGTATTAGGCGGTTTTGTTTTGTGGATGGGGTTGCGAGCGATTTTTCCCCGTGACCCTGAATTGCTTGGGCTGCTCTTTCGTGTGTTGCGTTATGCTTTGGTAGCATTGTGGATGTTGTGGCTGACCCCGCGTTTGATAAGACGAAAATAAAAATAACGAGGCTGGTTTAACCAGCCTCGTTATTTTTATTTTCATGGTTAAAATCAATTTATGCTGAATTCACTATCCGTGTGTCAGCGAAGCTGACACACGGATACTGGAGTTTGGCACTTCCAGCGCAAGACAATCTGACATCAAAAGAGATAGGCGAATGCACTGAAAAACAGCATATCGGCTCAAGGGCAAAAACTTGAGCAAAAAAGATGAAAACAAGTAAAAAAAGGTGAAACCTAGCTCAACCACGCACACAATTGAGCGCAGCTTGCGCTAGAAAGGCAAAATTCTGTGGAGATTGAGTCGATTTGACGCATGTAGGACGTAAAATCGGGTTAAAGTCGGGGATGCGGGCAAGGTCACGACGCAATGAACGCCAAAGTGTATTGAAACTCCAGCGCTTAACTTTTAAATGCCAAGCCGAAACTGGAGCCGGTTTCACTCGCACAATGCCCCAAGCACGATACGCCGCCAACATCAACACCCCCATGACCCACACCATCCATTGCACCGACAGCACAGCAGAGACAGGGTTCCAACATTGCATTTCACCCACCCCAAATCCGGTCTTCATTTCACGGTGGGTGACTTCGATTTCCCAACGTTGCCACACCCATGCCAGCATCGCTCTTTCACTGATGGCTGGGGTCCATGTGTCACCCATTTTGAGGGCATTCATCAAGTAAAAAGCTGGCTTTCGATAATGGTTGCGATGTTTGCCTTTGCCGCTGGTCCATGATGCGCCGCCACAGACCAGCAAATAAACTGGCAACTCACTCACGCCTTGACGCAGGAACGGTCCCACCCGTTTCCAACGAATATTGATTTTACGCCCCCGCACCTGAATCGTATCATTCGCCCAGCCGCTGCGATCGTTGAGATGATCATTGGGGGTCGGGGCACGCTTGCCATATTTTACATTTCGTCTGCCTTTGCCAATATATGCCCCGGGCAGTTCATACAATACACGGTTTTTGGCTGTTCGCACTAACAAAATCAACCGATCTGGCAGGTTTCTCCATACTTCTACCTTGTCATATGCCCCGTCGGCTATCCACAACACTTGTTGTTTCGTGCGTTTGGCCCCATCCATTAATTGCCGGGTCCACTGCGCAAATGCTAAGCCAGCTTCATATTCTGTGCGCACCGCTTCACTTGATTTTGCGGCCGTCTTGCTAAACGCGCTCAGCATCCGTATCGGTATGGCACGGCTATACCCCCCTTCTTCTATCTTGGGCATCCATACACATGTCACAAACCGCTGTGCTCGCTGTAACCCTCGATCAAATACTGCCGTTACAAACCCCCGCACCCAACTTGTGCCAGCCATTGTTTTGCTGCTGCGCCCAATGTGCGTGGCATCTGTTGCTATCACATACTGTTCATCTTCTTTCACATGTTCAAGCGTTTGCTCCATCAGCCGTTGACTCAAATCTTCTTCCTTAAATCGCTCCCCTCGCAACATCCGATACCAACTACTCCAATCTTGTTGGTTGTAGCCCACACTTGTTATCATTTGGCTCATCGTGTGTCGTCCTAGTGAAATGATCACCCCGATTATCATGACCACCATCCGACGGAATGTCCGCTCTTGTTTGAACTCGTGTCGGTGTCTTTCTAACAGTTTTACCACTTCAGCCCACACGCTGATCACTTCCCCTACTTCCTGCTCACCTACTGCTTTTGTGGTATTCTTTTCATTGCTAACGGGCGTTTGGTTTGTGTCTTTCATACCCCTTACTTTACTTCCGTTAGCTTTCTCCCTTTCTTTTTTTGACCTCTGAAACTGCCAAACTCCAG
>CAMDWA010000121.1 GCA_945877855.1 Thermoflexus hugenholtzii JAD2 | reverse complement strand
GCCCCTCGTCCCTTCTAATCCTCACTCAACCCATCTCCCAACAAATTAATGCCAAACACAATCAACACAATGGCGAGACCGGGCCAAACGGCGTTCCACCATGCCAATTCATACACGGCGCGGCCCTCATTCAACATGCCGCCCCATGTCACGGTAGATAGGCTGACCCCAACGCCAAGATAACTCAACGCGGCCTCGGCCAAAATATTAGATGAAACATTCACCGTCGCCACCACCAACAAGGGCGGCATAATATTGGGCACAATATGGCGGCGAATGATATCCCAATGTCCGGCCCCAATCGCCTGCGCCCCCTGCACAAATTCACGTTGGCGCACCGCCAAGGTCGAGCCACGCACCACCCGCGCATATTGCACCCAACTGACCAAGCCCAACACCAACACCACATTGCCCAAGCCTTTGCCAATGGCCGCCAAAATGGCAATCGCCAACAACACGCCGGGCAACGACAATTGAATATCGACCAAACGCATGATGACCGACTCGACCCAGCCGCCAAAATAACCGGCCAACAACCCCAACACCAGCCCAATGCTGCCGCCAATAAAGACTGATGTGATGCCGACAAACAGAGCCGACCGTGCCCCAGTCATGATGCGGCTGAGCAAATCGCGCCCGTTCAGATCCGTGCCCAACGCAAAACCCGATTGTGCGCCCGGCATCCAAAACGGCGGCAATAGACTGCGCGATAGCTCTTGTTGTTGCGGCGGCTGTGGTGTCCATACCATCGATACCAGCGCCACCGTGGCTACCATCACCACAATCAGACTGCCGATCAAGAATGCCGGTGATTTACGAATTTGTTTAAAAAACATAAACGAGTTGAATAGTTAAATAGTTGGTTGGTTGATTGACGCCGCATGAGTCATGAGTCATGACTCATGACTTATGCCTTGCCCAACTTAATACGCGGGTCAAGAATGGTATACAACACATCCACACCCAAATTAATCAACACAATAAACAACGACAAAATCAGCACCGCCGCCCGAATAATCGGCAGATCACGTGATTCAACCGCCTGAATCATCAGCCAACCCACCCCGGGCCACGCAAACACCGTCTCGACCACCACCGAGCCGCCCAATAATGCGCCAAATTGCAAGCCCATGACCGTAATCACCGGGATGATGGCATTGGGCAACACATGCCGCCACGCCACCCATTGCTCAGCCAAACCTTTGCTACGCGCCACTACTACAAATTGTTGTTTGAAGGTATCGTAGACCGAGCGGCGAATGAGCCGCACCAGCAAGCCAGTCGAAAACGCGCTGACGGTAATGGTGGGCAGAATAAGCTGCTGAAATGTGCCTGCACCAGAAGCCGGTAGCCAACGCAGCGCCCCAGCAAACACCAAAATGAGCAACACACCCAACCAAAAACTAGGCAACGACAACAATAATAACGACCCAGTTGAAATGAAGTTATCGAGCAGATGCCAGCGGCTGGGGCTGAATTTGCTACGCGCTGCCCAAATACCGAGCGGAAACGCGATGATGGACGACAACAACAAACTCGCGCCAGCCAATAACATGGTATTTGGCAAACGCCCCAACACCAAACGCAAGGCATCGGTGCGATAACGAAACGACTCACCCATATCGCCCTGCAAAGCCTTGCCCAAAAACAACCAATATTGGGTGATGAGCGGTTGGTCAAGGTTGTAAGCCCGCCGAATATTGTCGATATCCTCTTGCCGCGCGTTTAGCGGTATCAGTGCCGCAATCGGGTCACCCGATAAATAGATTAGCACAAAGCTCAAGATGCTGACGGCGATTAACACCAAGCAGGCTTGCCAAAATCGTTGGAGGAGGTAGTTGAGCATGTTGTAAGTTTTATAGCCGTGAGCTTTGAGCCATGAGCCGTGAACTGTGGGCAGTGAGCCATGAGCCACGACTTAAACTCATGGCTCATGGCTCATGGCTCACGGCTCGCGGCTCAAAGCTTCAACATGTGAAATTTTACATCACCCAACATGGCTTCCCATGCCACACTCGCCAAACATCCCAATTTTTAGGGATGATGACTCATGACATTGGGACAATAAAAAGGTAGCATACATTAATAAGTCGTTGTTATTCTAAGTCTATGGCATCCACCCAAGAACTCCCAATCAATATAAGCACCCAACTGCCCTGTGAATGGGGCGGCGCATCAGGGCTTGGCCCGCGCAAAGAGAACCAAGATGTGGCGGCCCTCGTGCCGAAAGATGACCCGCGCATCCGCGAGCGAGGCATTGCTTTGGTGGTATGTGATGGGGTTGGGGGCGAAGTGGGGGGGCAAACTGCCGCCCGCATCGCAGCCCAAACCACGCTCGAATGTTATTACAATGGCGTGCCAACAGAGGCCGATGAATCTGCCGACAAAACCATCAGCCCAGCGATCAATAACGGCGACGATGACACCACCTCAGCCCTCGAAGCCGCCATTCACCACGCCAACCACAAAGTAAAAGCCGAGGCGCTCAACATTGCCGAAAACGCCCATATGGCGACGACGGTTGTGGCAGCGATTGTGCGCAATGGGCAGCTTTACACCACCCACGTCGGCGACAGCCGCGCCTATTTATTTCATGCCAATGGCAATATCGAGCGCGTCACCCGCGACCATAGCTGGGTGGCCGAGCAAGTGGCAGCCGGTGTATTGACCGAAGAAGAAGCCCACATCAGCGCCATGCGTGTGGTCGTCACCCGCTCATTGGGCAGCGCCTCAAACAACACCCCAGAGTCTAACAAACGCATTTTGCAGGCCGGTGATCGGCTGTTGTTATGTTCGGATGGCTTGTATGGCACGCTGAATGATGCCAAAATGGCTGAAATTATGCAGGCCAACCGCAACCCCGGCGATGCCGCCAAGGCTTTGGTCAAAGCCGCATTGCCCACCACCACCGACAATACCACTGCCGTTGTGCTCAATTATGGGCAAGTGCCCAAAGCCGACAAACAACAACGTGCGTCTATGCTCTTGGTGGTAGGGGGATTGGTCTTAGCCGTCCTCGGCATCATTGCCCTGATTTTGTGGATGCAAAATCGACCCAAAGTAAATTCAAATATCGGCGATAACGCCCAAACTGCACCCGCGCCGGTGGCATCACAGCCCCCCCAACCCACACAAAATGTGACAGCAACCATTGTCAACACACCTGAAGCTATCACCCCAACACAAGCTGCAACAAATAGCCCGGGGGCCACTTCGACCTTGGCGCCAACATTGGCAGCCACTGCCGCCGTGTTAGCCGCCACCCAGCGCCCAAATGTGACCGTCGCCGCTACAGCCATCAACAAAACACCTACCCCCAAACCCAACACGCCAAACACGCAGATCAAGACAACGGCAACCCCAACAAGCACGAATACGATTAGCAAAACCGAAGCCAGCATCGCCGCAACCAACACACCCAATGAAACCAATTTCCTCATTGCAGCTACGCCGACCAAAAGCCTCGTTGCTACCGCCAGCGCCTCACCCATACCTGCCACGCCAACGCGCACCCCAATTCGACCTGCAATTCTGCCATTACCTAAGCCACCCGCGCCACCCGCCCAACCAACTAAACCCGATGGAGGCATAAGCCATGATGAATAAAACACCATCACTACTTTCTACTTTACACTTTGCACTTTCCACTTTTCACTCAGCACTAATTAAACAATGAAAAGACTATTGTTCTCAATCAGTTGCGTCGCCGCCGTGCTACTCACCAATATGCCCGGCCCAAGCGCCGCACAAACCCAACTCGCCATTCAACGACTGGGCAACCCTAAAACCCAAGCTGTAGTGGTCAAAGGCTCACCCGCCATCAGCCTCGATGTGCCATTTGTGGCCCAAGACCCCCAAGGCACCGTTGTCGATATTGATGTTGAACGTGTAACGCTAAAAATTGGCACAGACTCATACACCGGCGGTGTGCTCAAACCCGTCACCTCACAAGAATTGCAATTGGCGGTGGTGCTCGATGCCAGCGGTTCGCTGAATGAGGCCAATTTCAAACGGGTGGCGGCGGCGCTGGGCCAAACCATCGGGCGCATCGGCAACTCATTAGTCTCGGTTTATGGGGTTGGCGAGCAGATCACGTATGCCAAAGAAAAGCAGAAAGATTTAAAAATCTTCGAGACCGACATGGCGCAGATTACCAATAAAGCGGGCGGGCGCTTGTGTTTAAACACTGGCGTGGCGCGTGCCTTGGCCCAGCTCGAAAACGCACCCGTCCCCAAGGCAGTGCTAATCATTACCAATGGCCGCGAGGCCGGTTGTGGCAGCGACAGCACCCAAAATATCGTCAATTTTGCTGCCTCGCGCCAAATCCCCATTTTTGCCATTAGCACCAGCAACGGTGTCACTCAAGCCGATTTAGAGCAATACACCAGCCCTACCAGCGGCCTCAGCATTTTGGGTGATATTAATAACCCAGAATATGCGCTGATCAAAATGTTGCCGATTTTTCGCGCACAATGGGTGGCCCGCTTTAATGAAGAACGCTCGATTTACCCGAAAGAAAAGCCCCAAAAAGCCGAATTAATTGTGCGTTTTAAAAATGGCATCGAGGCATCGCACAATTTCACCTTCGATTACCCGGGCAACCCCTTGCCAGCCCCAGCCAAAATTGAATTGGCTGGCGTGGTCGGCTCAACATCAAATGGCATTCGCTTCAATTTAAACATCACCAACAAAGAATCGCTAAAAACGCTTGAGGTCAACATTAAAGACCCGGTCACGGGTGATACCGTCGCAACCCAACCGCTCGATGCCGATAAAAACGACTTTGCCAAAAATATTGTGCCGTTTCCCAACTTGAGGCCGGGCAAAAAATATCAGTTAACGATCATCGCCAAAAATAAATTAGGCAATGAGGTAGGGCGCATCGGGCCAGTCGAATTTACCTTTGACCCAGTGCCACTTAAGCTCGAAATTTTAGAGATCAAACAACCCGATAGCACCCAACCCGACCTGCGCGTATTGCTCAAGATCGATGACCCGGAAGGTATTTCGAGTTACCGCGTATTTTTGCAAAATGAGCAAAATGTTACGATCAACGGCGCTGAGGCCAGCGCCGAGCGCCTAACCGATTATTTTGTGCTGCCCACCTATAGCAAAATTGGTTTGGCACAAGGCAAATATAAAGTTGTTGCCGAAGGGCGTTATGGCAGCGATGTGCCACCCATCCGCAGCACCCCGTTTACATTTGACTATGTGCCGGTCGGAGGCTGGGCGGTCTTTATGGCTGCCATCACCTCGACCTTGCGCGAATCGCCGCTGATTGCGGTGGGGGTGTTGGGTGTGGTGCTGTTGGGCGGGATTGGCTTATTCGCCATCTTGCGTGTTACCTCACGCGGGCCAAAAATCGGCCCGCGTGAGGTGGCAATGGGCTTGCAAACCAAACCCATCAAAGCCAAAATAGTAAAAATACCCAGCGTCGGTGATTCATCAAATAGCGGCAACAACCCGGTTGCCAATTCCATCCCAACCAGTGTAGCAATGGTGACATTGATTGAACCGGCAGGCGTGGCCTATAAATTAAATATTAACAAATCGCCCTTTAGCATCGGGCGCGATTCAGCCGCCCAAGCCACAGTGCCGGTCGATAAAACCTTGGGGGTATCAAGTGTTCACGCCACCTTTATTTACACCAATAACGCTTGGCATATCCGCGATGACAACAGCACCAATGGCACGTTTGTCAATGGCACCAAACTGCCCAAAGGGGGGCAAGCCATGCTCGACAAAGGCTCGGTGATTGGGCTTGGCCCGCGGGTGAAGTTGAAGTTTAACGCCTATTAATATGTTATTACAACCCGGTCAACACCTCGGTCAATATGAGATCAAACGCTTTTTAGCCAATGGCGGCATGGCCGAGGTGTATTTGGCGACCATGCCAGTGCTTAACCGCGATGTTGCCATCAAGGTGCTTTACCCGCATTTGGCGGCAGATGAGGTGTTTGTCACCCGTTTTCGGCGCGAGGGCCAAGCCTTGGCCGCGCTCGAACACCGACACATCGCCGGCGTGCTCGATACCGACACCGCCAACGGCATGCACTATTTGGTCATGACCTATTTGCCCGGCGGCACCTTAGGCGCGTTGCTCAAACGCACCCAAGACGCTGGTGAGATTTTACCGGTCGATAAAGCACTCGAAATCATCCGCCAAATTGCATCGGCGCTCGAATATGCCCACAGCAAAGGTATCGTTCACCGCGACCTCAAACCCGGCAATGTGCTCATTGCCGAAGATGGGCGTTTTGTGCTGAGTGATTTTGGTTTGGCCCAAGCCCAAGCCAGCACCCGCCTCACCCGCACCTCAACCATCATGGGCACGGCAGAATATATGTCACCCGAACAGGCCTTGGGCAAAGAGCTTGATCTCCGCAGCGATATTTATTCGCTCGGCGTGATTTTGTATGAGTTATTGGCTGGCAAACCGCCTTATACCTCAAGCGACCCGATGTCGCTGATGTATAAACACGTGCATGAAGCGCCGCCACCCCTCACCCAACATCGCGCCAATTTGCCAACCAACCTGATGGCCGTGGTTGAAAAGGCGATGGCGAAATTACCGCAAAATCGTTATCAAACGGTAGGCGAGTTTGTGTCTGCCCTCAACAACCAGCGGGTCACCGCCCCCAGCCCCAAACGGGCTGTGCCAACCACCCTATTAGCCATTGGTGGCGCGGCTGTGGCTATGTTAATGGGAGGCGGCATCTTGTTATTTGCCAATATCAATCAAAATAACAATGGCGTTGGCGACGGCGCAAATCGGGCCACCGCCGCACCCATCACCCTTGCGCCAAGTGCGACAACAGCCCTATTGCCAAACACCGCCCCACCGGCTACTGCCAATATCATCGTAGCTAGCCCAGCGCCATCAGCGACACCATTGCCCATCAGCACTTTAGTGCCAACGCTTAATGCCCCAACACTGGCCCCCATCGCCCCAACCTCAACCGCCACCCCTAGTTTGGCCACCGTGCCCCCCGCGCCGCCACCGCCAACAGCAACCCGTGTACCGCCGACAGCGACCCGTGTGCCACCTACTGCCACACGAGTACCACCAACAGCAGCTCCGCAACCAACGGCAACCCCATTACCCCCACCAACCTCGCCGCCGCCCACTTCGCCCCCGGCACAACAACCTACATCACCGCCTGCGCAACAGCCAACAGCGCCGCCAGCGCAGCAACCCACATCCCCCCCAGCCGAGCCGACCAAACCACGCGCCACCCGCGCTTTTCAAGAGGTAATTCATGAATAAAAATAAAGCATCTTATAAACAAATCGCCATTGCATCGGTTCTGACCGTAAGTGCCGCGCTCAATCTACCCAATTTGCAACCCTCGATATGGTCAGAAGTGCAACCCGTCAATGCCATTTTGGATGACGCAGCCACGGGTCTGGCGGTCGCTGGGCATCATGCCTGCGCCATTTTAACCACTGGCACAGTGAAATGCTGGGGGGCTGGCGGCAAATTGGGAAATGGCAATGAAAGCACCAGCACCACACCAGTCGCCGTGAGTAATCTGAGCAATGTCAAACAATTGGCGGCAGGTGAAAACCACACCTGCGCCATTGCCGATGCTGGCGTTTTTTGTTGGGGCGGCAACACGTTTGGTCAAATTGGCAACGGCGGGACGGCGCAAGCGCTCACCCCAGTCAATATTCCAGAAGCGGCGGGTGGTTTGCAAATGGCAGGTGGGTATGGTCACACTTGTCTTGTCACTGCAACCCGCACCCTTAAATGTTGGGGCCGCAACGAAAACGGCGAGGCGGGACACCCCAGCCAAAAGACCCCGATTTTGCGCCCAACCGATGTGCCCAATATTAGCAATGTCAAACAAGTGATTACGGGCATACGCTTTACGTGTGTGCTAACCCAAGCTGGCAAAGTGCAATGTTGGGGGCGGCAATATCCCAATGATCCCGAAAATATCTTCCGCCCAACCCCAGTCGAGGTCGGTAACCTAAGCGAAGGCGTAAGCGCCATCAGCGGCAATGGCGAACATATCTGCGCCTTGCTGCAAAACGGCAAAGTCAAATGTTGGGGCATCAACAACAGCGGCGAATTGGGCAATGGCAGCACAACGAGCAGCGCCACCCCCGTTGAGGTAACGGGCTTGACCAATGTCACCAGCATTGCCGCCGGGCGCTATCATACGTGTGCCATTGTCAACAACGGCGGGGTGCGTTGTTGGGGGTTAAATAGCCAAGGACAATTGGGCACGGGCGGGTATGCCAATAGCAATACCCCCGCCATCGTTGCTGGTTTAGGCGGATCGGCCAGCGTGATCGGGGCTGGCCCGTTTTATGCCACCAGCCGCTCAAATAACACCACCATTTATTATGGCAATTTCACCTGCGCCCTGTTAACCAATCAAACCATTCAGTGTTGGGGCAACAATTTTGATGGGCAATTGGGCAATGGCACAAAAACCGGCAGCCCGATCCCTAAATTTGTCAGCACCTTTAACCAATCCAGCGCCACCGCTACCCCAACCTCAAATGCGCCCACCAGCACCCCGATTGTTGCCGCACCCACCGCCACGCCCGATATCCCATTTGTCACGGCCCGCAAACAATTTATGCCGCTTTCGCTCAATCGCCGCAATGCAGATTTGCTACAAGGCCCAGAACGCGAACCAAACCACGCCAAAAATGCCGCTGTCGATGGCTTAGAACGCAAAAGGATTCGTCGCGCTGGCTATGTTTTTGCCAATGGGCCACTCAGTTACGATGATATTCACGAAGCATTAACCGCCGAAACGACCATTTTTAGAGATGGGGTCGAAGAAGTAGATGATGCCGACTGGTTCTATTTCGATGTGCTGCCATCATCACCGAGTGTCGTTATCATCATGGGTGGGCCAGTGGTAGAAGAATGGACCGGCGCACAATTACAAGTCTATTATCAACGCGCCGCCCCAGTGCCAAGCACCCCCGGCTCATTTGAAGATGATTGTTATGTCGAGGGCACGCCGATTGAATCGTTTGATCGCACTCGCTTTTTTGCCAGTGCATGTGGCATCGCCCGCGTTTTTGGCGAAACCCAACCCGCATTTACACCTTATGTCATTGGCATAGACAACCCGCAACCCGGTCGTTACTATGTGATGGCCTTCACCGCCGAAAATAGGCGCAAAGAATCTTCATGGAAATATCATCTGAAGATTGTCGAAACACAATAAAAGATAAGACCGATTTCACCATCTCTCCCCGAGCTACGCTTGGGGAGAGATGGTGAAATCGGCCTTCATCTTTGCTGCCTAATAGCGCTTAACCACACTGCGATAGCTAGTGGGCTGGCGCGTTTGGAAAATTTGGCTTTCTTCCTTCACGCGGCGGGTCTCATCGATGCTAAGTTTGGCGACAATATAGCCTTCGGTCGGCTCGACCATGTCGACAATCACTTGCCCGCGTGGGCCAATGATCATACTTTCGCCACAAAACGTGGTGGCGGGTTCTTCGCCAATGCGATTGGCAGCACACACAAAACACGCGTTTTCGGTCGCCCGAGCCGAAAGCAAGGTGCGCCATTCAGCAGCTCGGCCCTTGTCCCATGCTGCACTCACCAAAATCAACTCAGCCCCATCCAAACACAACGAGCGACAGCCTTCAGGATACATAATGTCCCAACCCACTTGCAAGCCGACGACACCAATCGGCAACTCGATTGGCTCGAGCTTGAAGCCCGGGCGAAATTGCATTTGTTCTTCGCCATGCAAATGAATTTTGCGATAATTTTGGATCAGATCACCCTCTGGGCCAACCATGATCGCTGAGTTAAACAAAATGCTCTCGACCCGCTCTTTGCTGGGCATGCCAAACACAATATGCGTGCCGGTGTCTTGGGCACGTTGCGCCATAACATTGGCGTTTGGCCCGGGAGCGCGTTGCGACAATTGCACAAACCGCACACCACATTCATAGCCTGTCACCGCCAACTCTGGAAATACAATAACATCTACTTTTTGTTCGCTGGTGATCTTGCGGACAAAGTCCGACATCTTGGCTAAATTCTTATCTGGTTCATTCAAGATCGTGTCCATTTGCACGACCGCTACAGTTACTTCTTTCATTCGTCAATTATCCTTACAAAATTTTATCGGGCTTGATTTTAACTTCAATGGGAAGGGGCAGGTTGCAAGTTGCAGGTTGCAGGTTTTGACTTGCCACTTGCCACTTGCCACTTGCCACTTGCAACCCTTTACCGACTTTCCCACGGCAACAGCAGCCATGTGGCGGTGTGGGCAAGGTGTTTGCGCCAAAATTGCAGCGAATGGGTCACCCATTGGGCTGGGTTGATTGGAAACATGGGCGGCAACTGCCATTCTTTGGGCGGTTGTACTATCATAGCCCCCACCCGTTTACCCGTATCGACCTCACCCTGCAAGCCGGCCAAGGCCCGCGCCTGTGCCATTGCCTCACTAAAACCGCCCAAGGTGTCAACCAATTTGCGCTCGTGCGCCATCGCGCCGGTCCATACCCGCCCCCCACAAATCGGCTCAAGTGCGTCAAAATCGAGAGTGCGGCCCTCAGCCACCACCCGCTTAAAATCATCATACACCTTGCTCATCGAGGCTTTCACCGCGTCACGCTCGTCGGGGCTGAATGGGCGCGAGATCGTCATCATGCCCGCCCGCGCCCCGCGTTGTAGCGCAGCACGATGCAAACGCAGTTTCTCATCCACCCCACCCGTATTGGGTTTGGTGATGATCACCCCAATGCTGCCCGTCACTGTCAACGGTTGCGCCACAATATGCTTGGCCAACGCCGCTACAAAATAGCCACCCGATGCCGCCACGCTGCTCATATACACCACCACCGGCTTCTTTTTCATCACCCGCCGCACCTCACGCGCAATCAAATCTGAGGCCAAAGCCGAGCCACCTTGCGAGTTGACATACAAGATCACCGCCGCCAATTTATCATCTTGCTCGGCCTTGCGCAAGGCTTGGGCAATGCTGTCTGAGCCAGCCATCTTCGAGCCAAAAATTGGCAACGGCACAGGCGCGTTTTGGCTCTTGCCCTCCACAATCATGCCCTCGACCCCCACAATGCCAATAAATTTGCTGGCAAATTCGATATGCGGAACCAACAGCGCCTTGCGGGCCTCATCGAGCAAGATAAAACGCGGGTCAGGGGGCAAGGTCGGGATGAGGGATTGGGGGTTAGGGATTGACGCATCACTCGTGGCTTGCGTCTGATTTTTTCGTCTCAACCGCGCCCACAAGCGTTGCAATTTTGTTTCGTTATGCACAATATCAGCTTCGGGTGCAGGCAATGACCCCAACAAATAATATTCCAACTCATCTTCATACAACGCCGCGTCAATCAAACCATGCTTTACTGCGTCTGCGGCGGCAAATGGGCCAGTGTCGATCAATTCACGCACCCGCGCTTCGGGCAATTTGCGCCCCTTGGCAATCCCTGCCACCAATTCATCAAAAAACGCCGACAACAGCCATTCGGCCTGTGCCCGCGACTCCTCCGAAAAATCGTTGCGCGTCACTTGGTCGCCCGCCGATTTAAAGGGCGAGACATTCACCACCTCAAATTGCACCCCCACTTGGTCGAGCGCATCCTTTAAAAATACATATTCTTGATGCATGCCCAACACGGCCCATTCGGCACTGGGCGGCATGATAATTTGGTCGCACGCACACGCCAAATAATATTGATACGGCCCAAAATGGTTGGCATAGGCAATTACTTTTTTACCGCTGTCTTGCAGAATGGGTAACAGCCCGCGCAAGCTTTGGTAAATGGCCCCAGATGCGGCGCATTCGATGCGCAACACCACCCCTTGCACCCGATCATCAGCCGCAATTTGCTCAAACGTGCGTTTAAGCTCGCTGATGCTGAGGCCACCGCCGCCAATAGGCAAGCGTTTGGCGATAAAACGCGGCAAGGGCGGGGCCGGAGCCGGAAAATCGCTAATCTCGCCATCAAGATCAATCACGATATAAGGTGGCAACTTGCGGCGGCGACGAAACCAGTTTTGTGTGTTAACACGGGCGCGACGAATGCGCGATGCAATAGTTGGCATGAAGTTGAGTGATTATAGCGAGGGCGCTAAATGACGCTAAAATAGCCCCCCAAAATGCTCACAATTGCAAACCAGCCAAGCTGGCAAAACCCACAACTTACCAATTTAAACAAATTGCCCCCGCGCGCCACCCTGTTGCCCTACCCCAGCGCCGAAGCAGCCCGCCGCGCCGATTCACCCTCGCCTTGGGTCAAGTCGCTTAACGGCGAATGGGATTTTCAACTGGTGAACCGCCCTGAATTGGCCGCCGGGCTTGGCGACCCGAATGCGGCGTGGATATCCCTCACGGTGCCGGGCAATTGGACGATGCAATTGTTGAACACGCCGCTCGACAGCGTGGCAGTGCGCCCCCATTACACCAATGTGCAAATGCCATTTGCCAACCCACCGCCCACCGTGCCCGATGAAAACCCAACCGGCATTTATCGCACACAGTTTGAGGTAGACCCAAGCTGGCAAGACAAGCGCGTGGTCATCCATTTTGCGGGTTGCGAAGGGGCCTATTATGTTTATGTTAATGGGCGAGCCGTTGGCATGAACAAAGATTCACGCACGGCGGCAGAATTTGACATCACCCCACATCTCATTTGGGGGCGATCCAACCAATTGACCGTCATCAATTTGCGCTATTCTGATGCCAGCTTTGTCGAAGACCAAGACCATTGGTGGCAGGCCGGTATTCACCGTGATGTCATGTTGATCGCTGAACCCAAAGTGCATTTGCAAGATGTCTTTGCCAGAACGGATTTGAGCCAAAACTTGAAGAGCGCAGTATTGCGCGTGGCTTGTAAAGTCGGGTTGCCCGGCTCCGATCAACCCTCATGTGAGCTAGAGGCGCAACTGTTTGACCCAAGCGGCAAAGCAGTTTTTGCTGAACCGCTACGTGGCAATAATGCCAATCGCCCCTTGCACAAATATTTTGAGCTGACGCAAGATGAAGCGATTGAATTGACTGGCACGGTAAAAGCACCCAAATTGTGGACAGCCGAAACCCCACATTTGTATCGGTTGGTGGTCAGCTTACGCACCCCCGACGGCGCGCAACATACCGGCCTCAATATTGGCTTTCGGCGGGTTGAAATTGCGCACCGCCAAATGTTGGTGAATGGCAAAGCCGTCATGATCAAGGGGGTCAATCGCCACGACCACAGCGACACCACTGGCAAAACCGTCAGCCGCGAATTGATGGA
>CAMDWA010000120.1 GCA_945877855.1 Thermoflexus hugenholtzii JAD2 | reverse complement strand
CCCGTCTCTACAATGTGATGCGCCATATCAATAAATAACGTCATTGATTTTTTCGTTTTTTGTCATGAAACATCGAATGTCGTCGTAGAGACGGGTCGGCGACCCGTCTTTGTGGTGATGTGTCAAATAAAATCATCGTCATGGATATTTACCCGTTGTTTTGCATAGAAGGCCGAAAGCCGCGGGAGACGGGTCACCGACCCGTCTCTACAATGTGATGCGCCATATCGATAAATATCGTCATTGATTTTCTCGTTTTTTGTCGTAAAACATCGAATATCGTCGTAGAGACGGGTCACCGACCCGTCTTTGTTGTGATGCGCCAAATAAAATCATCGTCATGGATATTTACCCGTTGTTTTGCGTAGAAGGTCGAAAGCCGCGGGAGACGGGTCACCGACCCGTCTCTACCGTTTCATACCATGTAAAAGATTTACTGGCACGCTTCAATTTATACGGTACGACGATATGGCGTAATACACGGTCTTTATCCGATTTTATTTTTTCATCGCTATAGATATTGGCTTTGGCAAACGTTAAGCTCTTTTCGCAATCATCTAGCACCTGTAATGTGCCATTTATCGAAAAAGAAGATTGGCTCTCTGTTAATGTGATAAATGAATTAGGTATTTGCTGGGTAACTTCAGGAATAGTTTGCAATTGGATAAACCCGCCGCGTTTCCCCAAATAATTTATATTAAGCATCAGATCAATTGCCCATTCATGTATTACATCTGCTTGCCAGCCTAATGCAATTGACATACTTCCATGTAAAGAAACATATTCCCGATATCCTATTGTTCGTTGAAAGAAACCAGCATCTTCATTTTCTTCTGAATCGCCGCGCCGTGCCCTGAGCACTCGTTGGAAAACATTGCTAACGAGTGCTGTAGGTGATGGGCGAATGGCGATTTTGAAGTCTCGAATGATGGGCCAACGTTGTTGCGCGATATTAACGCCCCAAATTCGGCACGCAACATCTAATAATGCCATTTTGATAGCATAAGGGGTGGGTATTAATAATGATTTTCCCCCTGACGTTGTTGCTGAGCTAAGCTTGAGCGAAAACAAACTTGCTGCTTCATATTCAGCTATGATCCACATTTTGCCCCCTGATTAGTTTGCCACCGGCAAATTCATTGGTGATGCTGTGTGGATTAAAGAAGCCAGCTTTTCAGTAAATTCGCCTACAGAATCAAAAGCGAATACTTCGATAGCGTTGGGGCGTAAGGTGTTAAGGGCTGTACTGATTCGTTTGACATCCTCTGCGAAATTAGATTTAAGCGGAGAAACGCAAGGTGCAGGTACAACATCACGGCTAACGGTAATTACCCCTTTTAATCCAACAATATGTGGATTTTGGGTGCTGCGCATTGCGCCTTCGGGCGAAATGAATGTGTGCAAAACGCTTTCAAGCAATATCCGCAATCGTTTTTGCCGATCAGCTTCACTGATAGCATATTTTTGCGAAATATCATTAAAACCAACCCGCGAAGCCTCAATATTTAGCACAATGGCATAGGCCCCAGAAGATGCTGGGCGATGAAATGGGGTTTGTTTGCCTGAAATCGAGCCAGAATTATCAACTGAGGCGCTATCCCCGCCGCGCTCGGCCTCATACTTAACATGAAAAAATGTATCGGTTTCGACTTGGCCCGGGATGCCGACTACCCAACCAAATTCGACCACACTTTTGCGTGGCAATGACCGTTTTCCTTCGGTGATAAGCACTCCGGCCATATCCGTTATGGCGCACGTTTGCAAAACATAATCTAGCTCACCAGCATTGCTTTTGGCTTTAGTCAAAGCATCAAGCACGTTTTTGTTGTTTTTAATGTCATAATTAATGCGGTTGGCATTCAGTTGATGTGCTCCAACAGATAGTGGTAGCCCTTCAGCCGTTGCTAACCGATGCAAATGCTCACTTTGGATATGTTTGAACATGTCGCCACTGATGGCATTAACGCTATGCAGTTTTTCATCTGCACCTAACACTGTCACCATGCGGGTTTGAATTTGGTTGCCTTCGCCGCCTTCATTATTCAACGAGTGCATGTCTAAAATCGCTTGTGCCGAAATCGAAATTGCGTAAATAGAAGAGTTTGTGTTCATGTTTTTGTTTTTTTATGGCTGGTTTGCAGCTTTTTTTAATGAGTTTGTGTTTTTAGTCTTAATCATCATCGCCTAGAGTTTGATCATCATCTGCGCTCTGATTTGGTAATAGATCGTCATCGGGGTCATGAAAGGGCTTTTCTTCTGAACGTTGATAATTACTGGCGTATCCATATGCCACCAGCAAACTGGCGATCATATGAGAATCACCAAATTCATCCATCAATGCAAATAATTCATTGAGGTCATCTGTGTGAATATCATTGCGTAATCCTTTTGTATTTGGTTTTTCTTGCTTATCCAAACGGTCACGCACGCGAGCATTTTCGCTGTTATAACTCAGCACGAATTCGGATAATGCCTTGATAAACTCAGCTCGATAAGCAGCTTTACGTGTCAATTCTTGGCCCAAGCCGTAACGCTTTTCATACAGCACAGGATATTTGCCAGCATTTTTCTTTAAACTGCGGCGTTGGGCTTCTACGGTTGCCATGCGAATGGCATAGGCGAGGTTTTTAAACCCCTGCGATTGTGTGATTTTTGATAAGTTAGGTTGTATATTGAGCATAAAAATCTCCAAATTCTTAACACTGAATTGCGGTGCAAATTTGTCGCGTTCGCGTTGCTGAATAATGAACCCAGCGTAAGCATTGCTAAAACTAAAAAACGCACTTAAATCATCTGCCGAAAGAAAATCACGATATTGGCGCAGCAAATCAAATTGGTCTCCCCGAGATTCATCTAAATTACGTGCTATTGTGATATGTTCGTCAATTGCTTCCTTAAGCAAGGCTAAATCACTTGGCATACGCGGGCGCACCCAACGCGGCAGGCCAATTGTGGCAATATTCATGGTTGCGACCGAATTCCCCAGATTTTTGTAAAATGCATTATTCATGCCACTTACAAAATTACTCACCCCTTCATTGGCGTCAAGCAATTCCGAAAATGGATCATGACTCATCGCTTCTTCGGCGTGTTCAAGCATGGCTTTGGTATAGCGCAAAGCGCTTAACACATCAAGTTGAATTGCGCCTGCACCACCCGCCATACTCGCTTTAAACTTTTTCATCACCGCCACATGCCGGTCCCAGTCTAAGCGTTTTGGCGTTAGCACAAAGGTTTTGCGATCTTTCGTGCCAGAAATTAAGCGCGTTATGCCTCCTTGGTGGAGTCCTTGCCATTTTAGTAATTCGAGCAACCAAAAGTTTTTTAAGTTGCTAGGAGCGCTAAAGGTCGCTTTTGGCATGTTTGTGCCTTTGCCTTGGGCCGGGTTAAGCAATTGGGATGCGGTGGCGGCGCTTGGTTTTTCCAATCCTTCACGTTTACATATAGCTTCCCAATATTTGCTTGCGCCAATTTCGTCATTTGGTAGTTGTGCGCTATAACTCAAAACCATGCATAAAAAATCGGCAAATACGGATTGAGTGCTATACCAATCTGCTAGTGCCCCGTTATAGGCTTGTAGCGCACCGGGGTTAACTGCACGAAACAACTCCCAATCGGACGGTGGCTCAACCGGTGGTAGGAGGTTTTTTTGTGCAAAAAGTTTTTTTTGTTCTGCGCTTAAATTTCGCCGCCAATCCCAATAAGCTGCATTGTCAATTTTGCCTTGTTCATAGCTATAAGCAATATCTGACATCCCTGCTAACGCATCTACAGATAAACTCGTTCCTTTTAAAGACAGTTTGCCTGTTTTTTTGTCAAATGTGATTAACATGGGTGCGCCTACAAAAAAGCGTCTACGCTTTACCCATTCTTCTTTTATTGGCGCTGTGCAATTGAGTAAAAAGCAATTTCCGCCATCTTCAATTTGCACTTTGGCATTCCCTTCTGCAATTCGACTTAAGACCAATCCAAGTCCAAATGCGGCCAAATTATCGGCAAAAGTGCCACTCGATTTGGCTATGTAATAGGTGTTTTGAAACATATTTATTTCGCTCCTTTTTCTGTCCCGCGTTGATCTGCACGGCGTAATGCACGTGCTAATAAGGCATAAGCCATCCAGCCATTGTCGTTATTCGGCAAAATAAGTTGATTGCTAAAGTGATCTAACCCCTGCTCACGCATCCATAACTTCGACACATCTACACGCTGGGCTACTTCAGGGGGCACAAACTTAAGGGTTTGGCGAATGTGATCATGAGCATCAGCACGTAATATAAAAGGTTTACATTCGCTGGCAAAAGGCGTGTGATGCCGTGTAATTGCGGTCACAGTGGCACGAATCAAGTCTGTGTTTTTATCGAGCGCGGCACTTACCATTGCAAAACACGATAACGCACCCTCGCCTGCATGAGGCGGTTTGGGATATTTACCCTGAATTGCTTTTTGTGCGGCAACATGACTTTTATCTTTGTTGTCAAATGTGGTATGTGCTGCAGCAAAACCCGTCGTCACTCGTTGCCCAAGCTGAGCTTGGTAAGCGTGTGCCCAATTTTGCCAACCGATGCTTAATTTGCCAACGTCATGCAATAAACACGCTAGCCACGCTGCACGCATTAAACTGCCACTTTGCCAGCCAGCCGCCCGTTCAAGCGCAGGGGCTGCATAACGCAATTCTGGCAATGCCAATTCTTTGAATCCTTCAATCACCAATCGAATATGGGCTTCGTAACTTTCCAACACATATTTTGAGCGTTCCCAGCCGCCTGCATATAAATTTTTTTCTGGCAATGAGGATATAAAGGCCGTATTTCCAATATCTGGCAAAAACCCTTCATCTGGTAGATAGCCAGCTACTGCCGGATGTACGACAATAATTTGCGAAGTAGCGATAAGCTTATGATCGTGAATCTCGTGCCAATCATAGGTTATGTGTTGCTCATCCCCTTTGCCGTCGCCTTTATCTTCGATGAGTCGCTTGACCCGCCAGTCTGTATCTATATTAGGACGATTTAGCCATTCGCGTGCCATGCCATAGAGTGTGCTGGGTTGCAAACTAAATCCAATTGCTGTATAAGGTGATGCACTCAACTGCGCTGGGTCTGGGTGAATTAATATGGTGCGGCTATCCGCATCGCGCACCAATAAACGCGACATGCCCTCGCGTTCTCCCCCTAAGGCCTTATAGATTTTGTCCTTATGTGTTTCGCTGCCCCAATCCAAATTGTCTAACACACGCCGATCTCTTTTGGCGGCGACTGCATTTACCAATTCTTGTTCTTTTGCAAAATCAAAAATTTCGCCGTTATGTTGTTTTAGCCATCCCCATGCTGCTTGCATTTGATCTGCCAATAGCCGTTCGCCCTCCTTATTTTCACTATATGGACGGTAATCTTCAATTGAATGCACCCAAACTGTGCCATGTTCGCCGGGATAACGGGCACAGCGCCCAGCACGTTGAATGAGGGCACTGGCAGGGGCAAGCTCAGTGTGGAGCTTTTCGGCAGAAATATCGACACCCACCTCAATTGTTTGAGTGGCAACAATAATATAGCTGCCTATATTTCGATCTGCATCTTTGCCAAACACCTCACGCAGTTCATTTTCGGTTTTTTTGCGATCTTCTTGTAAAAACTGACTGTGTAACAAACGAACACATGTGTCTTTGGGCAAATCGGGCGAATTTTTTATGGCGCGATATAACTCACGGGCACGGCGCACGGTATTGCAAATTGCCAAGGTGCGATGTTTGTGGGTTGTAATCACGGCATTGGCGTTAAGCGGCTGATCACTTGTATGCCAAAACCGCTTGCGTTCAGGTTGATTGCCACGGGTGTTAATGGCATGAGCCTCATCTGGCGAAATAAGGATCGGCGTTGCACTGATGTCATTTGCAAGCCCAGTTAACATTTCTGCACTAAAAGTTGCTGTCATTAATAGTACAGGCGCAACCTTGCTTAACCTTTTGATGGCATACATCGTCGAGGGTAAAGTTGCTGTTGGATCTAGCAAATGGAACTCATCCAGTACGATATAGGCTCCCACCATTGCGCCGGCATTGATGTTAGCTAGCCGATAAGGTTGGCTATAAGGCATGGTGAGGTAGCTGCTTAAGAATTGATCAATTGTGCAAAAAATTAAATCCCCTTCAAAGCGTTTATCTTCAGGGCGTTCGCCTGTTTGGATAGTCACTTTGAGATCATGGTTAAATCGCCGCTTAAATGACTCGCTTAACTGTAACGTTTCGTTAAAGAATTGATTTGCTAATACCCGCATCGGCACAATGTAAATGCATTTTGTTGGGAATTGTGCTGAACCATTTTGTTGCCATGCATGAATAAAAGGCAATAATGCCGCTCTTGTTTTGCCTGCGCCTGTAGGTGCTTGCAAAATGACGCTTTTGCCTTCTAATAGCCGTTCAGCGACCAGTTTTTGATATGGATAAGGGTTCATGATTTAGCCTCGCCAAAAAAGTTGCTAAAAGTATCTGACAAGCTTGGCTTTGTATGCCCTGATGTGCCCGCCGAATGAACTTGCCAGCCATATTGCTCGGCTATTGCACGGGCTTCCCCCATTACGGTTTCACGCATCTCCACTGGTTTTAAAACTTCACAATCTGCCCCCCAACCACGAACCCAATTGAGCATTTCACGCCACTCGGCAATTTCGGCTTGCCATAAAATGCTGCCATCTGCCGTTTCTGTAACTACTTCATTTGGATGCCACACGCTTTCACGTACACGCATTGCTACTCGCCGTGCGAAACGTAAAACGACTGTTTCGGGTTGATGCTCGCTCGCCCAAATTCCCCACGCATTCATTAAGTGTTCACGTGGATCAAAATCATTTGGGATTTCAAATGATTCGTTGAGCAATTTGACCGTTCGAATCCGTTCGATCTTGAAAGTACGAATTTGATTGGGCGGCTTTCTTAGCCCAATGACATGCATGGTGCGCCCAACGGGATATGGTTCGATGTAATAGGGGGCAAATTCATATTCAAAAACTTTGCCATCTTCAAGTTGATGCGTCAATTTTACTTTTCTCCCTAGCGACCATGCTTCACTCAGGGTCGCTAATACATCGAGAAAAACAGGGTCACGCCGTCTTTTTTCACCATCAATTGCATCAGCAGACCATCGCATATGTTGAGCGATAAGCGGTGCAAATTTTTCCATTACATGTGCCAATTGCCGCACTGCACTTGCCGCATGAGGGTTATGTTTGTCTGTGCATTTTTCCAACATTCGCACGCCTGAATGAAGGGTTAGACATTCATTTAACGTCAGTTCCAGTTTCAATTTGTAATGCTCACGGTCTATCGCATAACGATCTGGCGCAGGTTCAGCAATCGCGAGCCAACGACTAAATTCATCCACATAATCACCGGCTGTTGCACGATGAATGCCCAATTTTTGAGCAATTTCAGATTTGCTCAAACCCTGTGGATATGCTAACAAGAGCTGCTCAAATTCATGAAATGCCTGTAAGCGGTTGTCAAATTTTTTTGGCATAAGTTCTTTTCAAATTATTTGTCCGATGCTGTTGTCGACTTATAGCTTACAACAGCATCGGCGAAAATAACGTGATTTTTTTTGACAATTTTTGACTAATTTCAAGATTGGGACTGATAGTCCCACAGCCCGCCACGTTCATCTTCGTAAAGTAAATGGTTTTGATCATTTAGTGTCGTTAGCCGCCGATTAACCTCTTCGTGTTGCCAGCCCAATAATTTTGCAAACCAACTTGCTTTTTTACCCGGATGTTTATAGATTGCTTGCTTTAATGTATCTAAGTGTGTGTCATTTGCTTTTCTTGCCATAAGAAACCTCTAAAATGTGGTTTCTTAAGACATTAAGCACCGTTGTTGTCAGTTCGACAACACCTAACCGATATCTGTCGCAAAACCCGCGACATTGCTGTCGTAGAGACGGGTCACCGACCCGTCTTCCGACATCAAAAAAGACGGGTCACCGACCCGTCTCTACGGGGAAATGTAAAATGTCACCCAATGAAACACCTAATCACCGAACTGTGCTGGCAAAACGGCATACAAATACTCAGCGATGTTGCGCCGACGCTCTATGACGACAGCCTGTTTAAAGACCGCCTGCGTCTTTTTGATCTGTTGCACGATTGCGAGGCGTTGGTGGTGCGCAACCAAACCCAAGTGAATGCCGAATTGTTGGCCCATGCCCCAGCCTTGCGCGTGGTGGGGCGGCTGGGGGTTGGCCTCGATAACCTCGACCTAAATGCATTGCGCGAGCGCGGCATTAAGGTGGTGACGGGGGGCAATGCCAATGCCATTTCGGTGGCCGAATACACGCTAGGGGCGATGTTGACACTGGCCCGCAAATTGACTGGGGCCGATGCCAGCACCAAAGCCGGCAAATGGGAACGCGCCAAGTTCACCGGCTTCGAGCTATTTGGCAAAACCTTGGGTTTGATCGGCATGGGCGATATTGGGGCGCGGGTGGCAAAACGCGCCGAGGCCTTTGGGATGCGGCTAATCGCGCATGACCCAGTGCTTACGCCCACCCATTTTGCCCCCGCCGAGTTTGGCGCAACCCTGTTGCTGCTCGATGAGGTGTTGCGGCAGGCCGATTTCGTCTCGATTCACGTGCCGCTGTTGCCCTCCACTCGTAACCTCATCAACGCTGAGCGCTTGGCGCTGATGAAGCCGACGGCGATTGTGTTGAATAGCAGTCGCGGCGGTATTATTGACGAAGCCGCGCTTGCTGCCGCGCTGTCCGCCAAACGCATCGGCGGGGCGGCGCTCGATGTGCGCATCAATGAGCCGCCGGGCAGCGATGACCCGCTGGCAAAATTTGACAATGTGCTGCTCACGCCGCACGTGGCGGGCATCACCGAAGAAGCCCAAGACCGCATCTGTATCGCCGTTGCCCAAGATGTTTTGCGTGTGTTACGTGGCGACCGCCCCGTATTTAGCGTGAATGGGTAATGGGAGTGGATAGTGGATAGTTATAGTAGATAGTGATAGTTGATAGTGAACTATTGCTATCAACTATCACTATCCACTATCAACCATCATCCACTATCCACTATCCACTTCTGCCATGACAACAGCATTAATTACCGGCGCGAGCGGCTTTGTGGGCGCAAATTTGGTCGAGGCCGTGACGGCGCATGGCTGGACGGCCCGCGCCTTGCATCGCAAAAGCTCATCCCTCAAGGCTTTGGCGGGGTTGCAATACCAATCTGCCATCGGTGACATTCTCGACCCAGCCTCGTTGCAGCTAGCCATGCAAGGGGTGGATGTGGTTTTTCACGTCGCTGCCGTCGCCGATTATTGGCGTTCATCAAAAGACAAGATGATGGCGGCGAATGTAGACGGCACGCGCCATGTGTTGGCGGCGGCGCAGGCCAATGGCGTGCAGCGGGTGGTGTTTACCAGCAGTGTGGCGGCGCTCGGCCAGCCTGCGTTTGGTCAGGCCATCGATGAGACCGCCCAATTTAACCTGCACCCCAACCAATTTATTTATGGTTATAGCAAGGTGCTGGCCGAGCGAGTGGTGGCCGAATTTGTGGCAAATGGGCTAGAAGTCGTTACCGTTAATCCGGCGGTTGTGACCGGCCCGCGTGATGTCAACCTTGGCAGCGGTTCGCTGGTGTTGCAAATGCACCAGACCGGCATTCCCATTTGTCCGCAGGGCGGCGTGTGTGTGGTCGATGTGGCCGATGTGTGCGCGGCCCACATTGCCGCCGCCGAGCGTGGGCGGGTGGGGCAGCGTTATATTTTGGGGGGCGAGAATTTGTGGTATCGCGATTTGTTAGCCATTTTGGCGAATGTGCTTGGGCGCAGACCGCCGCTGCTGTCTGTGCCTGCGCCGCTCATGCGTTGGTTGGCGGCTTTGGTTGATGTGGCGCGTGACCGGCTGAAGTTAGCCGTGCCCGTGAGTGGCGATCAATTGCGCTATACCAACCAAACCTTTTGGTTCGACTCAAGCAAGGCCCAGCGCGAGCTTGGCCTCACCCTTCGCCCCTACGCCGAGTCGGCCCAACGCACCCTCGATTGGTATCGAGATAATAACTACCTTATAAAGGATAAAGGATGAAGGATTGGAGACCAAGCGTAAATCATGAGTCACGAGTAATGAGTCATAAATCACACATTGAGCACGATAACTCGTGACTTGTGACTCGTGACTAATCTTTCATCCTTCATCCTTCATCCTACATCCTTCATTCTTTATTCTTTATCCAAAAATGTGGTATTTACTCTATGGCCCCGACGCGCTGGCGCGTGATGACGAAGTGACGCGCATGAAACACGGCTTGGGCGACGGTGACGCGCAATTGAATGTGACGGTGTTTGACTCGACGGCCTTGCTCAAAGAAATACAGGCCGCGTGTGATGCAGTGGGCTTTTTTGTCGAAAAACGCCTCGTGATTGTCAAGCATTGGCTGAGCAAATCAGACCTGCCCAAGCGTAACAAAGGCAAGGCCGATGAGGATGTCATCGCTAAATTGATCAAATGGTTGCCCGATTTATCTGAGGCCACCGAATTGGTGTTTGTCGAAGATGACGCGCTGGCTGAGTCGCACCCACTGATGAAATTGAGCAAAGCCAAAGCCGGTGGCGGGCAGGTGCAGTTTTTTGACATGCCCGAAAACCCCGTGAACTGGATTATGGCGCGGGTGAAATTGCGCAAGGGCCAAATGTTGCCGCAAGCGGCGCAGGTATTGGCCAACCGTATTCATCGTGGCAACAAATATGACCGTGATCATTTTGCCGAAGACAGCCGCCTATATTTGCGTAAGCTCGACAATGAGATCGAGAAGCTGACGGCCTATGCCAATGGTCGCCCCATCACCCCCGATGATGTGGCGGCGCTGGTGGCTGAAGAAGATGTGGCCGATATGTTTGGTCTGATGGATGCCATCAGCCAGCGGCGTTTGGCCGATGCCTATGCTCTGATGCGTGGGGTGTTGGTGCGGGGCGAGGCCCCACAGGTGGTATTGACCATGCTCTCGCGTCAAACCCGCATGTTATTAATTGCCAAAGAGAATGAGCGTGCCCCCAATTTGGCCGATTTGCTCGGGGTGAAGCCTTTTGCGGTGAGCAAATTGCTTGACCAAGCGCGGCGTTTTAGTCTGACTGATCTTGAGCAAGCCCATCGCGCTGCCCTGGCCGCCGATGTCGCCATTAAGACAGGGCAGATGGAGGATGTGGTGGCGCTGGATGTGCTTTTGGCTGAGATTGGTGGGGCCGACAGGTAGAGACGCGCCGGTGGTGCGTCTTCGATATGGCAAACATAAGACGCGCCACCGGCGCGTCTCTACATTAATTTTTCCATTTTATAAAAATGAACCTCCTCTACACCCTCACCTCATACCCGCCCTCGACCGGCGGGGCACAGACTTTGGCGCATCAGTTGGCGTGCCAAATGATGCAGCACCACGCGGTGCAGGTGGTGAGCCATTGGGACAGCAGCCGCACCGATTGGCTGATGGGCACGACGTTAAACGCGCCATCCACCCCGCGTGATTATGCGGTGGATGGTGTGCCGGTGCATCGTATGGGGTTTGGCTGGGCTGAGCGTTTGCAAATGGCGGCGCTGACCCCGTTTTATTACCCATTCATGGCGGCGGGCTTGCCATCGGTAGCGCAAGGCTTTGCGCAGGTGATCGAGCGACATCTCGCGCCGTTTGCGGCGCGGGCTGATCTTATTCACAACACCCGTATTGGGCGCGAGGGTTTGAGTTTGGCTTCGTTTAAGGTGGCGCGTCAACGTGGGGTGCCATTTGTGCTCACGCCGGTGCATCACCCGCGCTGGGTGGGGTGGCGTTACCGCGATTATTTACGGCTTTATCAGCAGGCCGATGCGCTGATTGCCCTGACCGCCGCCGAGAAGCAAATTTTGCTGGGGCTTGGGGTGCGTGATGAGCGGGTGTTTGTGAGCGGGATGGGGCCGACCTTGGCGGCGACGGCGAATGCGGCCCAGTTTCGCCAGCGCTTTGCCATTGCTGGGCCGATGGTGTTATTTTTGGGCCAACATTACCCCTATAAAGGCTATAAGCAATTGTTGCAGGCGGCGGCGTTGGTATGGCAACGGGTTTCAGAGGCCGAGTTTGTATTTATTGGCCCGCAACATGGCGAGGCGGCGCAGGTTTTGGCGGCTCATGCCGACCGGCGTATTCACGCCTTGGGCGCGGTGGATGTGCAAACCAAAACCGATGGCTTGGCGGCTTGTGACTTATTGTGTGTGCCATCGACCCAAGAGAGCTTTGGCGGCATTTATACCGAGGCGTGGCATTTTGCCAAGCCCGTCATCGGCTGCCCCATTCCGGCGGTGGCCGAGGTGATTAGTGAGGGTGAGGATGGTTATTTGGTGGCGCAGCAACCGGCTGAGATTGCCGAACGGGTTTGTGATTTGTTGCTCAACCCAACGCGGGCGGCTGAGATGGGGCGGCGTGGGCAATTGAAAACAGCGGCAAATTTTACTTGGGCGCGTATTGCAGAACGAACTCAGACCGCGTATAATTTTGCTATCGGATTGGCTCGCCAATAGCTTTATTGCTATGTTTGAGTTGTCTATAGCACAAATGGGCATTGTTTAATTTGTGTGCCTAGCGCAGGGATTAAAATCCCGCGCTGGGCACGCAAAGACCGCCTTCGCGGTCTAAATGCTTAGCCTGCGAAGGCAGGCTTCGTATGCCCAGCGCGCCATTTCTAATGGCTGCGGTATCTATTAGCGGGTTTTGTGCATTGGCAGTGACAAAATTAGGGAGTGCCTAGAAAACTAGAGGTGATGTAAGATTAGGGAATGAAAAGTTGTAAATATTGTCAGTCAGAACATACGCACAAATGCGGAATAAATAAAAGTGGAAGTCAGCGATACTAAATCAATGGGAGTGCCTAGAAAACTAGAGGTGATGTAAGATTAGGGAATGAAAAGTTGTAAATATTGTCAGTCAGAACATACGCACAAATGCGGAATAAATAAAAGTGGAAGTCAGCGATACTATTGTCGAGAGTGTAAACGTTACTATACGCCGAAGCCGACACCTAAAGCAGGCGTATATCCACCAGAAATGCACAAAAAAGTGGCCGAAATGTATATTGATGGTCTGAATCTGCGACGTATCGGACGCCAAATGCACATAAATCATCAAACCGTAGCCAATTGGATAAACAAACTGACAAAAAAGATCGATCCAGAGCAAGCCCCTATACCAGAATTAGGTGAGTGGGATACGGTTGAATTAGATGAGTTATATACGTTTG
>CAMDWA010000119.1 GCA_945877855.1 Thermoflexus hugenholtzii JAD2 | reverse complement strand
GGGTTGGTTTGAGGCGAAATAGTTTTATTTAAGGGTGAGAGGTTTCTTTCACGCTGGCTTTTGCTTGCCTCGGTTTCGAAGTGGGCTTTATTTGCCACTCGCTCAGGTTATTTTGTCAAATCTTTTTTAGACTAAACTACTGTTTTAAGGAAAATCAACAATGAATATTGCATTATGGATTGCACAGGGGATATTGGCGTTGATGTTTGCGATGGCGGGGGCGATGAAAGCCGGTCAATCGAAGCAGAAGCTAACAGCGTCAAAGAATATGGGGTGGGCTGAGGATTTCTCGCCGACAAGTTTGAAGGTGATCGGTATCTTAGAGATATTGGCAGCCATCGGCTTAATCGCCCCCATGCTTACGGGGATTCTTCCGTGGTTGACACCGCTGGCTGCCGTAGGGCTGGTCTTGACCATGATTGGGGCGATTGTGACCCATCTCCGCCGTAATGAGACGCAAGGCGCAATGACAAATGTCGTCTTGTTGTTGATTGCTGCTTTTGTCGCCTATGGGCGCTTTGCGCTTGCATAACGACAAACATCATAGGCAATGTGTAAACACCTTAATTATCAAAAAAGCTAAACCATGAGTGAAGAAACAACCACACCCAAAATCGTGATTGCCCCCAACGGTCCCTATCTCGTCTATGGCAATCCCAACATCGTCCACAAAAAACAGATCAGCTCGGAGCATGGCGAGCCAATGACATGGCAGACGAACCAACAAATTGAGACCGGCAATCGCCCTGTTGTGGCACTTTGTCGCTGCGGAGGGTCGGCGAATAAACCATTCTGTGATGGTGCCCATGCCCGTAATGCCTTCGATGGTAGAGAAACTGCCGCAACCAACACCTTCGAGGAGCGCAAGATTGTTCACGAAGGGAGCACCGGCATCGTGATTAAGCGAGATTACTCGTTGTGCGCAGAGTCTGGCTTTTGCGGTCATCGTTTGGCAAACATTCAGAAATTGGCAAAGCAAACCGATGATTCAATTGTGCGTGCGCAAGTGATGGCGATGATCGAACGTTGCCCATCTGGCTCGTACACCTATGCGTTAGATGCGCATTCTGCTGACATTGAGCCTGACCTCCCTCAGCAAATTGCAGTTACGACTGAAATGACATCCGAGGGGCCAATCGCTGGCCCACTGTGGGTAACAGGTGGCATCACGGTCGAACGCTCCGATGGCAAAGAGACCGAAGTGCGGAATCGGGTGACATTATGCCGCTGTGGCGCATCGAAAAACAAGCCGTTCTGTGATGGCACACACCGAGCGATACAGACGCAGCCAAATAAATGAGATAACGATGGAAATAGGTATTGATAGTTTCGCGGCTGCCGCAATAAGCAATGGTAGCGACTCAGCCGTTCACAACATGAATGCAATCGCTGAGTTGCTCGAAAGAATGACGCTTGCGGATGAGGTTGGTCTCGATTTCTTCGGCATCGGCGAGCATCACCGCAAAGAGTTCCTTGATTCTGCCCCAACGATGATTCTGGCGGCGGCGGCGGCCCGCACCAAGCGGATCCGCTTAGGCAGTGCGGTGACAGTGCTCAGCGCGGCAGATCCGGTGCGTGTCTTTCAAAACTTTGCCACGCTCGATCTGATCTCACGCGGACGGGCCGAGATGGTGGTTGGACGCGGTTCATTTATCGAGGCATTCCCACTCTTTGGGTTAGATCTGAACGATTATGATGCGCTCTTTGCCGAGAAACTTGAGTTGTTGCTGACCATTCGAGAGAGTGAAATTGTCAACTGGGCAGGGCAATTTCGCCCTGCCCTCCGCCAGCAGGCCATCTATCCTAAACCGGTGCAAAACCGTCTGCCGATCTGGTTGGGTGTGGGCGGAACCCCAGCTTCGTTTGTGCGGGCCGGTGTGCTTGGGTTGCCGCTGATGGTGGCTGTCATTGGTGGCGAACCCCACCGTTTTCGGCCCTTGGTTGATCTCTACCGACAGGCGGGCGCACAAGCCGGCCATTCGCCAGAACAGTTGAAAGTAGGATTACATTCGCTGGGTTATGTGGCAAACAGCACGGCAGAAGCCGTGGCCGACTATTACCCGGGCTATGCCGAAACCTTTACACGTATTGGTAAAGAGCGGGGCTGGCCACCGACGAATCGTGCGCGCTTCGATGCGCAAAATGGACCAACGGGCGCGTTGTTGGTTGGTGGCCCCGAAGAAATCGCCGAGAAGATCCGCCGTCATAGCACGGCGCTGGGCGGCATTTCACGGTTTACCTTTCAAATGGATAACGTCGGGTTATCACATAAAAGCTTGTCACGCGCCATTGAGTTGATCGGCACAAAGGTCGCACCGTTGGTCAACCGCTAATCCGCTTCAATAATCTCACCCCATCACCACCCGACACACGCGCCAATCATCCAACATCTGCGCCCCCAAACCCTTATAAAAAGCGATGGCATCCTCATTCCAATCCAATACCATCCATTCAAAACGCCCGCAGCCCTGCTCGACAGCAAAGGTTTTGAGATAGGCCATCAACGCCTTTCCCACCCCCTTACCGCGATATTCGGGCCGCACATACAAATCCTCTAACCATAAGCCGCGTTGGCCGAGCATGGTCGAAAAGTTATACAGATACACGATATAGCCAATGGGTTTGCCTTCGTCAAAGGCCAATAAGGTATAGGCGGCAGGTTGTGCGCCAAAAAACGCCTCACGCAGACTGGCCTCAGTGGCGTAAAGTGTCAGTTTTTCAAACACCGCCATTTCGTGAATGAAGGCGTGTAACAGTGGCACATCGTCAATCGTGCCCGGGCGCAAATCAAATTCAAACTGGTTGGCGTTTAATTTCATAGTGGGTTAACATGATGCGCCAACCATGCCTCTAAATCATCAAAATGTTTGAAATCAAGCAAATCATCGACCAGTTGCAATTGTTTATCGCGTCCCAATTGCTCAATATTCGATATATACTTCATTAGTCCTGTCTCCATTTTTCTTAACTCTTCTTTATATTGTATTGCCTCCGCCTGAGGCAATTGCATACCCAAATGGACGTATGCCTAAAATTGTAACTCGGAACGCACTATATCGTTTTGGTCGGCATGGCGTAGCTATGCCGACCAAAACGATATAGTGCGTTCCGCGAAAATCTGCTAGCATTTTGTGTTGAGATTCAACCAAACCTGACTACAATTCACCCCATGAAAGTCATCATCACGGGCGGCGCGGGCTTTCTCGGCAAGCGCCTTGCCCATAAAATTCTTCAATTGGGCGCACTCACCGATGCGCGTGGCAACCAACGTCAAGTGACCGAACTCATCTTGTTCGACATTATCGAGGCACAAGGCTTTAACGATACCCGTGTCAAAACTGTAGCGGGCGATTTAGGCGATGCCAACTTGTTAGCCGCAACCCTCGCCAACGCCGATTCAGTCTTTCATCTCGCGGCCATTGTCAGTGGCGAGGCCGAGCAAGACTTTGACAAAGGGATGCGGGTCAACCTAGATGGCACACGGGCGCTGCTCGAACAATGTCGCAAACTGGCCCAACCGCCCAAAGTCGTGTTCACCAGCTCATGCGCGGTATTTGGCGGGCCGTTACCGGCCCTCATTCCCGATCACCAAGAGCTTTACCCGCAAACCTCATATGGCGTTCAAAAAGCCATGTGTGAATTGCTTATCAGCGATATGTCACGCAAAGGCTTCATCGATGGACGCAGCTTGCGTTTGCCCACCATCACCGTGCGGCCCGGCAAGCCCAACCGTGCCTTGTCCGGCTATTGCAGCGGCATCATCCGCGAGCCACTCAATGGCATCGATGCCATTTGCCCGGTTGAACCCAGCACCCGCGCTTGGCTGCTCTCGCCTCGCAAAGTCATCGATAATTTGATCATTGGGCACGAGGCCCCTGCTTCGGCCTTCAAACACACCCGCGCCATCACGGTGCCGGGTATTGCTGCTTCAGCCCAAGAGCAACTCGATGCGCTAAGGCGTGTTGCCGGTGACGAAGTTGCCAATCGCGTCACTGTAAAAATTGACCCACTTGTGACCTATTTTATGAACAGCCTGCCCATCGAGTTTGAAGCCAATTTTGGCCGCTCGCTCGGCATGACTGCTGACGCAAATTTTGATGAAATTGTAAAAGCGCACATTGAAGACAGTGTTCAGTAGCCAGTAGTCAGATGAAAACAATCTGACTACTGATCTACTCCTCCCAAAACACATGACAAAAAACTACGGCTCTCAGAGCATGTTTACACCGCTGCAAACGGTATTGGTGCGCCGCCCCGATGCCGCTTTTGGCAATGCGAACCCAGCCCGTTGGCACTATACCGCCCAACCCAATTTAACACGGGCACAAGCCGAACACGATGCCTTTGTCGGGTTATTAAATGAATCAGGCTGCGAAGTGATTTATCACGATATAGCCTTGCCCGACCATGCCGATGCTATTTTTACGCACGACCCGACCCTTGTTTGTGACCAAGGCGCAATTGTATTGAGCATGGGCAAGCCATTACGGGCCGAAGAACCCGCTGCCCAAGCCGCCATGTTTCACAAATTAGGTGTTCCCATTCATTACACCCTGCACGGCAGCGCCCGTGCTGAAGGGGGCGATTTGCTGTGGATCGACGAAAAGACTTTGGCCGTTGGCCTCGGTTTTCGCACCAATGCCGAAGGGATGCGCCAACTACAAGAAGCCTTGCCCGATGTCAATGTGCTGCCGGTGCATCTGCCCTATTATTTGGGCGAGGCGGCCTGCCTACACTTAATGTCATTCATCAGTATGCTTGATCATGATTTAGCAGTGGTGTATTTGCCACACATGCCAGTGCCGTTTTACCAAATGTTACAAGCACGCGGCATCAACATGGTCGATATACCCGAACATGAATACGCCACAATGGGAACCAATGTCTTGGCAACGGCCCCGCGCCAATGTATTATGCTGCGAGACAACCCCATTACGATTGAGCGGCTACGCGCCGCAGGTTGTCAAGTTAAAACGTATGTCGGTGATGAAATTTCACTCAAAGCCGAAGGAGGCGCCACCTGCCTCACGCGACCCATTTTAAGAAATGGATGAATGAGCGAATGGGTGAATGAGTGAATGAGAAAGTTGAGGGTTAAGCGTTGAAAGTTAAGAGGAATCCCCAATCACCCAATCACTCATTCACTCATTCACTCATTCCTTCATTACCCACCAAGCGCTTGTTTAAGTTGGGTGATTGAGATATTGCCGCCAGAGCAAACCAAGCCGATCTTCTTGCCAGCCAAGGCCTCGCGCTGCTGATACGCCGCTGCCAACGTCGATGCGCCAGCGCCTTCGGCTAAGGTGTGTGCATATTCGGCCAACCACGCCACCGCTTGCAAAATAGCCGCATCGCTCACCAAGACAAAATCATCCATCAAGCGTTGCATAATGCCTTGCGGCAAGTCAAATGGCGCACCCGTCGCCAATCCCTCGGCAATAGTACGGTCGGGGGCAGTGGTGCGGGTGCGATTTTTCCAAGTGAGATAAGCAGCAGGCGAAGCCTCGGCCTGCACCCCAATCACCCGAATATTCGGGTTGATGGCTTTGGCGGCCAAACACGACCCCGCCGCGCCACTGCCGCCGCCCACCGGCACAAAAATCACATCGAGATCAGGTTCATCCTCTAGCATCTCAAGCGCTTCGGTTGCCACACCCGCAATCAACAACGGTTCATCACCAGAATGAATATAGCGATAGCCTAATTCGGCGGCTAATTCTTCACAATGATTTTTGGCATCGTTAAAACGCGCCCCATGAAAGATAATTTCGGCCCCCATGCCACGCATGGCCGCAACTTTGCCCGGGTTGGCCCCCTCGGGCACCACAATACGCGCTTTTACACCAAAAATGCGGGCCGCAAACGCCACCGATTGCCCATGATTACCGGTCGAGGCCGCAATCACACCCCGCGCTTTTTCGGCATCGCTCATCTGCGAGATCAAATTCACCCCGCCCCGCACTTTAAATGCACCAACAGGTTGATAATTCTCGTGTTTAATATAGGTGGCCGTACCCATCAAATCATCGAGCGCTGGGTAACGGTGCAATGGCGTGCGCCTCAAATATGGCGCAATTTGCCGTTTTGCCAATAAGACATCTTTAAAGGTAGGTTCTTGCATCCACCTATTTTATATGTTTGTGACTTACACTTTACAAAGCGTTTCAATACAACAAAACCTAATCGACTGACTCTTACCTCTTAATTCTTGGTTCTTAACTCTTGGCTCTTGCTTCTTGACTCTCCCCTATTGCAAACTATGCAACAAGTTCACCTTTACGGTCGATTCAGAAATCCCGCCATTTTGGTCATGGCGTGTTACTTTGATGGTATATAGCCCTTCGGGGTAATTTGATGAATACCAAGTCGCAATTGTGCCATTGGGGATGGGCGTGCCAATATCGGGGCTAATCGGCTGCCAATTATTGCTATTGCCCGGCGCAATCGCCACACTGTAATAAGCAAAATCCACGCCCCATACACTGCCCAAAATAGGCACCACCCCGCGCGAAGCCACGTCTGATACCGTCGTGCCATTGCCCGGAAATGCAATTAACGTACTACCCGGGCCAGCCACACCCGGCTTGGCCACAGCCCCAATGCCACCCGGCACGCCCGGCACAGCCACAACCCCAGCCGTGCCGGGGTTGCTTCGGCTATCTAATACATCGCGCGTGCTCAATTGTGGGAACAATTCGCGCACATCTCTCCCCTGTGTCTTAAACCATTCCAGCGCCTCATCTGGGAACCGATAAACGGTGCGATATTCAATCTGATCGGGTGATGTCTCAATCGTCGCTGGGCGGCCCGTCACACGATCATACGGCACACTATCCACCATCGATGTCGCTCGGCTCGGCTCTAAGCCACGAATAAATAATTCCTTAGCCGTTGGACACCCCGTATTGCCGGGCAACATGCCATCCACCGCACACACATATTGATCGGTAATACCGGGCGGGCGTTCAAAATTTTCAATCGCCAAATCGGTGTGCAACATTTCCATCACATCATGCCAGATGGGTGCTGCGCCGGTCAACCCAGTCACGGTTTTGTCCATTGGGGTTGCATCAGTATTGCCGACCCATACCCCCACCACATATTGTGGGGTATAACCAATCGTCCAGTTGTCACGGTTATCGTTGGTGGTGCCGGTTTTTACTGCGGCTGGGCGCTTGCGTTTTAATTCCAAGGCATTGTTGGGGCCAAACGCCGGCACACGCGCCTCATTGTCCGCCAACATATTGGTCATCAAATAGGTTAATTGTGGGCTATTTGGCCCCAACATATTTGGAATACGATTGGGCGTATATTTATAAATTTGCCGCCCGTTGGCATCCACAATCTCTAAAATAACTGAGGGGTCAAGCTTACGATAGCCACGCCGTTGCAGCGGTTGTGAGCGGGGTGCGCCAACCATCGTGCCTCCATTTGCGAAGGTTGAATAGACATAAGTCATGTCTAATAGCTTCACTTCACCGCCACCCAAGGTCAGCGACAAGCCATAACGCTCTAACCCAGCCTCAAGATCATTAATGCCAAGCAAATGCGCCAACCGCAATACACTCGGAATACCCGCCATTTGCAACGCCTTCACCGCCGGAATATTGTATGAGTTAGCCAACGCTGAACGCATTCGCACCGGCCCGTGAAACTTGTCATCATAATTTTTGGGCACAAAGGCATGATTGGGAAACCGCTCGCCCGTCGCAAAAGTGGTCGACACATCCCAAAACAATGTCGATGGCGTTGCTGAACCCTGTCGCATTAACTCTAAATAGGTGATGGGCTTGAATGATGACCCCGGCTGCCGCAAACCCGTCGCCACATTAAATTTACCATCAATTTTGTCATTGTAGTAATCAAGACTACCCACCATCGACAACAATTCGCCAGTAACGGTATCGATCACCACCACTGCCGCATTATTGGCATTTTTTTTGTCAGCCTGCAAACGCGCCACCTTCTCATTTGCAATTTTGCGAACTTCCTCGTCTAAATTAAAGTCGAGCGAGGTCTTAATACGTAAGCCACGCCGATACACCATATCGGTGGCTTCTTGCTCGCTAATCCGCAAATGATCGGCTAACAAATCTACCACCGTATCACGCGCATAAAAGGTGAAATGTGGCGCAAAAATATTAAAACGCCCATCACGATTGGCATAACGCAATGATTCATTTTTGGCGGCCAAAATTTGTTCTTCGGTCACATTTTGGCAAGCCAATTGTTTGCTTTGCAGCCGCTCCAACATTTGGTCTAACACCAATTCTTGGCGGTCTTTGGCCAACACTGGGTTGTCGAATGGATTAAGACGTGGGAATTGGGGTACAGCCGACAACATTGCAGCCTCGGCCAAACTCACATCTTTGGCGCGTTTGCCAAAATAAATACGCGCCGCCGACTCTACCCCATAGGCCAAACTGCCATAGTTATTGGTATTCAAATACCACTCTAAAATCTGATTTTTGCTGTAACGGCGGCTGACCTCACTCGCCAAAATAATTTCCCTGATCTTGCGCCCATAATCTTGTTTATAGCGGTCTTCCGGCGCAATCATGACATTTTTAATCAATTGCTGTGTAATCCCAGACCCGCCCTGTACAAAATCACCTCGCAAATTTGAAATAAAGGCGCGAACAATACCCCGAAAATCGAAACCCGGGTTTTCATAAAATGTTTTGTCTTCGATGGCAACTGTTGCACAGGCCAATAAAGGCGATATTTCACGAAACGGAACCCATTGACGGTCGCCAGCATTCGGGTCAATCACCTCATAAATCAGTTTGCCATTACGGTCAAACATCTTGGTAGTCTGAAAATTGTCTTCAACTTGCGTAATTTGGCTGGGATCTGGCAAATCAAAGGTGTTTTGCAAAAAATAACCATAGGCCGTTGCGGCTGAGGTTGCAGTAATGCCCAATAAGACGGCAACTTGTGAAAGCACCACCGCTAACGCAATTAGCATCCATTGCCGAAAACGATTTACGCTGCTTTTACGTATCCGTTCCCGACGGTGGTGTCGCATACGAACAAGGTGTGGCGTTATCATCGAATAAGTATAAAGATCAGCCGATAAATGTTGCATCCATCGAAGGACGGAATTTGTATGCGATATAAGCGCAAAAATTTACCCAATAAAACATATTGCCGAAATCATAATATCTCCGGTATAAAAATGCGGGTTTCGCCGATTTTTACGCTTTCTTGGTATATCGTGGCTTCGGCAAAAATCTCACTCATAATTGAGAATATCCGCTAAAACATACATCTGCAAAGTCTATTTTAACAGTTCACTTAGCACATTTTCTAAGTCCATTCGATACTAGCTCTTGAATCGAGGCTTCATTCGGCGATACTTCTGCCGCTTTATTAAAGGCTTCAACGGCTCGCGGACAATTACCCATTAATTGATTGGCAAAACCCAAATAAATATAATCGTTTGCGCCTAATTTTTGATTATTTTGTTCGGTAATGGAAATAGCGCGGGTAATATCGGCAATCGTATCTTCATAGCGCCGCCCTTGAAAATGCACTACCCCCAAACGGGTCCAAGCCGTGTGGCGATTGGGGTCTAACCGAGTCGCTTCTTCAAGCGCCAACCGGGCTTTATCAAATTCGCCAATGCCAATATAAGCAGAGCCAAGCCGCTCGTGGGCTTCGGCATTATCTTTATCGAGCTTAATCGCCCGTTCAAAATATTCAATTGCGCGTGATGCATTGCCAGCGCCAGTATAGGTGCGCCCAATAGCAATGATCACATGCACCAATTGTGGCCCAATTTCTAAAGCTTGCCCATAATAATAAAGGGCCTCGTTATATTCACCTTCAAGCTCGCGCACATACCCCATATTACGCAAGGCATCAATACGGGCATCACTATTTGGGCGCGAAAGATCAATGGCTTTTTGGGCTGAGGTGCGAGCATTGCGAAAATCACCACCATCAGCTTGAGCTTCAGCCAAATAAGCATAAGCAATTGGGTTGCTTGGGTCGAGCGCAACCGCAGCCTGACACTCTTTTACGGCCTGTGACACGCGCCCCAGCCAATCCATCGCCATGCAATTAACCGCCCGCAAATCAACATCGTTAGGGTAAGTTTGCAAAACACGCTGCAAACGTTGCTCCACCCGATTGGCTTGCCCAGTTAGCACCAACAACCGCGCTAAACGAAAAGTGAGGATAGGGTCATTGGGTTTGCGGCGCAATGCTTGATCATAAAGATCAATGGCTTTACGATATTCGCCACGAAAATAAGCGGCATAAGCATCGTCGGCAAAACCTTCAACACTGCGGGTAGGGGTAACACTGGGTAATGGCGTGGCCCGCACAACACTGGCCCCAAGGCTATTGCCAAGGCGCTGTTGCACTAAAAAATACACCGCAATTAACCCAGCGCCCATTAACATGAGCGCCAGCCATGCTAATGTTGCCGCCGTATTTGCTCGCCGTCGATACACATGCAAGATGATAACAGAGTCAGCTCTGCATCACTGCAAAAAAACGTGGCAATAAAACAAACAAGGGGGCAGCCGTGCGCTACCCCCTTGTCTTTATTGTGAATGACCGTTGCGAAGACTCTCTATCATTCCCTCAAGCACTTTCTCAACTGCCATCGTATGACTGTCATAACCATGCGTTTGGAAATATTCCGAATCGCAAGACCATTTGCCATGATCATAAGTAACGACGTGTTCGCCATTATCACCGCGCACCGTCACCTGAAAATTCAGAAAGCGGAAGCGATCAGGCTCACCAGCATAGCGTGTTGCTTTTTCTACTTTTCCGATTAAGCTAGAGTCCATCATATACAAAAATTGTATCCATCGAAAGATGGATGTCAACTGTAAAATTACTTTTTTACGCAATTTTGCACTTAGACCTCAAGTTTTTAATGAACATGCTTTGCGAATTTGTCACATCACCCCAAAAACGAAATGAATAAAACAAATTTACGCCACACTCACTATCACTTCACCCACAAAGTGATAGTAAATTCGGCAGTTACAATTTTGGGAGACGATACGATATTTCCCCAATTTTCACATCACTGGCTTACAATGATAGACGTTTTGTTATGAATTACACCCTGATTGACACCCCAACAAATCTACAACGCATCTGCGACGATTTTCAAATTACATTACAACGCGATAACCGCATCGCTATCGATACCGAATTTGTGGGCGAACAAACCTATGAACCCCAACTGATGCTCATTCAGATTGCAACCGCAGATGGGCATATTGCATTGATTGATGCGAAGGTATTGGCGGGCAAAATGCAAGCACTTGCCAATTTACTATGCGCACCAGACCGGCTAAAAATTATGCATGCTGGGGGGCAAGATGTACCTATTTTGAATGCTAATTTAGGCGAAATATCAGGCCCTTGGTTCGACACCCAAATTGCGGCGGCCTATATTGGCTATCCCTTGCAAACCGGTTATGCACGGCTGGTCGAGGCCGAAACCCGTGTTAAATTAGACAAAGGCGAAAGCTTAAGCGATTGGGGGCGTCGCCCCATTCCAACCAGCATGTTAACCTACGCCGCCGATGATGTGCGCTACTTACACGGCATTCATAACAACCTAGCTGCACGTTTGGCCGAGTTAGGCCGCACAGCTTGGAACAATGAGGGCGTAGAGGAAATGGTGCGTAGCGTCACCGAAAAATTGGCAGCCAGCGAACTATGGCGCAAAGTAGCAGGACATACTGGGTTAGACCGACGCGGCTTAGCTGTTTTGCGCGAGCTATGTCTTTGGCGTGATGATGAAGCCCGCCGCCGCGACAAACCACGCCGTAGCGTCATTAAAGATGAGCCGCTCATTGAATTGGCACGCCGCGCCCCATCCACCACCAGCGCTGCCATGAACTTACGCAGTTTGCCACCCAGTTTGGGTGATCGACGACTCGCCGAATTGGTCGAGCGCATCAAAATTGGGTTAGCCGTGCCAGCAAATCAGCAACCCCGCCTCGATTATGTATCGACCTCACTCGATGAACATGGTGCGGCTCTTTATGAATTATTGCTCGCAGTAGTGCGGGTCCGCGCAATCGAAGCCAATATTGCCCCAACCTTGTTAGCCCCATCCGACCCTTTGCGCCGATTGGCCGCCAGCCGAAAAATGGACGAGGTTGCACGTATTTTTCCCGGGTGGCGTGGGGATCTGATTGGCGAAGATTTACGCGCCGCGCTTAATGGCAAACTTTCGGTAGCATGGGATGCCCAAGCCGAACGCCTTGTATGTCGTCGTAGTTATTGACCGACATAACGCAACACGTCTAACACCACTTCGCGGGTCGCCGAGCTAGTAAACACCAAGGTGCCTTTGCGGCGCAAACCACGCTCGTCTTCAAATTCAATACGCGCTGCGGGTAAGGCCCCAACCGCAGTTGCGGCGTTAAACAAATTGGCAAAACCCAAACGCCGAATGGTGATACTTAAGCCATTGATGCCCACCCCAACCAAGTTTAGTTGGGCCTCAGTTGCCTTCGCAGAAATATGCACTGGCGCAAAACGAGCAATAGCGCCATCAAAAGCGCGGCCTAAATCACCAAACCAAAATACCTCAGCTTGAGAGGGCAAGGTCTTTGACGCTGTAAAAACAGGAATCGCATAATCGAGCCGCCGCACCAACCAACGAATGATAAAGCTTGCAGCCAAAATGGCTAACACCGCAATACCCAACCGTGCCAATTGGCTAAGCAAATATTCATTGGGTGGCGAACCAATTTCTAAATATAACGCCGGGTGTTGCGCATTCAAGCCAGCATTTATTTTGCCCACCAAAGTAATTGGGCTGCCCGTCAATGCACCTTCAGGGATACCTTGGTCAAGCACATACAACGGGTCAAAAATACCCGGCGCAATTAATGGAATATAGCGGCTGCCTGAAAGGGTAATGCCGCCCAAACGAAACTGCACTTGTCGGGTTTTATTGGGGGCCAACACACCGGTCACGCGCACATATTGGTTAATATCGCGTGATGAGATATCATTCACGGTTGCGTCACGCGGCGGCACTTGGCGCGGCGGGTCGGGGCGACCAATGGCAATTAACCCAAGCGCAACCAAGCCCAAACCCACCGAGATCAACGATACAACACGACGTTGATCTGACCAAAAACAAGCTCGGGCGATGAATTCGAACAACCGCAACATCTACTAAAATTATCGCACCAATGAAAAGTCGTATGTCATATTTTTTGCTGAGAAAATAGCAAAAAATAAGCATTAATATAGGGCGAACGCATCATGAAATATTTTTTATGTCACCCCGAACAAAAGAGGCTCAATCAAATTAAATAAATAGTCATTATTCCAACCAGCCTCTAACCGCGACGTTTTAATACTATTTTTACGATTCTTGTCTTTTTTGATTAAATT
>CAMDWA010000118.1 GCA_945877855.1 Thermoflexus hugenholtzii JAD2 | reverse complement strand
ATTTTGCCCCTCCTGTATACAAGCCGGCTTGTATACAGGAGGGGCAAAATCGGTATTTCTCAGCGCAACAAAAACGTCTCAAACTGCCACTCGTCATCATTCGATGGGCGCGACTTGCCAAAATCTTCAAACGGGTCAACCCGATTTTGCAAGGGTGACCAATTTGTTTGCACCGATACACTCGTGCCCAAAAATTGGTTGGCAACATCTAAAACTTCACGATGCGGCAACTCATCGGCCACACAAAAACCCATGCGGGGGTTGCGAATCATCCATGCCATTGCGCCTAAAATCGAGGCACAAACTTGCACCGTAGTGGCATTTTGACCGGGCACCAACCGGCGCGACTCTTCAATGCTCAGTTGTGAACCAACCCACCAGCCATTTAAGCAATGGCCCAATAACAATACCCCCAGTTCATCCTTGCCGCTCACAATTTCGTCTTTCATAATACGATAACGATCTTGGATCTTATACCCTTTCATCCGCATTTCCCACAACGACACAATGGCAGAATCACACGGCATATAGGCATAATGCACCGTCGGGCGATAAAGCGGCTCACTCATCATGGGGGCTTCTTCCCACACCGTCAGGTAATCGCTAATGGTAAATGCTTCGCCATGCCGCACCACCATGCCATTAATCTCGCCGCCATCTGGCACCCACGACCGCACATAAGTATCGATGCCGCATTGGCTCAAACAAATTTGATTACCCGGGCCATATAAATGCTTATTTGCGCCAAGCGGCAACCGCCGCTCGTGGGTGCCCCAACCCAATTCAGCCGGGGCCACCCCCTCTTCACGAAAACCCTCAACCGACCAAGTATTGACAAATTCACCCACTTCTTTGGGTTTATTGCCAATTTGGGTGTCGCGTTCAGAAATATGAATCACTTTTACCCCCAAGGTCATGGCTAAACGCGCCCAGTCTTGGTCAGCCAAATAACTTTCTACCCGAGTCGTGTCGCGTTTATTCAATACAGGTTTGCGCTGACGGCCCAGGGTCAGCGCTTCGCGGGCAATATCCTCTAACGCAACTTTAGTCCAATGGCTAACAAGCCCCGGGTTCGCGCCATGCTCAATCACCGCAGTCGCGCCGGGGGTCGTCCATTTATTGGCCATGCGGCGCAGCGCCATATGCCGCACATATAAGGTGCGATCCATCGGGGTGACTTCACCCGCCGCCTCATAAGGGTCCCAAATTTCAACTGAGGTATTGATATACATCACGGTATGATCGTGACACCACTGCATAATCTCGCAACAATCGATATTCCAAGCCAAATCGATCAACATATCGCCAACGCCAACATATTCATCCAATACCTCGTCCATATTGTCACGGGTAATTCGCTCTTGCACATAACTCGCACCAGCGTCTAACATATCTTTCACGGTATGACGCATGTCCAAAAAGTCCATGATGGTTATTTTCTTAAAATCAATATCGAGGTTTTGCAATAGCAATGGCTGCAAACATTGCGAAACCGAGCCGCAGCCTAAAATTAATATACTTCCGTTGAATGATATTTTGCTCACTTTGGTTGTGTCCTTTAAATTTTAATTTTACAAAGCGTCTTTAGGCATCAATATAGTCTCTTCTTGATAAAACGGGGTGAATAAAACAAATTTTCGTCAAAATCACTATATGGCCTCTGGAAGCGGGGCAAAGCCCTGCCCCCAGAGGCCATATAGTGATTTTGACATTACATGCTTGGGGTTTACCCCGTTTACCCTCAATATTCAGAAGATACAAAGCGACCTTAAAACGATGCGCTAAATATTACCATGTGCATGTCAGGCATATACTTCACGCTTTCTCTTACATATTAATATGATGGCTTCTGTCCCCCCTCTCACCCATACCGCCGAATTTCACATCGAACACCCTTGGAAATCTGACCGCAGCAGCCCCGGGCGCTGGATTTACTCACATATTCAGCGACATTGGCGCTGGTTTATCGGCATCATCGTAGGGGCTTTAGGCAACGCCGGTGGCGCGAGCGTGATGTCATTTTCAGTCGGCATGGCGTTTAATGCGGTCGCTCAAGACACCCCCGATTTTGCCACGCTGGGTTGGGCGATGGCCGCTATTGTGCTATCGCAATTAGGCCGCGCCGTTTTGCAATTTTGGCGCAATTTTTCATCCGAGCTAATCGGTCAGCGCCTCGAGCGCGATATGCGAGCCGAGTTATATGCCAGTCTCATCGGCAAATCAATGTCGTTTCACGACCGCCAATCCATCGGCGATGTAATGGCGCGTTGCACCAACGATGTGCGCGAGATTGGCCTCTTTATGACCCCCGGGGTCAATATCAGCATCGGCTCTGGCGCATTTATTTTAATGACGATTTTGTTTGCACCTCGCATTCACCCTTGGTTAATTGTGGTGCCGCTGGGTTATGTGTTGTGTTATATCTTTTTGGTGACCCATTATTTAAAACAATTGCGCCCTAGCACCGAAGTTGTGCGCCGTAACTTTGGCAAACTCAACAGTGTTTTAGCTGAATCGATTGAAGGAATTGAGACCGTTAAAGGCGCAGCCCAAGAAGCCCGCGAATCAGCCCGATTCGACCAAAGCCTAAAAAATTGGCGCGATGCCTCAGTGGCACAAGGCGATCTTGAAGCTCGTTTTTTGCCCGCGCTCTTATTTGGCCTGACAATGGCCGCCGGTATTTTGATGGCTTTCGCGCTATTCTCGCAAGGCCAATTGCGAATTGGGGATGCCATTGCCTTTGTCATGTTGCTGATGTTGTTGCAATTCCCCACATTCGCCACGCAATTTGCTTACCCACAACTTGCGCTAGGGTTAGCGGGGGCCAACCGCATGTTGGAATTGATGCGTGATGAAATACCAAGCAAAAATGCTAAAGCCACAAATGCACCGGCCAATATCACTCAGTCAAACAGCTATCAGGCGGTCATGCGGGGCGATGTGGAATTTCGCAATATCACGTTTGGCTATGCCCCATCCTCAACCCCCACCCTCTCGAACCTATCATTTAAAGTAAAAGCCGGGCAAATTGTTGCCATTGTGGGGCAAACCGGTTCTGGCAAAAGCAGCATCATCAAATTGATCAACCGTATGTATGACCCGCAAGACGGGGCGGTATTGATCGATGATGTCGATATTCGCAATTGGGATTTGGCGACTTTGCGCCAGCAGATTTCAATTATTGAACAAGATGTATTTTTATTTTCGCGCACCGTTGCCGAAAATATTGCCTTTGGCGTTGCCGGGGCCAGCCAAGCGCAAATAGAGACCGCCGCTCAAGCGGCCCAAGCCCATCAATTCATCAGTGAATTTCCAGAGGGGTATAACACCGTCGTGGGTGAACGCGGGGTGACACTATCGGGCGGGCAGCGCCAGCGCATCGCCATTGCCCGCGCTTTTCTCACCGACCCACGTATTCTCATTCTCGATGACTCGACCAGCGCTATTGATAGCGCCACCGAAGATCAAATTCAACGCGCTATGTTGCGGGCGGCCCAAGGCCGCACCACCTTCATCATCACGCATCGCCTATCGCAAATTCGTTGGGCCGATCTGATCGTGGTGCTGCGGCATGGTCGCATCGACGCAGTCGGCAATCATGATGAACTCATCAAAACATCACGGGCTTACAAAGCAATTTTTGATTAGACTGACAGTATGCTCACACTAGACCCTTCCATTAAAAGGGTCTAGTGACGAATAACCTTAAAATATTTTTATATTATGTTTCTTGGCCTTAACGCAGAATCCTACGACCGCAGCTATACCGACCGCACACTTGTGCAACGGCTCATGGCTTACTATGCCCCACAACGCCGCCGCATGATTGCACTGGTAGCGGTCATTCTTGGCATCACAACAATCGGGTTCCTCGACCCCGTCATTGTCTCGCGCAGCCTCGATAATTTGCGCAACGAAGTGATTGCCGGCGCATCAAATGGCAGCATGACCAACACCATCGCCCTATTAATCGTGTTTTTGCTGGGCGTGGCCGTGCTTAACTGGTTGGGCAATTTTGCCCGCCGCCGCCTTACCGCGCGGCTGGTCTCCGATGTCATTAGCGCGTTGCGACACGATGCCTTCAATGCCGTCATTCGACACGACCTCTCGTTTTTCGACAAATATCAATCGGGCAAAATCATCAGCCGCATCAGCGGCGACACCCAAGAGTTAGCCCAAGTTTCTAACCTTTTAGCCGACCTCGTCACCCAATTTGCCATTCTCATTGTGCTAACCATTTATTTATTTAGCGTGTCATGGCAAATGGCGCTTACGTTGCTAGCAATGGCCCCTGTCGTCATCATGATGGGTGTGTTATTTCGGCGTGGGGCGCGGCGGGTCACGCGCAGCAGCTTCCGCGTCGTCGGCGAAGTCAATGCCTCAATTCAAGAAATGGTGGCCGGGATGCGTATTGCCAAAAATTTTCGCCAAGAATCGGTCATGTATCAAGCCTTCCAAAAGATAAATGACAATTCTTACACCGTCAACCTAAGGCGCGGCGTGGTCATGTCTAATATTTTCCCCACCCTCAATGCCTTTGAGGGCATCGGCACCGCTGTCATGATGTATGTGGGCGGGCATTTTGTCGGGGCTGGCACGATCAGCGTTGGGGTCTGGTATTTATTCATCATCAGCCTCAACCGATTTTGGTTTCCACTCACCAACCTCGCCTCATTCTGGAGCCAAATTCAAAGTGGCCTCTCGGCCTGTGAGCGCGTCTTTGCGCTTATTGATGCCGAACCCAGCGTAAGGCAAGTGGCAAGTGGCAAGGCTCAACCCTCAACCCTCAGCGGCACAGTCGAATTTCGCAATCTTTATTTTGGTTATGCGGCTGATCAACCCATATTGCGTGATTTCAATTTAAAAATTGCGCCGGGCGAAAGTGTGGCCTTGGTTGGGCACACCGGCGCAGGCAAAAGCAGCATCGTCAAATTGATTGCGCGTTTTTACGAATTTCAATCCGGCCAACTACTGGTGGATGGGCACGACATTCGCAACTTTGACTTAGCCACCCTCAGAAAACAACTCGGCACCGTGTCGCAAGTGCCATTCTTGTTTGCTGGCACCATCGCCGATAACATTCGCTACGCCAACGCCCAACTCAGCGATGCCGAAGTCGAGACCATTGCCCGCCGCATCGGCGATGGCGAATGGCTCGACTCATTACCCGATGGTTTGCGCACCGAGGTTGGCGAACGCGGCGGACGCTTATCGTTAGGCCAGCGCCAATTGGTGGCCTTGGGGCGCGTACTGGCCCAGCGCCCGCCCATCTTTATGCTCGATGAAGCCACCGCCAGCGTCGATCCCTTCACCGAACGCCAAATTCAGGCCGCGCTCAACCTCATTCTAAAAAGCAGCACCTCTATTCTCATCGCACATCGCCTTTCTACCGTCAAGGCCGTCGATCGTATTTTGGTGCTCGATCATGGGCGCATCATCGAAGAAGGCAACCACGACAGCCTAATGGCTCGCGGCGGGCACTACGCCGCGCTTTACGACACTTATTTCAAACATCAATCAGCAGATTTCAGAGTTGCAATTTAACCATGAACCCACTTCCCATACTTGTTCACCACATGGCCGCCCTCGATGGCTGGCCGCACCCACCCAACACCCTCGAGATGATCGAAGCCAGCCTAAACGCAGGTGCAGCCGTCATCGAGATCGACATTACCGCCCTAGCCGATGACGATTATTTGTTGGTGCATGATCCCCTGCTCGAACGCGAAACCGATGGCCAAGGCGAGGTTGATGCATGTTCGGCTCAGGCCGCCCGCACCCTCCACTTTCGGGTGAATGGCGCTGTCACGGCCTATCGGGTGCCGCTGCTAAGCGACGTTGTCGCCTTACTCATGCGCCACCCCCACCCCGCCCAATTGCAACTCGATTTTAAAAACGCCGTGCCTTTTGCCAATAATGAACCATTGCGCCGCCTCATCAATCTCATCGCGCCGTTGGGCCAACGCGCCATTGTCAGCAGCGGGGCCGATTGGCAATTGCGTCAGCTACGCCGCCTCGCGCCCAGCCTGCGCCTCGGCTTCGACATCATGTGGGTGATCGATTGGTCGGCCAACCCCAGCAAACGCCACCCCGAAGAATTGCCACGCGCCTTGGGTGCGTATGGTTATCTAGATGATCATGTTTTGGCACAACGCAAAATTTGGGCGACCGCCGATTATCTGTATGACCGATGTAGCGCCTTGCTTGGCCTTGTGCCCAATGCCGAGGTATTTTATGTGCGTCACACCTTCATTGCCAAATGCCTCGATGACGGCTTTGATTTGGCTGATTTTCTGCACGCCCATCACATCAAGCTCGATGCATGGACGCTGGATATTGGCAACCCAATTGCCGAAAAAAATGCGTTGCGGCTACGCGATGCCAAGGTCGATTTCATCACCACCAACACGCCATCGGCAATGGCAACATTATTGGAAATTTAGTAAGGGCACGGCATGCCGTGCCCTTACCATTTAGGCAGCAGGCGTTTCCTCAGCCGTTGGCGCATCGATAGGCGCAGCCTCAGCCACATCTTCGGCGGCGTTGGCCTCTGCCACTGGCGCAAACACTTCGGGCAACTCGCCAACGGCTGTCTGGGCCGCCTCGGCATTGTCACCAGTTTCAACGCTTAAGACCTCAACCGGGCTATCGAGGCTATCCATTGCCGTCTCATCAGCAATGTCTGCATCGGCAGCTTTGCTGCTTTCAAATACCGCATTTTGTGCCGACATCAAGGCCTTCCATGTCACATCAAGGCCATCCATCACCACCCCATAAAACACATGCACGACACCATTGTTGGTGCGCAACGCCAAATCATAACGAATTTTGCCAGCCCGCTCAGCGCGACCTAACACGGCGCGATCGCCTTGCCATGTAATCTTGTCAGGGTCATAGGCTCCTGAGTTATATTTCAAAATAGCGTAATGCCACAGATCACGGGCGCTCTTAATCGTCACATTGCGGGTCACGCCACCATTGCGCATATCACGCACGGCATAATAATCCATGTCTTCACGGGCTTCCATTAGCGCAATTTCTACGCCCGATTTTGGCAACACTTCACGCGGGGCCGCAATCGGCAAAATTACGGTTTGGGCTGCCCGTGAAATAGGTCCAGACAACAATTCACTTGGCGCGTTTACACCAGTGGGTGGCGGCAATGTAGGGGCAACAGCAACCACCTTCACATTCGTTTCAGCCACGGCTGGGAGTGCCACCGGCAACATAGGCACATCATCGTTATCGACCCTCGGCACAACCGGCGCATCATCACGGCGGCGTGGCGGCATAGGCGCACGGGTTACTGCAGGTTGTGGCCGGGTATTTGTGGCGGGCGGGGGCAGTTGATTAAACTGCGTGTCACGCGGGGCACGCTGTGGCTGGATAGGCGCAGACTGGGCGCGGTCGTGAGTAATCTCACGCGGCGCAGGGGCATTGGCATTACGAGGGGGAGACACATTGCCATTAGATCCATTGGCATATTGTGGCGCATTACGATGGCTGGGAGCATTACTGGCACGGGCATGCGCCGTTGCCGCCATTGCAGCGGGGTTTGAAGTCGGTATACGGCTCACTGCCAACTCAGCTTCCAACACTTTTTTGATCATCGCCACAATCTCATCCCGTTTTGCAATCCGGGTTTCAGTGTTTTCACGCAAATAACACACTTCATCGATCACATGCGGGGCTGTTTTGCTGGGCGGCAATGTCACCCGCAAAATACTCACTTCGCCCATCACATCTTCAAGAATGGTTACACCTTGTGGCACTGGGTAAATTTGGGTTTGAATCGCCTCGCCCAATTCTTCGGCCACCTCATTGGGGGCTTTGATGCCCGGAATCTTGCGCTTGGGGGCCACTTTGGCCAATTTTGTCGATCGGGTGGGTTTCACAGGGGGTTCTGACACAACAATTGGTGCTTCGGCCCCCAATACAATGGTGCCGCCGCTACAATTCAGCATCGCGCACACATCTTTCACCACCGCACCAAACCGATCCGACACTTTTTTGCCGAGTGCGGCATGATAGGCTTGTGTCAAGCCTTCGCTGGGTTCAACCACCACCGCAAGGCTCTCGGCAGGCAAATCCAAAATATCAAACACCGGTCGCACCCGATCCCATTCTTGGCTTTGCAACAACGCCTTGAGGCCAGCAAAACTCACCTCAGCCAATTGCACTTCGGTCGGGCGTTCACCAATCCCCAACCGTTTAGGGTTAGCGGGCGATACCGTAATGCGATGGGCATCACTGCCTTGCAAAGCATGCATCCGCCGCGCATATTCTTGGCGAATCCCTGTCAATAATGTAGAGCTAGAACGTCGTCCACGATCCAAATCGGTCCATTCAATCGCATGTAAATATTGATCTTGGGTATAGGCAATACGTGTTTGCCCGCCAAAATCCATATCCCGCATCGATACGCCATTGGTTGAATTGGCGTGGGCGGCGATAGCGAGACCACCACCATCTGAAATCATACGATAAGCCGTCAATACATCGCTGGTCGCACCGGCTTCAGACAAGCCCAGATCAAGCGCTTGCCCCGGCACCTTCAATTGCATTAAGATGCTCTCAATATCCCGAATTGGCTTATCGGGCGCAAAAATGCCTAAGATATGAAAACCGAAGGTAGCGGTAAATTCAAAACCCGGCAACACCAATATCTTTTTTAGCAAACGGCGATATTCAGTTAATTTGCCAAGCTCGTCGGGGCGAATGCGGTCTAAACGCTCCAACATCTCCAGATCGGCAATTTCGCGCTTCATATTGCGGTAGCCATAAACCGTATTGTGATCAGTAAAGGCAATAATACTAAGGCCGCGTTTTTCGGCCTGCCGCAAAATGGCGATATAGCCCATTTCGGGCTGCTCATAATCATGCGAGGCCGGGGTATGCATATGTAAATCAATGCGATACCAAGGCAATGCGGGGGCTGGCGGGGTCTCTGGGGTATTCGCAACCGCTTCGTCAGATTCTTTTGCGCGCCGAGTCGTGGTGGTTCGTCGACGTGTGGTTGTCGCAGAAGGTGTTTTGCGTGCTGGTTTTGTTTGGGTCAAGTCGCTCGGGTTCGTTGATGTTGCTTTTGAACGAGAAGTGCTTGTCGATTTTGAGGTGGTTTTTCTTGTTTTATTTTCGGATTCAGCCATGTAATTACATTTTGGCTGTCGTGTCAAGCAGTCACTGGGGATCAAACATTAGATCAGACCTTGTAGATTTGCGTGCTAAAGCCAAACGCAGACATGCTCGCAGATGCTGCGCCCTTGCGATGACAGAGATGCTGTCATCACAAATTGAGCCGACAAGTTTAAATTGATAGGGTCTTGTCATCAGGCCGATTAGCGTGTAAATACAAGCGTATAAACGCTTAAAAATCAAATTTATTGAACCACAGATGCCTCTTTGACCGGCAACCGTACTATTCCATTGTAAACCGCATGTTCACTCTAAATATCAGCCATTTACAACGGTAAAATCAAATTTGCAAATATGTGAGTTGCTATCGAAATATCTAACGTAGCCATTCACAGCGGAAGCTCACTTCCGTCATCGCAATATTTTAAATTATACTCTCTATTGAACATAGAAAAATGAAGATTTGCTTAATATTTGGGGCGACTTCGGGTCAATAAAAGATTGGGCCGATTTCACGCGCTATCTCCCAACGCGACGCGTTGGGAGATAGCGCGTGAAATCAGCCCTTCATCTTTTAGAAATTTGCTCAAAATTGTCGCTACTTACCCTACGTATTATTTAAGCCGCGCCCTAAGCATAGCGTTACAATTAAGTTGTGTTTGTATTGCCAGCATTCATCACTTTTATATCGTCGTTCATTGCAGCACTCATTTTTACACCCATTGCAATTCGGCTAGGTATTTATCTTGGCATTGCAGACATCCCCGGTGGGCGACGTAAACATGCGCGTGTTACCTCGCGATTGGGGGCCGTGCCACTTTACATCGCATTTGTCATCGGCATTGGGGTTGCCCAAAGCTTTAATTTGGCCTCAAATGACCAACCCAATGAGTCATGGCGTTTGTTTGGCATGTTAATCGGGGCGACCATCATCACTGGCGTGGGGCTGCTCGATGACAAAATTCAACTGGCGGCGCGTTGGCAGCTTGTTGCGCAAATTATTTGCGCTGTCATCGCAATGCTGTGTCTGATCTTTATTCAAGAATTTCGCAGCCCATTTGTCAATTCGCCGGTGGTTGTGTTTCCGGTGATGGTCGTGATCCTCACCATGTTGTGGTTTGTTGGCATGATTAATACGGTAAACCTGCTTGATGGGGTTGATGGGTTGGCCTCAACTGTGGCCCTCATCGCCGGTGTTGTCACCACCATTCATATGATCCGTGAAGGACAATTAAGCGTAGCATTGCAACCCATCGCTTTGTGCGGGGCCTTAATCGGTTTTTTAATGTTTAACTTGCCACCAGCCCGCATCTTTTTGGGCGGCGGGTCGCTCTTTTTAGGCTTCACCCTGGCTTGCATCGGCATTATCGCGGGGGCAAAAGTGGCCCTGTTGCTGCTGGTATTGGGCATGCCCATCGCCGATGTAGCATGGCAAATTATCGACCGAGCGCGACATGGCCGCAACCCCACCTCAAGTGACCGTGGTCATTTACATTTACGCATGATCGATGCTGGTTGGAGCGCCAAACGGGTGGTGTCTATTTATGCCAGTGTTGGCATCATTTTTGGCGGGTTGGCGTTAATTGTGCAACCGGCGCTATTTAAGCTCATTGCGTTTGGGGTGCTCAGCGTTGGGGTTATTCTCATGCTGTTGCGCTTTTCACAACGTGCTGGCGATGCTTACTCCGCCGCGCCGGACACATCTACCAAATAATCACCGATGTGTCCGGACAGCGAAGCTATCAAAAGGAGGAGAAGAAAAGAAAACCAAAATCCTTCTATATGATAAACAATTTACGACAACCTTGCATCGGCCCAAAGTAGCACATCGTTGTCTTACTTTTGTCTAACAACCAAAGCAAAATCAGCATTTCTGCATTTTGATGCTTTTCAATTCAACCCAACCACTCGCCAACTTGGCTACAATCCAGCCCACATGATGAAAATCCGAAACACCTGTCGTGTATGCAATAGCGCCCTCGAATCGATTCTCGACCTTGGCGAACACCACGTCTCTGACTTTCCTAACCCCAATGATGCCCCAGCCGAAAAGGCCCCGCTTGAGCTAGTATTGTGCCGGCGTTGCCGTTTGTTGCAATTGCGTCACACAGTTGACCCCAACGAGATGTATCGCAACTATTGGTATAAAAGCGGTACCAACCAAACCATGCGTTTGGCCTTGGCCGATATTGCCAACAAAGCCGAAACATTGATTCATTTAAAAGAAGGCGATGCCGTGCTCGATATCGGCTGTAATGACGGGACACTGCTATCGTCATATCGCACCGGTGGTGTCATTAAGGTAGGCATCGACCCCAGCAATGTGGCGGCACAGGCACAAAAATTGGTCGATAAATTGGTGGTCGATTTTTTTACCGCCGAAAATTATCAGCGCGAAATGGGCGAAAAGCGGGTCAAAATCGTGACCAGCATCGCCATGTTTTACGATCTTGAAGACCCCAACCGCTTTGTTTCAGATGTAAAACGGGTTTTAGACCGCGATGGCTTATGGATTATTCAAATGAGCTATTTGCCGCTCATGCTCAAAACCAATGAATTTGGCAATATTTGCCACGAACATTTGGAATATTATTCGCTGCAATCGCTTGAATACTTGCTCAATTTGCATGGTTTTGAGATTGTCGATGTCGAGCTAAACGACATCAACGGCGGCAGTTTGCGGGCCTATATTCGCAATCGCGGCTGCGCTGCCACTGGCTTTGGTGATGAAACCTATCGCACATTGGCGGCTGATCGCGTACAAGCCATGCGCGAAAGCGAGATTAAGCTGGGGCTGGCCGACAAGCAGGTGTATGCCGAATTCGCCATGCGGGTCGAACGCATTCGCCAAGACACGGTGCAATTTGTGCGCAACACGGTGGCAAATGGCAAAAAGGTGTATGTGTATGGTGCTTCGACCAAGGGCAACACCGTGCTGCAATATTTTGGGCTAGATCATACGCTCATCACCGCCGCCGCCGAACGCAACCCGGACAAATGGGGGCGCGTGACGGTGGGCACAAACATCCCGATTGTGAGCGAGGCCGAGGCGCGGGCCGCCAAGCCCGATTATTTTTTGGTGCTGCCTTGGCATTTTCTCGAAGAGTTTATGGCGCGTGAGCATGATTATTTGTATTCGGGCGGGCGGTTTATTGTGCCGTTTCCTTATTTTACGTTGATTTGAGGCAAGTCATATGACAGAAATATGTCACATGCTATAATTCTGTCATGCAAACAACACTTAGGCTCGATGATCGTTTGTACCGCGAAGCTAAAAGCGCGGCAGCACAGCAAGGAATCACCTTAACTCGTTTTCTTGAGGAAGCGATTCAATTAAGGCTTGCCCCAAAACCAGCGGGCAAAAGTACTAAATATGAATTTCCAATTTATGTTGGAAATTCTGAATGCGCTTCGATGCAAGAGATTAAACATATTGCAGATCAAGAACAAGAAAAGTATGATCTTGAAAAACTGATGGTGTTATCTGAACGATAAAAATAATGATGACACGTTACTTACCCGATGTCAATATTCTTATTCACGCCCTGCGACAAAATTCACCCGCACATATCCCATGCCGCCATTGGCTAGAACAATGCACTACCAATGGTCATACACTGCTGTATTGTGAATTAATCGAGGTCGCCTTTATACGTATTTGCACACTGCCACGTTTGGCTTTTGCTCCAATGTCAATTACACTGGCATTTTGGCAAAGCTATTGCAACTATCCGTTTAGTTCACGAATTGTGCCAAATGCAAACCATGCGAATCTGTTCAAAAACTATATAGCAACCCTAAACCTTGTTGGGAATGATGTGAATGATGCTTGGTTGGCCGCTTTGGCAGTCGATCATCATGCCACCTTAGTCAGCACCGACGTTGGATTTGGTCGGTTTGCTGGGCTTGATTGGGTTAATCCGATTAAGAAATAAGCAAAACCAAAATTGATAGCTCTAAGTAGGAAGTCCGATTAATATAGATATATCAACTGATATTGTTCAGGATTGCGGGATAGGGTGATCAACTTATAATGTTTGCATCAGTTATGCTGGGCATCAATTTACACCCCGCCGTATTCTTAGATCGAGATGGCGTTGTCATTGAAAATTGCAGTGATTATGTAAAATCATGGGATGAAGTTGTTTTTATTCCGGGTGCGATCACGGCATTACAAGACCTAGCAGCAAGCCATTACCGCATTATTTTTATCACCAACCAAGCATTAATTGGGCGCGGCATTCGCTCGGCTGAATATATTGAAGCATTACATGCCAAAATTGTGAGCGAAATTTGTCAACGCGGTGGACGCATCGATGCCAGTTATATTTGCCCTGATGCCTCGAATGTCGATTCGAAAT
>CAMDWA010000117.1 GCA_945877855.1 Thermoflexus hugenholtzii JAD2 | reverse complement strand
CGTGAGCCGTGAGCTATGACTCAAAGCTCATGGCTCATAGCTCACGGCTGCGAAGCTCTATGAGCTACTTAGCTTCTCTCGCGTCACCATTGCTACCACACACCTAATTTGCCCATACTCGATGGTATCGGGCAATAGGTTTTTGATGGGGGCTAATTTTTCGACGGTGCCGACAGAGACGATGGCGATTCGAATTTGCGATTCAAGCTCTGTCGCAATTACTTGGTTAAGCATAATTCGCCCTTCGGTGATGAGTTGGGCCGCGTGTTGATAAATGGTGCTGCTGCCGAGGCCACGCCGCACACATACTTCACGCAGTGGCAAGCCTTCTTTAAACAACAACTCGGTCGCAGAAACGGTGTCAATGATGACCCCATCGGCCCCAGCTATACCAGCCCCAACCCCACGCCTGCGGCCCATTGTTTTGGGTATATCGGGGTGAGCCTCGCCACGTGCGGTGCGAATGCAATAGTCACAACACGGCTTATTGTTAATTTCGCTTAGGTCGCCAAAATGCCCAACCAACATACGTTGTCGGCAGCGGGTGCTGGTTTCGGCAAATTCGATCATCATCTCAAGTTGCTTGCGTTTTAGGGTACGCCGCTCTTGCACCTCTAGCTGGGTTGCTTTCATAAATTCGGCGGTTAAGGGGTTGGTCTTATAGCCTAGCCCGCCTTCAGTGACATGCTCAATAATGCCGCCCCGCTCTAATTGCGCTAAACCGACCCGCACTTTTACCTCAAATAAGCGGGTGATACGGGTGAGCGCATCGGCATCCAGCTTGGCGATGCCATCATCTTGCACCCGTGATGCAATGGCTTGATACAGATTAGTCAGCTCATTTTGCGAAGGTGCGTCATTTTCAATAAACCATTCTTGTAAATTGCGATCTTGGGGGGCGTAGAGTAACATACATTGGGCCAATTTGCCATCGCGGCCAGCGCGACCAGCCTCTTGATAATAGGCTTCGATGGTGCCGGGGACGTTGTAATGCACCACAAAGCGCACATCGGGGCGGTCTACGCCCATGCCAAATGCGTTGGTGGCGATCATAATGGCGTTTGGGTTGCGCAAAAAAACTTCCTGCACATTTTCACGCTCTTTTTTATCCATCCCCCCGTGATACACAAATGAAGGCACACCAAATTCAGCTTCCAAGGTCAAATTAAGTTCATCGGCCTCGCGGCGTGTGCCGACGTAAATGATGCCAGCACCTTTGACAGTGCCCAACACTTTGCGAATGACCGCCATTTTGCTAGGGGTATCGGGGGTATAACGGCTGTGAAAGACAAGATTCGGGCGCGAGAACCCGGTGACGATGCGTTGCGGTTTTTTTAGCCGCAGTTGCTGAAGAATATCATCTTGCACCAGCGGGGTTGCCGTTGCCGTGAGGGCCACCGTGACCGGGTTGCCCAACAATCCACGCATTTTGCCAATGTTTAAATAATCGGGCCGAAAATCGTGACCCCACTGCGAAATACAATGGGCTTCGTCTACCGCCAATAATGTCACCTCGGTTTGTTTTAACGCTTCAATAAAACGCGCATTTTGCAGCCGTTCGGGGGCGATGTAGACCAGACGATATTGCTGATCGATCATCTTTTGAATGCGGCGCAGTTGTTCTTCGTGAGCAACAGTGCTGTTGATGAAGGTAGCGGCAATGCCACGCCGCTGCAAACTATCAACTTGATCCTTCATCAGCGCAATCAACGGTGAGATCACCAACGCCAACCCATCGGTGACAACGGCCGTGTATTGGTAAATGAGCGATTTACCGCTGCCGGTTGGCATCACTACCAAGGTGTCTTTTCCTGCCAACACGCTTTCGATAGCCTCTTGTTGGCCAGTGCGAAAGCTAGGAATGCCAAAATGTTGGCGCAGGAGGCTGATGAGTTGGGTAGACATAATGCGGTAATTATTTTCTATTATGACGCATTATTTTGATGCAAAGTGCAAAGTGGAAAGTGGAAAGTGCGGAGTAAATTTACTTGGCACTTAGCACTTTTCACTTTCTACTTTCCACTTTTCACTAATTTGCCAGCGCGGTTGCTAGCGCTGCCGCCACCCGTGCATTATTGATGAGCAAGGCCGTGTTGGCACGCACGCTTGCACCATTGGTGAGGCGGGCAATTTGGCTGAGCAAAAATGGGGTAGAAGCTGCACCATGAATGCCTTGGGCATCGGCTAATGCTTGGGCTTCAACGATGGCTTTCTCGGCGATATGGATATCTAATTCATCTTCGGCAGGCACTGGTACACAAACCAATTCACCGCCGGGCAAGCCCAATTTGCGCCGCGCCCGAATAATTTTGGCAATGTCATCAACCGATTGGGCATTAATATCGACCTTTAGCCCGCTTTTACGTGAATAAAACGCTGGAATTTCGTCGGTTTGATAGCCAATCACCGGCACACCTAGCGTTTCAAGATGTTCAAACGTTAGCGGCAGGTCGAGCAGCGCCTTTGCACCTGCGCAGACGACGGTGACGGGGGTGCGCGATAACTCAACCAAATCGGCACTCACATCAAACGGATGCCCGCGATGCACGCCCCCGATGCCGCCAGTGGCAAACACCTGAATGCCGACTTTGGCCGCAATAAACATGGTGGCGGCAACCGTAGTGCCGCCATCTTGCCCCAAGCCAACGGCAATGCCAAGATCGCGCACGCTGCATTTGCGGGCGCGGTTGCCAGCCAAGGCCAAATGTTCGAGCTGGGCTTCGCTAATGCCGGCCATCATCTGCCCGCCCAATACCGCAATGGTGGCGGGTTGGGCACCTGCTGCGCTCACGGCGTTTTCCATCTCTAGCGCGGTGTTTTTGTTAAATGGGTAGGCGAGACCGTGGGTAATTACAGTTGATTCAAGGGCGACGACGGCTTGGTGCTGTTGTAATGCGCCCGCAACAGCGGGGTGAATAAGTATTTGTGACATTAAATTTACAATTTGCGATTTTTGATTTACAGTTTTAGGTGGCATTGTAAAACGCAAGTCTTGACGATTGCTGATTTTCAATGTGGTTGACCAGATAAATTGCCGATCTCACTCTATCCCTGCCAAGCGAAGCTTGGCAGGGATAGAGTGAGATCGGCGAAAACCTCCAGAAAAGTCTTTTCTGGAAAGCTATACAATTTAAGCGCATTATGTATCAAATTAATCATTTGTCTCACCGCGATGCGCAACGCATCATTGTCGCTATTCAAGCCGAATTAGAGCGCGAGGGCAAAGGCGCGGCGATTGCCGTTGTCGATGCACATGGCGAATTATTGGCGTTTTTACGCACCGATGGTTGCAAGTTGCCTTCGCTCAATATTGCCATTAACAAGGCCTTCACGGCTGCCCGCGAGCAAAAAGAGAGCCGCGACATTGGCGATTCATCACGCGAAAAACAATGGCCGATGACCAATTTTGGCGATTTGCGCTACACCGCATGGGGCGGCGGGGTGCCGATTGTGTGTGCTGGGCAAGTGGTTGGTGCGGTTGGGGTCAGTGGCTTGCCCGAATCAGAAGATATGGTGTTGGCGCGTATGGGCGCGGGGTTGCTGAATGGTTGAATGGTTGATTTATATTCAATCAACCATTCAACTATTACGCCTTTATCGGCAGCCAAATCGTCATTTGGGTGCCTTGCCCAACTTGGCTTTGGGCGTGAATGTGCCCATTGTGGGCTTCGACGATTTGTTTGCTGATTGATAGACCAAGGCCTGTGCCGCTGCCATTGGCACGGGCCTTATCGACCTGATAAAAACGGTCGAAAATGCGTGGCAAATCTTCGGGGGGAATGCCATCGCCATTGTCGATGACCGAGATTTCAACTGCATCACTTGCGCCTTTAAACACCGAGGTGTTTTGTGGGCAAAATGCCGTTTTAATTAACACATGGCCCCCTTCGTGGGTATATTTAATCGCGTTGTCGATGAGGTTGGTTAGCACTTGGGCAATACGGTCTGCATCGAGCGATATGTTGGGCAATTGTGCCAATTGTTGGCGTAAGGCGATGCCACATTCTTTGGCACGCAGGTCAAATTTGGCTAAACATAACCGCGCAATATCATTAATTTGGGTGGGTTGGGCCTCGAGTGGGGCATTGCCCGTCTCCATTCGCATCGAATCGAGCAAGGAATTGACCAAGCGGTTGAGGCGTTCCGATTCATCATAAATGACCTTGGCGACATGTTGGGCGGTTTCAGGGTCCGAGGCCGTGCCATCCATAATGGCTTGGGCAAAACCTTTGATCGAGGTGAGCGGGGTTTTTAACTCGTGCGATACATTCATCAGCAAATCACGTTCCATGCGTTGTGAATTTTGCACCCGATCAACCATGCGGTTAAAGTCGCCAGCCAATTGTTTCATTTCTTGCGGGCCAGATTTATTGACGCGGCGGGCATAATCGCCATCGGCAATGGCATTGGCAGCGGCGGTGACATTTTGAATGGGTTTTGCGATTGAACGCGCCACCAAAGCCGCAATAATGCCAGCAAATGCGAGGGTTGCCAGCAACGCCTGAAAGACCGGCCAATACACATCGTCGTCTAAAAATGCAAAAAATTGCCCGAGAAAAATGCGTTGTGGCAATTGTCGCGCTACGGCGATCCATCCTTGGCTGTTGTTGCTGGGTGGTGTGTTTGCCGAATTTAATACTTGCCCCGCCGAAAACACCACATAGGCCCAGCGGCGTTGGGGGCTAATACGGTCACGAAATTCGCCCACCGAGACCACATCGCGGTTTTGGGTGATGAAACTTGGGCGATTTTGCAGATCTAACTTTTCGCCTAAATGATCGCTTCCCGTAACCCGTGAACTATCGGCGACGACAGCGCCTTGTTCATCGAGCAATAAAACCCGCAAGCCATTGTCGCGGTTGGTGCGGGTAGCCCGCTCAAAAAAGCCTTGGGGTTGGTCTGGGGGCGATTGGGCAGGGGCGTTACGGGTTAGCCGCCACAAGTTGTTGCCAACATTGCTTAATTCACGCAACATTAACCCGCGCTGAAACTCGGTGAGCAGCAGCATGATGGTCAACGTAAGCGCAATAAGGCTAACGATGGTGACAAGCACATGAGAGACGAAAAGCCGAACCCGTAATGACATTACTCTAAGCAAACATTATGACACGGGCGTGTAAAAAAAATGTAACTGATGTAAACCTCGGAGGTCTTAGTGCAGTTCGCGGCTAAAGCATGAAACTGCACAGAGACCTCCTAAGGCTGTTCAAAAATTAGCACTTCACTTAACCCGTCATCTCCGCGAAAGCGGAGATCCATAACGATGCCGGTCAAAAATGCGGCAAACCAGTAAAACTACACCTGTTTGGTTATAGATTCCCGCCTTCGCGGGAATGACGAGGCGACTTTTGAACAGCCTTGGAGACCTCCGAGGTTTTGCCGAAGTTTTAATGGATAAAATATTGACATGAAACCCATCTCTTTTACACAAGTGACATTAACCGATCAATTTTGGGCGCCGCGCCAAGCCACCAATCGTGAGGTAACAATTCCATCTCAACATGAAATTATGCGCCGCACGGGGCGGGTTGGGCTGTGGAATTGGGCATTGAAGCCCAATGAGTTTAATCCCCCTCATCGGTTTTGGGATTCAGATGTGGGTAAATGGGTTGAGGCCGCCAGTTATTCATTGGCAACCCACTATGATGCGGTGCTAGATGCCCAAGTCGATGCGATTGCCAATCACATTAGCCGCGCCCAATTGCCCGATGGTTATTTCAATTCACATTACCAAAATGTAAAACCGCATTTGCGCTGGAGCAATTTGCGTGACGACCACGAGTTATATTGCGCTGGGCACTTGATTGAGGCAGCAGTGGCGCACCACGCCGCTACTGGCAAACGCACCTTGCTCGATGCCATGATTCGCTTTGCTGACCATATTGAGCAAAAATTTGGGCGGGGCGCGGGTCAATGGCGCGGGTATTGTGGTCATCCCGAGATCGAATTGGCGCTTATTCGCTTGGGCCAGCACACTGGCGAACAACGTTATATCAAATTGGCGCAATATTTTGTCGATGAACGCGGCCAATTGCCCCATTATTATGATTTTGAGGCACGCCGACGTGGGCACGACCCGCGTGATTACTGGGCTAAAACCTATGAATATGTGCAAGCCCATAAACCCGTGCGCCAACAAACCGAGGTGACGGGTCACGCCGTGCGTGGGGTGTATTTATATTCGGCCATGGCCGACTTGGCGGCCTTGAATCATGACACAGAGTTGTTGCACACAAATGAAACGTTGTGGGCGCATCTTGTGCGCAAACGCATGTATTTGACGACCGGCATCGGCACATCGGCCCATAACGAGGGTTATACCAGTGATTACGACCTGCCCGACGAGACGGCCTATGCCGAAACCTGTGCCGCCATTGGCCTCATTTTCTGGGCGCAGCGCATGTTTCACATGACCCGCGATGGGCAATATACCGACATGATTGAACGGGCGCTGTATAACGGCTTTTTGTCGGGTATTTCGCTCGATGGCACCGAATATTTTTATGAAAACCCCTTGGCCTCACGCGGGCCACATCGGCGGCAGGCGTGGTTTGATTGTGCCTGTTGCCCGCCCAATATTGCGCGTTTATTAGCCAGTTTGGGCGGCTATTTTTATTCGGCAGATGGGGACAGTGGCGTTTGGGTGCATTTGTATGCCCAAAGCAACGCCAAATTACAAGTGGCTGGCGCTGAAGTGCAGATTTCGCAGACCACCAATTACCCTTGGGATGGGGCGATCCAACTCACGATCACGCCCAATCAACCCACTCATTTTGCAATAAATTTACGAATTCCGGCCTGGTGTGACCTTTCTGACGATGATGCCGTGACATTGACTATCAACCAATCCAAAATCGAAAATCTAAAATCCAAAATTAAGGGTTATGTGTGTATTGACCGCGAATGGCACGCGGGTGATGTGGTCACGCTCAATTTGGCGATGCCGGTGCAGACGATGTATGCGCATCCTCATGCGCGGCATATGTTGGGGCGGGCAGCATTACAGCGCGGGCCAGTCGTTTATACATTTGAGCAGGTCGATCACCCCGAAATTGATGCGGCGAAGGCCGCGGCCGTCAAAGACGGGGCTGCCAAAGGCGGGGTCGCCAATGCCCCGCTCATGCTCGATCGTATCGCCTTGGGCAAAGCCACCTTGCAGCCCGAACATCGCCCCGACTTTTTGGGCGGGGTGACGGTGTTGCGTGGCAACGGCTGGCTGGCCGATGATGCCGATTGGGATCATACACTTTATCGCCCCAACCCGCCGCAACGGCGTAAAATTGAGTTAACGGCGGTGCCTTATTGTGTTTGGGCTAACCGCGCACCCGGCGAAATGCGGGTTTGGATGCGTTTATAAATAGCCGGCTGAGAGTTGAGCGTAGATGTGATGAATCCGTTGTTCTCAACTTTTAGCCTTCAACTACCTCCCAAACCTTAATTCTTATATCAATGCAAATAGCCCGCATAACATGCGGGCTATTTGCTCACTTGTAATTTGCTGCTTGTGTTTTTTGCACCTTCACATATTCGCGTAACAACTGATTGATGTGGGTCTGATACCCTTCACCTTGGCTTTTGAACCACATAATCACATCGTCATCAATTCGCAAGGTGATCTGTTTCTTTTTCACCACCGGTTTTAGCCCACGCCGAACAATGGCCTTAGCAAACATTTCAGGTGTCACTTCGGGGCTGTCCGACAAGTCGATGTCTTCATCGGTCATGGCATCGAGTCTCGTCAAATCACTGCCCAAAATCCGCGATAAATTGCCTTGTTTCATTTTTAGTTGCCTTTCGCGCCGAGATAATTCGAAGATGCTCCCCGCGCTCCGTATGCACAATTTGAATGACCCGATTCATTAACAAACCGAAAGTAATGTATCGAATTTCGCCGTAATCTTCACGAGTATCTTCGGTTGTAATCGTCAAACCAGCAAAAACCAGATCCAAATCTGCAAAATCAATACCATGCTTTTCTTTATTGATTTGCCGCTTGTCTTCGTCCCATTCAAATTTCACAGCCTAAATTGTAGTTATAATATGTAACTCCGTCAACTTAAATTTTAACCTGAAAGGCATAAAACGCGGTTTTATCCTTGCTTGGTATACCTACTATCACTATGTCATTACGAACAGATCTCCCTGATTTTTATACTTTAACGAAACAGCACAACGAAGCCATGAGCGCGGCTGAATTGGCGGCTGTGATGGAAAGCGGGCGCAAATGGGATTTGGCGCAGGTGCTGAAGGATCGCGGGGCGATTATTTTCCCGCACTTCAACATTCACCAATGTGGCAGCCACTATGCCGCCACCATTCATGCGTGCATGAATAGCGGGGCCAAAACCGTGTTGGGCATTGGGGTGTTACATGCCCGTTTCGATGAGTTGCAAACGGCGCGGGTGCGGGTGGCGAATGGGGCTGATATCACCCAAGAGCCGACGTGGGGCACGCAAGGGGCTGGGCTGGCTGGTTTAACCCATTGGCAAACCGAGTTTTCGATGATCTCGTTTGAGCATTTGTGGCATTTTGAGGCGGCACGTCGCCGCGAGGCGGGTTTGCTGGTTCCAGAATTGATTGTGCGTTACCCGTATCTTGCGGGTGGGCGGCCTCATATTTTGCCCGGCATTGCCGAGCTGCAACAAATTGTGGCCGATGGCGCAGTGGTGGTCGGCACGGCTGATCCGTTTCATCATGGCTTGGCTTATGGCGATAGTGTCGAGGCCAGCAAGGCCCCGAATGAAGGCGGTCTAGAATTGTGTCGCGCAACGGTTGAGGCGGGGTTTGCCATGTTGGGCGCGGGCGATTATTGGGGCTTTAATCAACATTGTGTCAGTGCCAAAAGTGATGGGCGCGACATGGGGCAGGTGCTGCGCTATATTCTCAACACCCCGCTCAAGGCCGAAATTCATGATATTTTGTGGGAAGACATGAGCGGCCCATATGGCAAGCCTTGGCCGAGCTGGGTGGCTGGCTGCCTCATTTCGCTCACCCCACGCCCGCGTTTGTCAACAGATTTGCATTAATTGAATGAGCGAATGGGTGAATGAGTGAGTGATTAATTCGCTCATTCGCTCATTCAATCATTCACTCATTTTTTCATCGCTTGCGACAGATCGAGCGCATAGGGTGGTAGCCAAGCCGGAATGTTGCTGAGGGGCAGAACGGATTCGTGCAGTTGAATGCCGAGTGTTTTGTGCATGAAGCGGCGGCGTGCTTGCATACGCGCCCACATAGCGGGGTGTTGTGCGCAAAGTTGCTCACGCAGGGCGGCATCGGCTAATAACGCGCCATCTTCGGCGTTGATATAGCAAAATGGCCCGCGTGAGATTGGAATGATGTCCATTTGCAGTAATACGCCCGATTGCAAGATGATGTTGCTATCGGCGAAAAACGGCGAATGCACCCATTCGTCTAAATGTAAATAATGCCCGGGGTTGACCGCAAAATCATACAAGGTGGCATCGCGCTTTTGCTCAACGGCGGCAAAGACTTGCCCACCGCTGGCCCCGATCCGAATGTGCTCATACCATGTCGTGACAACATCAAAATAATTATGGGCCAAGGCGGGGTAAAAATGGCGGGTGTGTTCGGGCAAATCATCGGCGTTAGTGGCAATAGCCCCAGCGCGGCAGGTGAGTGCGCCGGTTAACCCAAAGGCGGTGCTAAATGGGTCGCCCAATTTGGCTTGGTTTTGCGATGGACTAGAGAGGCCGCGTCGCGCTTTTTCGCCAAAACTGATCATGTGGTGGCACGACAGCGGCAAACCATCGCCCGCCAAATGGCGCTCAAGGGCGCTTTCGCACGCCCCAATTTGTAATGCCTTTAATAGCGCGAGTATGGCCTCGGACGTGCGGGTCGAGGCATATTCGCACAAGGCGATTTGCTCGGCTTCATTGAAAATGCGCAGGCCATCGACTGGGTTCATGAGCAACGCGGTGGCGTTGACGACATTGGCCGGGCTGCCGCTGAGATTGCGTAGTAAATCGACCAGATAGGCCGGTATTTCAATGGCTTGAGCGCCGCCTTCGATCAAATCTTGCCCCATGTTTTGGGCAAAATATTTCCAACCGATACAGCCGATGCGTTTGCCTGTGGCAATGCCAAATTCACTAAAAATATGGCGCAGTGGGCGTGATGCACCGCGTGGCTGCCCCAGCAAACTGAGTTCTTGAAACATCTCGACCGTAATCCCCAAGGCTGGATCGGGTAAATAGCCCATACATTCATTGCCCGCCAATAGCAATTTTTGCCCCGTTTGGTCAATCAAAAACAAGGCTTCTTCAAATCGTGGGTCAAAGCCCGTTAGGTATTGCAGATTGGCAAAATGTTCGCGGTCGGCGTAAACCAGCGCCACATCAAGCTGATGTTTTTGTAGTAATGCCGTCAGCTTCGCCATACGATGCTGGTAAATGTCATTTGGAATGGCGGGTTGTTGCTCGGCCTTGCCGAAGGTGGGGAGGGTGATATGGGTGAGATGGGCCATGCCAATGATTTTACTCAACAAGGCAGGGCAATTTCACGCAAAAAGATAAACACTCTCTCCTCTTTTCATGATGACTGGCAAATAAAATGATCGAACCTTGATATTCAATGACGAATCATATTTGTAGAGTCTATTTTTATCTAGGAAGTGATTACATTCGCACCAATAAGCTGTTTGATTTGGCTAAAGTGTTCAGCTTGTTTTAGTTCATCCCATGTTTTCTCGATTTTAGGTTTCATAACAAACCCAGACCTGCCAGACACATATATCCAAATCCCTTCCAAGGCAGCAAGTACAATGATTTGGGCTTGTAGCCTTAGCGCATATGATTTTGCCTGCAAATACGCTTCTTCTAGCTGGTTCTTATTTGCAAGTCGAAATTTTGTCTCAAGCACCATGTCAGCTTTTTCTTCGCCCCGCATAAATGATTGCACATTAAACACATAATCAGGGTAATAAGCTGTTCCTCGCCCCATCCGAATTGGCAATTGCCTGCGCCACTGCGCATCGGTATAGCCAAGATCTTTCAACAAAGGCTCAACCAGTTTTAATTCGACATCTCTTTCATTTTCCAAGCCATCTATTTGGCTAGTAAGCCGTTTTTTAACCTTAGGCAAAACAGAGATATCAAAGTTTTTTTGCGAAATTAACTCTAAAATTGCTTCATATTCTTCAACTGTAAATGCCTTGCCACTCGAACCCTGAAAATGAGCACGCACAATTGATTTTTGCGACAAAACAGGATGCACTGCAATCTCAGAAAATTTAATTGGTGGAATTTTGATTGGTTGTCCAATCCAAGCAATACTATATCCCCAAAAGAAAGGGTCGGCAAAACCTTCGCTTGTCGCCCGCCAAATAGAGTGCAAATAACTGCGCGGCCTAACACACCACATTAAACAAATATCGCCTAGATTAGTCGCCAAGTTGCCTTGCCAATATAGATTGCCAGAACTTGCCTTGTCTAAAACCTCAAAATCTTCTTTTGTGCCTGCTCCAGCCGTCATAAACCATACTCTCATTGGTTCGGGAAGAGATATATTGCAGTCATTTAATTCATCACTGACGACCTTCTCATAAGCAAATTCTAAAAACACACATAACTCGGCTGGGGTCATGCCCAATCGTTGCCTAAATTCTTGTAAGGATTGATTGAGGGCAAGGTATAAAAGAGCACGATCATTATGGTGCGCTCGAATTGGCAACTCAGCCGGTAATGGAATATCAAACTCATTACAAATGCGTCTGAAAATATGAAATCGAGCCCGAAAACCATACGGGCAAAAAAATTGTGGATAGACCAGAAATAAGCCAAACGAAATAGCATGAATTTCTGTAAGCCATATATCGCCACCCGTCAGCTTTTCGCTTTCGATCATTTGCCCATTGTCGTCAAAAATACGGCATTCAATTCCTTCGCTTAACAATTGGCGATAAATATTCATTGCCGATTCAAAATCGTGGGGCACCGGCTTGGCTTGTACAGCGCGCACAACATCTTCTACTATGGTGATAGATACAGGACTTCGCCATTCATCGAGTAATGGGTAAAAAAGCGGATCATCAAAAACATCGTTACCGTCTTCCAATGTAGACCGATAATGTTCAGCCCATATCTCAAGCGTCAAAGATTGAAGCCCAGCAATTCGTTTTTGAACTAACTCACGCTCACAACAAAGATTCCAAATATAGCGGTTAAATTTCATTGTTGGTTAACCACAGAAATCGGGTTTCTGGAAGAAACCCGATTTCTGTGGTCGGCTTCAATTCTTCAAGTAATAGCGCGGGCCGCTCGATAAACGCAATTCAAGCGTATCGCTGGCGATGAAATAGTCGAGGTCAGAGGTCATATTGTCGTCCCAATTGAGGTGCAAATTGCGGCCCTGCACCTGCCAGCGCCCACGATCACCGACATCGGTGCGGGCAAAGGCCATTTGCGAGGTCAGCGCACCAGCATTGGTCACGCTGCTTTGGCTGGCAAAACTGTCGGTGCTGCGAATGAAACGCCCATCGCGCATAAACACATACGTCTCATGCACCGACACCGACGCGCTCGAAATCATTGAATAGCCAAACGACGATGACGAACCGCTCGACCATGTCCATGAGCCAAACAAACGTGCATCGAGTTGTGGCGCGGGTGGGCTGGGTTGGGGCGGTGGTTTGGCGGCTGGGGCTGGTGTGTTGATTTGGGCTTGGGCACTGTTTTTGTCTTTGATCAGCTTAAGCAAGGCTCGCACATCTTCGCGTTGGCAGCGTTTCCACAATTCGTTACGAAGTTTTTTGGCTTGCGGCGACCATACGATGTCGTGAATATTTTGATAATGGGTGTTGGCGTGGCTACAAATCGCCAAGGCCGCCTCAAACAGATCATCTTGGAAGGGGTGTTTGATGATTTGGGCGGTTAATTTTTGCAATACTTCACGCGGGGTCTTTGGGTGTTTTGCCAGCGCTGCCGCCAATTCTTTTTCGGCGGCGCTTTGCAGGTTGGCGGGGGCACATGCGCCTAAAATATTGGGCGTTACGTTGGGGTGTGCAATTACGGCCAATTTGACAAAGGCATAATCGGCCTTTGCCAACACCCCCAACTCTGATGGAGTGGCGGCTGGGTTTTTCGCCGCATCTAAATAATCTTTAGGTGTGTTGTATTTATTTGCCATCGCTGAAATTGATAAAAGGGGCGTTTTGTTATTTCGCTGCATTAAGCATAATTTCAACCAACGCCCCGCGATCGGTCTTGCCGCTAAATCGCCAAGTCGGAACGAGCCGCCCATGCAGTGGCGCAATATTGGCTGGCAATTGCCCAACTGGCGGCATCGGCCCAATGCCCTCTGGTCGATATACCAATTCAACCCGCGTGACAAATAAAGTGTCGTTTTGGGCTTCGCGTATGACAGTCGGGCGCTCGGTTACGCGCACCGCGGCCAAATCGGCGGGTTGGGTGGCGCTTTCGATGGTCGATGAATAGGTGCGGCGAATGTCATCGAGAATGCGCATTTCGCCGACGGCTTTGTTGGTTAAAACCCCCTCGACCAACCCTTGTTTGCTGCTATAAATGTAGCCCTGCCAAGGGTCATATTGCCCGGGTTGGGCGATGGGCGGGTTAAAGCTGAGGCTAGAGCGCAAAATAAAACGATCACCGCCGCGGGTTTGTAACACCCCAACTGTGCGGTTTTCGAGCGTCGTCGTCATGATGCTGCCAATCCACCAATGTATTTCATCATTGG
>CAMDWA010000116.1 GCA_945877855.1 Thermoflexus hugenholtzii JAD2 | reverse complement strand
TCCGTTTTACAACCATCGTCGCCTTCATCAATCTCTCGATTATCGGACTCCGGCTGAGGTCTATTTTCAGCCAGTTATTTCAACCAATTCTGACAATAATCTACCTGAAATTTAATGTTTTTGTGTCTTGACAAAGGGGTCCACTTTATTAAGTTACACTGAATGGATGACAGCCGAATCAGTAAAATTCATATTGTTACATTTTTACTTTGATATCGCTTAGAAATTCTCTTAAGGCTGATTTCGATTATCTACCAAAGACCGATGAACATATGCCGTCATATGCTACAATCATGATGGGTCGCCACGATAAAGTAGCACAAAATCGTACCAGTGGTGACAAATTTTAGTTATTTTGTGATCGAGTTGTCCACCCATGTCAGATCCACTTGCAAATAAAAGCATTTTGGTTGTAGAAGACAACATTGCCAATCAGAAGGTGGTCATGTTGCAATTGCGCACATTAGGGTTTCGCGCTAAGGCAGTTGCAAATGGTCGCGAAGCAGTGCAAGAAATGATGCACGCGAAAGATCAGTATGGCTTGGTGTTGATGGATTGCCATATGCCCATTATGGATGGCTACGCTGCCACACAGCATATTCGCCAACTAGAAGATCAGTATTATCATGTCTTGCCTATTGTTGCCATGACCGCCACCGCGATGGATGGCGACCGTGAGTTGTGTCTTGCGGCAGGCATGAATGATTACATGCGTAAACCTGTAAGCTTGGATATGTTGCGCGAAATGCTCCATAAATGGATTCCAATCAACCAATCTACTTCAACTTAGCTTAAATAAATTTTACCGTTAGGCCGCGATCTGTGTTTTTTAGCAAGCCATGCTTGTTGAAAAACGCAGATCGCGGCATTTTTATTTTTCATGGCTTTTCTGTATCTTCTCAATCATTGGGCATCCTCAAAAGACGTAATGCCGAGATCATGATCTCGGCGAAAATTTGTTTTAATTTCCACTGTTTATTGAGAAGTCAATACGTTTCCACCATGTGATGCATTTTTTTTCACTTGTACAATTTGCTCCAAGGAAAACCTATGCAAACACAAGAACCTATTGAAAGTAATGCACGACTCGTCATTGTTGGGGCGGGTATTGTTGGTTGTAGCGCCGCTTATCATTTTGCCAAACTCGGCTGGAAAAACATCATTGTGGTCGATAAAGGCGATATCTATGAAAACGATGGCAGCACTTCACATGCGCCCGGCGGTATGTTTTTGACCAACAGCTCAAAAATGATGACCGAATTCGCCAAATATTCGCAAGCCTTAATCAAGTCGCTTACGAATGCGAATGGCCCAACCATTTACCAAGTTGGGGGAATCGAGGTCGCTTATACCCGTGATCGCTGGAATGATTTGCACCGCAAGCGTGGTTTTGCCAAGGCCTATGGCTTAGAATCGCACTTGATTGGCCCCGCCGAAGTAAAAAACATGGTGCCGATCTTGGATGACAGCAAAATCTATGGGGCTTATTATGTCCCGCGTGACTCGGTTGCCAAGGCCGTGCGCACCTGTGAATCATTACGGGCGGCTGCCGAGGCGATGGGCGGGGTTAAGTTTTATGGCAATACGCCCGTCACCGATCTTGAGATTAAAGATGGACGGATTGTGGCTGTTATTACCCCACAAGGTCGCATTGCCTGTGAGCAGGCGTTATGGTGCACCAATATTTGGGGTGATTTGATCACGCGCAAGGCTGGGGTCAATATTCCCTTGATGGCCGCTGAGCATTTGCTGACCTACACCGACCCATTGCCCGAGCTAAAAGGCGAAACCGAAGAGGTTCGTCACCCGCTGATGCGACATCAAGACCATTCGATGTATTATCGCCAACGCTATGATAGCTATGGGGTGGGCAGTTATCGCCATATCCCGCTTATGGTGTGGCCCAAAGAGGTGGGCAAGAGTGCCAAGCGCACCTTTACCCCCGAACATTTTGCATCGGGTTGGGATAGCTCGGTTGAGTTATTGCCCGCGTTGAAAAACCGCACCTTGGTTGAAAAATTCAACGGTATGTTTGCCTTTACGGTTGATGGTTTTCCGGTGATGGGTGAAAGCGCGGTTAAAGGCTTGTGGACCTGCACTGGCTTGTGGCTAACTCATGCGGCTGGGGCCGCCAACGCCATTGCCAATTGGATGACTTATGGCGACTCGGGGATCGACTTGCGTGAAGCCGATATTACCCGTTTTCAACCGCATTATTTCAGCAACACCTATATCGAAGCCCGCTGCGCCCAAAATTACCACGAGGTCTACGATATTATTCACCCCAGCGATCAAATTACCAACCCACGGAATGTGAAGCTCAGCCCGGTGCATACGCGCTTGGTTCAACAAGGGGCAGCCTTCTTTCAAGGGGCTGGTTGGGAAAACCCACAATGGTATGAGGCCAATGGGCGATTACTAACGCGCTATGAAACCCGTATCCCCAAACGCTTTAATTGGGAAGCCCGTAATTGGTCACCCATTCAAGGCATTGAGCATTTGCATGTGCGTGAGAATGTTGGCATGTTTAACCTCGCCGCCCTCGCTATTATCGAGGTATCGGGCGCAGGTGCGGCGGCTTATCTCAATCGCATTTTTGCCAACCAAGTTGACCGCGCCGTTGGCAAAATTGTATACACCGCTGCATTAAACGAACAAGGCGGCATTGTGATGGATGTGACGGTATTGCGTCGCGCTGTCGATAAGTTTTGGGTCACGACTGGTGGCGCTATTTTGCCGCATGATATGGCTTGGATGCAAACGCATCTCCCAACTGATGGCAGTGTCACCTTGACTGATGTCTCGTCACAATACTTTAAGATGGGGTTGTGGGGGCCAAAGGCGCGAGCGGTATTGCAGTCGGTATGTGACCAAGACGTTAGCAATGAAGCGTTTCCATATTATTCAACCCAACATTTGATGATTAATGCCGTGCCGACCTATGCCCTGCGCGTTAGCTATGCCGGTGAATTGGGCTGGGAGCTGTATGTGTCGCAAGAATATGCCATGCGTTTGTGGGACACCATTTGGCAAGCTGGCCAAGCCCATGAAATGATTGCGGCGGGCAGTGGTGCGTTTGATTCATTGCGGCTTGAGAAAGGCTATCGTTTGTGGGGAGCCGATATTCATACCGATTACAACCCCTATGAGGCTGGGCTGGGCTGGGCTGTCAGCATGAAAAAGCCAGACTTTATTGGTAAAGCCGCGCTCGTGAAAGCGCAGGCTGAGGGGCTGCACAAAAAACTGGTGTGTATGGTGATGGATCAATATTCGATGGCGTTGGGCAAAGAGCCGATCATGCATAATGGCAAAGCCGTTGGTTATGTCAGCAGCGCCAATTTTGGCTATAGCATTGGCAAATTGATTTGCTATGGCTATGTGCCGATTGAACTGGCTGCACCCGGCACCGAATTGTCAATCGAATATTTTGGCAAGCCACAACGGGCTGTCGTGAGCGATGAGCCGTTGTTTGATAAGAAGATGGAGCGATTGAAGGGGTAATGCCAAAACCATAGTAATTTTAGATCAAATCCTTAAAAGATGAAGGTCCGAGATCACTATTTCGCCCTTACGTAGACTGGAGGCGAGATAGTGATTTTGGCGAAAAATTGTTTTAAGAGACATTGGTATCTTCTCAATAAGCTGTAGAAATTAAAACAAATTTCGCCGGACGCATCTCCTCTGCATAGTTGGAAAAGCAAAAGTCTTTTCCAAATACAAAGGGGGAGTGAGTTCGGCGTTGTGTTTTTGGGCACTTCAATTTACTTTCATTGCTGAGAAGATCAAACTCTGTTTTAAGCAAAATTTACGATTACAATTAGAATACATTCATTCTATTGACTGATCTTGCGACTGATGGCTGGACGTGCCTCAGACTAAAGTTGCAGGGTTGGTAAACACAATCAAGCCATCAAGGAGGCAAAATTTGAAAGGATTGCTCAAATTATCCCGTGCCATAGACAAATTCACCGAGTCGTTAGGCAATATCAGCACTTATCTGGTTGTTCTCATTATTTTTGTGGGTATGACCAATGTTATTTTACGGTTCTTCGGGCGTTGGACCGCGTCTGATTTATTTTCTGATATTACCCTAGCCATTACAGGCAAGGCATACCCATCTAATATTTTGACCGATTTGCAATGGTATATCTTTTCGATCTTATTTTTTTTGGGCTTTGGTTACATTCTTAAGCATGGTGTTAATGTTCGGGTCGATTTTTTGTATAGCAAATGGCCGGCACGCACCCAAGCTTCGATTGACTTCTTTGGCACACTTTTGTTCCTTATACCTTTTTGCGTGCTCGGCATTTATGTTGCCATTCCACAAGTGATGCAAAGCTGGGGCTACGGTTCGTTTAAGCCCACCACTGACTTGTTTGCATGGTTGTCTGACTTGCGCAAAATTGGCGATTGGGAAGTAGCAACCGAAAACGGCATCATGCCGCGTGCTCCAATCAAAACCTTTGTCATCTTTGGCTTTGTTTGCTTGCTATTGCAGGCTATTTCACAAGCCATCAAATATTTTGCTGTGATGGTCGGCCACGAAGAAATTCTTGAGCAAATTCGCCAAGATGAAGCGCCTGAGGTCGAAGCTGTGATAGACGAAGTGAGTGATCGCGCCAAAACGATCATTACATCATAAAAGATTAAATCACCCCAAGATACTGTTTTATTTAAATTATGTTATTTCAATCTGCTACAGGTTCAGGTTACGAATGGTTATCGGTGCTTATGTTCGCCGGTTTTTTCGTCATCCTCATGAGCGGCTATCCGGTTGGCTATGGTTTTGCTGGCACTGCATTGGTGTTTGGCGCAATCGGCATCATGGTCGGGGCATTCAATTTCAACCTTACTCGGCTTTTGCCAAACAAATGGTTTGGCACGATGTCCGATATTCAACTCATCGCCATTCCATTTTTTATCTTTCTCGGCTCTATTCTTGAAAAATCGGGTTTAGCTGAAGAATTGCTCAATGCCACGGGTGTGTTATTGGGTGGATTAAAAGGGGGGTTGGCCTTAGCCGTCGTTATCGTTGGCACATTGTTGGCAGCGACAACAGGTGTCGTTGCCGCCACCATCATTGCTATGGGTATGATCTCGTTGCCCACTATGCTGAAATATGGCTATGATAAAAAATTAGCCACGGGCACAATTATGGCGGCGGGCACACTGGCACAAATGATTCCGCCAAGTTTGGTATTGGTCTTGCTCAGCGATCAATTGGGCATCGGTGTCGGCGATTTATTCGCCGGGGCGATCATTCCTGGTTTGCTTATGTCGGCCAGTTATGCCATTTATGCCATCGCCGTTGGTTATCTTCGTGACGGCTCGGCCCCGCCGCTGCCGCTCGAAGCCCGTAACATCAAAGGTAAAGCTTTGTTTATCATGGTGCTCAAGAGTTTTGTGCCTACGGTGGTCATCATCTTTTCGGTGTTGGGCTTTATTTTTGCTGGTATCACCACCCCCACCGAGGCGGGTGCAGTTGGGGCGGTTGCGGCGATCATTCTTTCTGCGATCAAAGGCAAATTGTCATGGAAAGTGATCCGCGATGCCTCGAACGCCACGATGCGCACGACCTCGCTGGTCGTCATCATCTTGTTTTGCAGCACGTTCTTTGTTACAGTGTTTGGCGGGTTAGGTGGGCAAGCTTTCATCACCAATGCGCTATCGAACTTGCCGGGAGGCTTGTTGGGTTATATTCTTGTGGCACACATTGCTATCTTCTTGCTGGGGGTCTTTCTTGAGTTCGTTGAGATTACATATTTGGCGATGCCACTACTTGTGCCAGCCGCACTTAAGTTATTTGAGAGTGGTATTTTGCCGCCCTATGCCCAAAACACCAACGAAGCCATGATTTGGTTCGCCATCATGATGGCGGTCAATTTGCAGATCGCCTTTATTTCGCCACCGGTCGGGTTTTCGCTGTTTTATATGCAATCGGTTGCGCCTAAAGACAAAATCAGTACTGCCGACATTCACTCTAGTGCCTTGCCTTATGTTGTTTTGCAATTGATTGCCCTCGTTATCGTATCATTTGTGCCGCAACTCTCTATCTGGTTGCCGCGTGTCTTATACGGTCATGCACCATAGGTTGATTTGATATGTAGCCAATAAAAAAGCGGGCCACTCATTGAGTGGCCCGCTTTTTTATTGGCAATGTCGTCTCTTCTCAATAAATAGGGGAAATTTAAGAAAGTGTTTCTTAAAACAATTTTTCGCCGAAATCACTATCTCAGTGTTGTTATGGGGCGGCAAAGCCGCCCCATAACAACACTGAGATAGTGATTTCGGCATTCGTTTTGTCTAAATATGCTCTCGAAAAGACTTAATGCCGAAGGAGATACGACATTTGCGTCGTAGGGGCACGGCATGCCGTGCCCCTACGACGCCGAAAACCTATTTTTACGTTTACTTCTTGCCGAATTGGAAGTTGAACATCGCAGCTTCGGCATAGCTGTGGAATTTGGTCACTTGCGTTTGGAAGGTCTTGTAGCTGTCGTAAACCTTCTTCACATCCGCGTCGGCTGACTTCTCGGCCATCACTTCGTCGGTAGCCTTCTTGGCTGCGTCCATCACATCGGCGGGGAATGGCTTGAAGGTCACCCCTTCCTTAATGAGGTTTTCGAGGGCGGCTGGGGTCTTGGCATCGTAACGAGCCGGCATTTGCTGGTTGGCATCAGCGGCGGCGCTTTGCACAATTTCCTTGTATTCGGCGGGCAATTTATTCCATTCGTTCAGGTTGATCACCACGTCGAGGGTGGGGGCGGGTTCCCACCAACCGGGATAGTGACACACCTTGACGACCTTGAAAAAGCCAAGTTTTTCATCGTCATAGGGTCCTACCCATTCAGCAGCATCAATCGTCTTGGTTTGCAAAGCTTGGAAAATTTCGCCACCTGCAACTGTGACCGAATTTACGCCGAGTTTGGTCATTACGGCGCTGCCGGTGCCGCCAAGGCGCATCTTCAAACCCTTCAGGTCGTCAACTTTGGTGATTTCTTTGCTAAACCAGCCACCCCATTGGCAAGCGGTGTTGCCAGCTGGGAAGTTGATGACGTTGAATTTCTTGCCATACACTTCTTGGATGAGCTTGAGGCCGCCGCCTTCGAGCAACCATGCATTGTGTTGTTGCAAGTTCATGCCGAAGGGGATGCCAGTGGCGAGGGCGCACACCCAGCTCTTGCCGATATAGTAGTAGCTGGCAGTATGACCCATTTGCACACCGCCTTGTGACACTGCGTCTAACACCTGCAATGCGGGGGCGCCTTGTGGGTCACCGGCGGGGCGTGGGGTGATCTTGAACTTGCCGCCTGTCATCTTGCTCACGCGCTCAGAAAAGTGCACTGCGCCACCATAAATGGTATCGAGCGAGACCGGCCACGATGTGGCGAGGTTCCATTCAAAGGCTTGGGCGGGGCCAGTGATGGCAGGGGCGGCTGGTTGTTGTGGCTTGGCAGGTTCTGCCGCGGGCTTGTTGGCCGCGGCGGGGGCGGCTGTTGCGGCAGGTGCAGCGACATTGTTGGTCGTACAAGCCGATGCTAAGCCCATTGCGACACCACCGACAGCACCTTTCATGGCAACTTCAAGTAATTTTCTGCGATTCATTTTGTTAGTTCCTCTCTTCCTTAATTAATGAAAATTTGATGTTTTGTTTTAGCGATAACTTGACAATATCACATTCACAAATATGAACACGTTTTCGCCGATTTCTCTTCTGCTGTAGACAGAGGAGATATCGTGAAATCGGTATATGTCTTTTTTAATCTGACATTGTCGAGATAAGGCTGGATTTATAACCTTTTAGTATACATACCAGCGCTAAAACATATATCATGTCGGGAGTATACCATTGGGACTTTGAATCTGTGTGTCGTCAGGGATGGGTTCGAGAAAACCCAAGTATGCACCCATCAACAAAAACAAGTTGGCGACATAAACATTATCGACAAAATTATGGGCGGTAATATGCCCCCATGCCCCAATGATGCCGATGGCGAGCAAATTGCGGCGCTTAGCAAGGGCTGTGTAAATGATGAGGCAAAGCCACATTACAAGATAGGCGCTAAACCCCACCACACCCGTTTCGGCAAAAATGTTAAGGTAATAATTATGGGCGTGCCCAAGTGCATTACGCCAATACATGGTGCGCACCTCATCATAGGCGGCTTCATAATTGCCAAAACCCACCCCAAACCAGGTATAACGTTGAATCATTTCTTGCGCGGCTTGCCAATGGGCCAATCGCTCAATCGTGGCGAAATTGGTTGGGTTAAGCCCCACATAACGCACATCGATGTCGAGCGATGAATATTGGCTGGTGAAGCCAGTCAGCCGGTCACGCAACGAGGCTGGCAAGTAATTAACCCCATTAAACAGATAGATCATGGCGGCAAACACCGCAATAATGACAAGGGTGCGCCCGGGGCGGCGAAAAGCCACGATGAGCATAGCGACAAAGGCGACCCCAGCCGCCAACCACGCCCCGCGTGACCATGAGGCAATTAAACCAGCCAAGCTTAAAATAGCGACTAAAAAAGCAAACCCCGCCAAGGCCAATTGGGGGCGGGCCGGTTTGGTTTTGTTGTTTAGAATGGAGACAACTTGGCGCAAGGCTTTGCCTTTTTCAGGGTGTTGGGTGATGGTTTGTAGACACAAGCGCAGGTCGGTGAGGGTTAGGCGCACCTGAGACAATGCCCACACCGCAACCCCGATTGCAAAAGGCCAAATTAGCCCCATTAGTGCGCCAAATGGGTTGGGCTGTTGTAGTGTGCCAAAGGCGCGAAAATATTGACCGCCCAAAATGGCAAAATGACCGGGCGCGACTGAGTTGCGTGTAAATTGAAGCAACCCCAACCCGCCTTGAAACACCCCACACCCCAAAATCGCAATCATCACCCATAAGCGTTTGGTGCGGCTTTCGTTTGCCACAATGAGGTAAATGATGATAATCTCGACCCATTTCAAACATTCGCGCAGCCATGCCACGCCATCACGAGCTTGAAAAAAGCTGGTGATGGCCACAAACCCAAACAGCCCAATTGCCCCTAAAACCCAAGCGTTGGCGCGTAATTTATGCTGACCTGTGCGGTTATGTAAAGGCCGCATCACCATGTCACGCAAACCATATGAAAGCAGGGTCAAGATCAGCAATGCTTGCCCACTGTCGATGGGGTAACGATAAAGCTCTTGCTCAAGCGGTTTAAATGGGGCGCAAATGAGCGTAAAACACAACCCCAACACCGGCTCTCGAATGAGCAAATAGAGCATGGTGATGCCGGCAATAAAGATTAGGGTGGCATTGATTTGCGGGGTAGGCTGTAGCCAAATCACAACCCCCGACCAAAACGCCAGCATCGCCAACAACAATTTGCGACGCGGATACATATCAACCCGCCAATACGGCCATCGATTTCCTAAAGGTGGCAACATAAGATACAAATGATCATACCTTATCCGTTAGAATGCCCCTGTTAAATTATGCCTCAGTTTGTTCATATTGATATTACCCACACCGAAGGAAACGCCCGCGCTGGCGTATTACACACCGCGCATGGCGATTGCTTAACCCCGATGTTTATGCCCGTTGGCACCCAAGCCACGGTAAAAGGCGTCACCCCACGCGACCTAAAAGAGCTGGGTTCGATGATGATTTTGTCGAACACCTATCATCTTTATTTGCGCCCGGGGGATGATTTGATCGCTCGGCGCGGGGGGTTACACAAATTTATGAATTGGCCCGGCCCCATTCTCACCGATAGCGGTGGTTTTCAGGTCTTTTCGTTGAGCAATATGAATAAGATTGATGAAGACGGCGTGACCTTCAAAAGCCACCGTGATGGCAGCAAACATCGCTTTACACCCGAAAAATCGGTGCAAATTCAACATAATTTGGGGGCCGATGTGATTATGTGTTTTGACGAATGTGCTGACCCCAACGATTATGCCTATAACGTGCGGGCCGTAAACCGCACCCACAAATGGGCCGAGCGCAGTGCGCGAGAACATGAACGCTTGTGTGCCAACCCAGTGCATGGGCATTGGCCTTCGTTATTTGGCATTGTGCAAGGCGGTATTTTTCAAGACCTGCGCGAAAAGTCGGCCCAATTTATTTCGGCGCTCGATCTGCCGGGCTATGCCGTTGGTGGCTTGGCAGTGGGCGAAACTAAGACCCAAATGCATCAGGTGTTAGATTGGATGCACCCCATCTTGCCACAAAACAAACCGCGCTATTTGATGGGCGTGGGCGAGCCGGTTGACCTGATTAACGGCGTGATGCGCGGTATTGATATGTTTGACTGTGTGATGCCCACCCGTATTGCGCGGCATGGCGCGGCTTTTACCCGCGATGGGCGTATTAATATGCGCAATGTTAAAAATGCCGAAGATGAAAATCCGATCGACGCGGGCTGCACCTGTTACACCTGCCAAAACTTCACCAAGTCTTATGTGCGGCATTTGCTGCATGTCGACGAAATGCTAGGGCTGATTTTAATGAGCCTGCATAACTTGCATTTTTTGCTCAATGAAATGCGCGAAATTCGCAGCGCGATTTTAGAGCAACGTTTTGGCGCATACGCCGATGAATTTATTGGGCGGTATATGGCTGGGAAAACGGCGGCAGCGTAGTAGGGGCACGGCATGCCGTGCTTATTTTGTAAGATTGTTCAAAAATTCACCATGTCTTTTAATCTCAACTCTTACCTAAACACGGTAAAAAAAGCCGTCAGGGCCGACGCGCCCAAGCTGCGCGAGGCGGCAGGTGACGCGCTGTATTATGCGCTGTGTACCGCGCCGTTGCTGGCGCTGGGGCAATTGGGTAGCGAAAAAGAAATCATCGCAGGGGCGGTGGCGTTGGTGGGCAGTGTGGGCGGCAATTTGCTGGCGAATGTGGCGCAGAAGGTGAAGGATGACGGGCGTTATTTGGCTGAAGTTGCGATACAAGTTCAAAATACCCCCCCAAAGCAACAGGCAGCCATCATTGCCGCTGCCGTAAATGCGAACCCTGATTTTCAAGATCAATTAGATGGCGTTTTAAAACAGCTAAACGTGATCGAAGTCGCCATCGCAGCACAACTTGCTGCTAATAAATCATGGTTTAGCGATACCTTGCAAAAACAGCTAGAGCAGCTTGGCAGTGGTTTGCGGATTGAAACGCAAGGCGGGGCGGTGGTGATGCGTGAGGTGAACACGCAGGGCGGCGCATTTATTGGACGCGATCAGATCAACTACATTAATCATATTTATGGCGATGCAAATGCACCAACGGCCACAGATTATCTGAATCAATTGCGTAATAAGTGTAATCGGTTGCCTTTGATGAAAACCCAAACGCGAACACATAACCCCAATGCGTTGCGCTATGATGATTTGAAGCTCAATGATGTGTATGTGATGCTAAATACCACCACCAGCCTTCGCCACGCACTTCAGGCGAGACAATTAGGCTTGGAAAAGCGCGATGACATGGGGGACAAAACCCGTCCCCTTACCGTTCGTGAAGCAGTGATTGGATCGGCACGAGTGATTTTGCATGGTAAACCCGGCAGCGGCAAAAGTGCATTTATCAGCCAACTGGCTGCCGATATTGCCAGCGCCCAACTTAACGAAAGCCGTTTAAAAGGCGGCGCAACGGTGATGACAAAGCTCTGTCCCATCATCGTTAACTTGCGCTCGTTGGCCCAACATTTAAAACAAGAGATTGACCCTGCTGAGTGGCGAAGAATGTCGCTTGCAAAACGGGAATCTATTTTTAACGACGCATTATGGGCGCAATGGCGAGCTGATCTAAAAAATATTCAGGTAGAAGGCTTTGAATCAGGGTTGCGGCGCAAACTGCTGGATGGCAATGTATTGCTAATTTTTGACGGTTTGGACGAAGTTACCCCCGCTTTGCGTGACCGTGTGCGTGATTGTGTGCGTTATGCGGTTGATGATGCCTTTGCCAATAAACCCAGAGTGATTGTGACCATGCGCACCCGTTCATTCACACCTGATCTTTTTCACGATTTTGTGGCCTATGAGTTAGCAGATTTTAATGAGGCGCAAATCCGCACATTTACCAGCCGTTGGTATTGGCAGCAGCCACACAGCCGCTTGAGTGATGATGAAAAACGTGTTAAAGCGGCTGATTTTGAACAAGCTGCCTTAAAGCTGATCAACATTGCTAAAAACCCCTTGATGTTGACCGTGATGGCGTTTGTGCATCAACAAAAGAAATTGCCAGATCAACGTGTTTTGTTGTTCAAGGACATCATTGATATGTTTTTTGAGCGTTGGCACGATGCCAGAGGGGTAGAACTTACCCCTGAAATGCAAATTTTGCTAGAAAAACGTGGCTGGTTGTCGGCGTTGCGGCATTTGGCATACGAGGCCCATAACCATCAGGCGCAAATTGCTAACCTAAAGATAAACAAAGACACGCCTGCGGCTGAACTTACGGGCGAAGCCGTGCTTAAGTTATTGGTGACAGAAGGTTATATGACCGAACCAGAGGCACACACCTTTCTAAATCATATTGACCACACAGCCGGGTTGTTTTCGGGCAATGGGGGGATTGATGCCAAGGCACAAACTTATAGTTTTCCACATCGCCAATTTCAAGAGTATTTAGCGGGTTGCTTTTTGGCTTTTCCTCAGCCAGATGACGAACGAAGCAAGGAACTGTATCGAGAAAAGCTGGCGCTGGCTGATTATTGGGAAGAGGCAGCGCGTTTAGGGGCCGAATATCAACTGCACGATACTGATCATGTCAATCGTTGGCGAAGATTGGTTTATTATTTGTGTCCACCGAGTGATTTGGAAACCGAAAGTGATTGGCGTGGGGTATTGTGGTCAGCCAATTTTGCACTCGACGATAAAGCCAAGATCGAAAATGACCTTGCTAGTATTCGTGACCCCGCCCGTAAGGGTGGCACGGCGTATCTTGAGCGCGTGCGGAGAAATTTACTCACCATCATGCGGCAGCGCAAACTGCCGGCCAAAGAACGTGCTGCGGCTGGGCGTGCACTGGCCAAGCTGGGTGACCCGCGCCGTGAGGTGACCACAGTCGAGGCGATGCGCTGGGTGTGCATCCCCAAAGGCCCATTTATACGCGGCAGCGACAAGAATCATGACGCTGAAAAGCTACAAATGCGCGTGAATGTGGATGACGACTACTACCTCAGCCAATATCCGGTGACGCAAGCGCAGTATGGGCAATTTGTGGCGGCACAGGGTTACGCTGAGCCACGTTGGTGGGGCGAAGCCAAGGAAGCGGGCTATTGGCAAGCCGACAAGGGGTTTAAAGGGCGCTATGAAGGCGATTTTCGGACCGCACCGCGTCACTATGGTGAGCCATTTTCACTGCCCAACCATCCGGTGGTGGGCGTAAGCTGGTATGAGGCGGTGGCGTTTATACGTTGGTTGAACGAAGAAGTAAAAAATGACCGATTTGTCTTACACGACTATCAGGCTAAACCATTGACTGGCAAGTTTGAAATACGTTTGCCGAGTGAAACTGAATGGGAAAAAGCCGCGCGTGGCACAAAGGATGCGCGGGCCTATGGGTGGGGGGACACGCCCAACCCAGATTTGGCAAACTATGACCAAACCGGCTTAGGGGCAACAAGTGCGGTGGGGTGTTTTCCGAATGGTGATGCGCATGAATTTGCGGTTGAGGAAATGAGTGGCAATGTGCGGGAGTGGTGTATTACGCCTTGGCAAAGCAGTTATAAAGACTATGATGATGCAAAAAATATAAAAAATAGTAAATTCAATATTCTGCGGGGCGGCTCGTGGATCAACTTCGATGACTTCCTGCGCGTCTCGTCTCGCGACTCTCGCGACCCCGACTACCACGGCTACTACTATGGTTTTCGGCTTCTTGCGCTCCCCATTTTCTAACTCAGTGTTCTGTTACTCTGGGCTCTGTGCTCTGAAGGGGGTCTGGGGGTATCCCCCAGTCGTTT
>CAMDWA010000115.1 GCA_945877855.1 Thermoflexus hugenholtzii JAD2 | reverse complement strand
AGGGGCATCCGAACTCATCCCCACCGCCATTGCCGATGATGCCATGACGGCGGCCTATGCCCTGAGCGACCTCGGGTTGCAGGTGGCGGTGATGGCCGAAGAGCCAGATGCCATCGACCTGCCCAAGGCCGATTTGCGTGGGCCATTGTTTGTGGTGGTGGGCGGTGAAAAACGTGGGGTGGCTCGAAAGCTGATCGAACATGCCGACCTGCTGCTACAAATTCCGTATGCGCGTCATTTTAGCCATTCGCTTGGCACCACCGCTGCCGCTGCCATTTTGGGTTATGAGGTGATGCGGCAACGGTTATAAGTAACAATCACCGATAATCATCCCCCATGCCCACCCACACCGTCAGTTACCGAGAAGCCCTGCGCGTATGGTTGCGGATAGCAGCGCTAAGTTTTGGCGGCCCCACCGCCCAAATTGCCGTCATGCACAAAATCATCGTCGAAGAAAAACGCTGGGTGGATGAAGAACGCTTTTTGCATGCACTCAACTATTGCATGTTGTTGCCCGGCCCCGAGGCGCAACAACTCGCCACCTATCTTGGTTGGATGTTGCACAAAACGCGGGGCGGGTTAACGGCGGGCGGCTTGTTTGTATTGCCCGGTTTTATCAGCGTTTTGTTGCTCAGTGTGCTTTATGCCGGTTTTCAACAAATTACACTCGTGCAAGGCTTGTTTTTCGGCCTCAAGGCCGCTGTCATTGCGTTGGTGATCGAGGCGGTGCTACGCATTGCCCGTCGTGTGCTCAAAAACGAAGTCATGATCGGCATCGCGGGGCTTTCGTTTATCGCCATTTTTTTCTTTAATTTGTCCTTTCCCTTCATCATTTTGGCGGCGGGGTTAATGGGTTTTGTGGGTGGCAAACTTGGCTGGCACAAATTTGAGGTAGTGCATGGGCAAAACGCCAAAACACACCCCATTCACAGCGCCACCACCGCGCTGCCGCCCCATGTTAGCCAACGCCCACGTCTCGCTCACACCTTGCTTGTGTTTGTAATTGGCCTATTGTTATGGGTTATGCCAGTGTTGATCATTGTGACGATCACGGATAATGCCACCCTCGGCGACATTGGCTGGTTTTTTGGCAAAGCCGCCGTGTTGACTTTCGGCGGGGCCTATTCAATTTTGGCCTATGTCGCCCAACAAGCGGTCGAGGTCTTTGGCTGGCTGCGCCCGGGCGAAATGCTCGACGGCCTCGGCATGGCCGAAACCACCCCCGGCCCGCTCATTATGGTGGTGCAATTTGTTGGCTTCATGGCGGCCTACCGCAACCCGGGGCATTTGTCGCCCATGTTGGCGGCTAGTTTGGGGGCCGTTATCACCACTTGGGTCACATTTGTGCCATCGTTTTTGTGGGTTTTTATGGGTGCGCCTTATGTCGAGCAATTACGCGGGGTAAAATCATTAAGCACAGCCTTGTCGGCCATTACCGCCGCCGTCGTGGGGGTGGTGCTCAATTTGGCAGTGTGGTTTGCCCTGCACACTTGGTTTGGCGCGGTGAATGAGCTGCATTTTGGCACGTTACGCCTGCTCAGCCCAGTTTGGACCAGCCTCAATTGGCCGGCCCTTGCTATTTCTGCTGTCGCCTTTTTATTGCTCTTTCGCCTTCGGCGCGGCATGTTGCTCACCTTAGCTGTATGCGCCTTACTTGGGGCATTGGCGAATATTCGGTAAATGGTAAATTAAGACGTGCGTTTTAAAACCAGCATGGTTTGGTCATCGAATGCTGGCTCGGTCCCAACAAATTGATTCACCGCATTCAAAATCTCATCGGCAATCGCCTGCGCCGATAAATGTCTGGACTGGCGCATAATGGTTTGCAAGCGCTCTAAGCCAAAATCACTTTGATCGGCTTTAATGGCCTCGGTAATGCCATCGGTATATAACAACAACACCTCGTTAGGCTGCAATGTTAACGAGGTGCTGCCAATAAACGCTTCATCGACCACACCCAAGGCAATACCCGGCGACTTAATTTGGCGCACCGCACCATCTTTGGTCATTAACAAGGCTGGGTTATGCCCAGCATTCCCTAACTCAATTTTGCCGGTATGCGGGTCCCAAATCGCATACAACATCGTCACAAAAATATCAGCTTGCGAGTCGGCCAAAATCAATTCATTCACGCGCATTAAGGTGTCGGCGGGTGAGCGATTGGTAAAAGCAACAGCACGTAACAAGGTGCGGGCCAAGGCCATAAACAAGGCCGCTGGCACCCCTTTACCAGCAACATCAGCAATGGCTAACCCATAATTATTTTCCAAATCACGCCGCAGTTCAAAAATATCATAAAAATCGCCCCCGACATGACGGGCCGCCCGCCATGCTGCGCCAATATCCCAGCCCGGCTGTTGGGGCAAGTGTTTGGGCAAAAAGCTAATCTGAATATTTTGCGCCAGTTCAACTTCTTGCTGTAAGCGTTGCGCCACTTGCTCGGCTTCATACAAACGCGCATCTTCAATCGCCACCGACACTTGGCGTGCTAACATCTCTAAATACCGCTGATCATCACGGGTAAAGGCGGCAAATTGATCAGACTCTAAATCGATCACCCCAATCGTTTGATTTTCGATAAATAACGGTACGGCTACTTCGCTACGGGTGTTTGGGAGGGCGCTGGTTGGCACATATCGGTTATCTTGGGTAATATCATCAACAACCAACATCGCCCCAGTGTCATAAACCGACCCAATAATCCCTTCGCCACGCTTTAAACGAATGCCAACAATATCTTGATTGGTTGCTGCGCGAATCACGATGGCATCGCCATTTTCGTTGGGCAAACACAATGCAACTGCATAATAGCCAAACGTCTTTTGAATGGCATGTACCAATTGTGGCAGCAACACGTCTAATTTCAGCAGGGCTTGGGTTTGACGTGCCACCTCATTCACCAGCTCTAATTGTTGGACCCGCCGCCGCTCGCGGGCCAAAGCCCGTGCATTTTGAATACCCGCCGCCGCCTGATGCGCAATAATACTCAACGTGCGGAGTTGCACCTCGGTATACATATTGGGGTTCATCGATTGAATCACAATCGCGCCAATCACCTGTTCGCCACTGCGTAAAGGCACAAAAATGCCAGAACGCGGCGGGTTAGAACTGATATAACTGGGACGGGCTGGCAAATCATCAAGTTCGGTTTCAAAATCATGCACCAACAAATTTTTGCCGGTGTCGCGTAGCCACCCAATGATGCCGCCATCCACCATATACCGCGCAATAGGCATCAATTCATTATTTTGCACCCGCACCTTAATCACATAATCTTCGCCCTCAAAAACACCCAATTGAAAATAGCGGGTATCGACCAAGCGGCTGGCACATTCATAAACGTAATAACACAACCCATCTTCATCCAGCGATGACGATGCGATGGCGCTCACAGCGTCGCTCAAGGCTTCGATCTCTGCAATTCCGGTAACAGTAGTTGATTTAGGCACGGAACAAAAGATTATAGCGGCTAATTTGTAACCGGCGGGGCCATAATATCGGGATAATCGATCCTCGGATGATAGATCCCACGCAAGGTTTCGGCAAATGATTGCCGCACCATCTCAATATCACGCAAGGTTAAATCTGAATCGTCTAATTGATGATCATTAAGCCGCTCAATCACAATCTTGTTGATTAGTTTGCTCGTCTCATCGGCATGAGCGGGTCGTTTGGCACGCACAATCGCTTCGCAACCATCAGCCAACATCAAAATAGCCGTCTCGCGGCTACGTGGGCGCGGCCCCGGGTACCGAAATGGCTTGTCGTCTAGATCAGGATTATCTTTTAAGGCACGGAAATACCCGCCACCGGCACGGGTGGTGCCATGATGCTCGGCGATAAACGCTTGAATTTCAATCGGTAAACGATGTTGGTGCGCCATTTTCAAGCCATCGCTCACATGATTATGCAGCACTTTTGCACTCGTTAGCGGGTCAAGTTGGTCATGCGGGTTAATGCTGCCATCCAATTGATTCTCAATAAAAAAATAAGGGTGCAAAGTCTTGCCAACATCATGATAATAAGCCCCCACTCGGGTCAGTAAAGCATCGGCCCCAATACGCTCGGCAGCGTGCTCAGCCAAATTTGCCACCATGAGCGAATGATGATAAGTGCCGGGAGCCATCGTTAACAATTGTTGAATGAGCGGATGCGAAGGGCGCGACAAATCCATTAATTGCAGGGGGGTAATGATGCGCATGGGCAAACCGGCAATATACAAAATGGCTGGGGCCATGGCCATTGTCGTAACCCCACCAATAATGACAAAAACAAAACGGGTGATCATGGTCGAAGCATCATTTGACGCTTGCCATAACGGAACCTCAAATACCCCCAAAACAATTAATTGGGCAATTAAAGCCATTGTGCCAGACCATACAAAATCCGAAATCCGCTCGGCCCGCCCAATCGACAAACACGCCACCACGCCGCCTACGGCATAAAACGCGGTTAGCTCTAATGAATTATCGGCCCCAATTGTGCCTAAACTGGCCAGCGTAAGGCTCGCCACAATGCCAGTCAACCCACGCGACCAACTGGTAATCGCCATGCTAATGGCCGACATCGGCACAACATAAGCAAACAATGGGCGGCCCGGCAATTGCCAACGTGCTAAATATAGGGCCAACACCAAAAAAAATACACTGAGAAAGGTGCGGCGTAATGGAACCCGCCCCAGATTAAGATAGCCCGATGTCATGATGTGATAACGCGCCACCGCCAAGGCCAACATCATCACCACCAAGATGCTCATCGCCAATGCCCCTAAAACATCGAGCAAGGTCAAATCGGCGCGGCGCAAATTGAGTTTTTCAAGCGCCTCAAGGTCATTTGCGCTAATCACCTCGCCCCCGCGAATGACAATTTGATTGGCCTCAAAAGTGCGCTCAACGGCACTAATGCTATTGCGGGCGCGGGTGCGAGCCTGCGCCGTCGCATTCGCATCGACACTGGTATTAGGCACCACCAAATCTGCCGCAAACTCGCTAATAAAATTGGCTTCTTCGGGGCTATAAATAAAGCTGACCAAGCCCGGCATACGCGCTTTAATGGTATCAATATTGTCGGTACGGATGGAATTACGCATCACTTCGTCTAATAGCGTAATAATTTGCGAATCGATTAACGACCAGCGCCCATCAGACAACTTTAAAATAAGTTGAGCTTCGCTGTCGTCCAGCTTAATATTTTGAAAATTGGTTAATAACCGCACCCGATCTGTAATCGGAACTTGGGTGCTAACACTGGCATCTACCACCGCCGTTGCCACAGCCAAGGGTTGCCCGGCCCGCACCAGCGCAATTTTGTCGAGGGTTTCACGCGCCAATTGAATTTGGCGACGCGAAATTTGGGCATCGGGCGGCGAATAAACCGCCGAAATGGCGGCTACGGCCAAATCACGTTGACGATTGGTATCGATATCGCTGACATAGGTCAGCTTAAAAGGGGCGCGTATATCACGCGGGGCCACATTCCCAATCTTTAAAGTGCTTTCACTCCCCACCCAAAAACGCACCAATTGGGCCGAGGCGATGCCGATAAAAGTAAATAGCGCGATTACAGCCAGTGCAATCGCGCGTCGTCTATGGAGCCATTCGGCAATCGCGGTACGGATCACCTAAATCATTGTAAACTAACCCGACAATAGGCCGCGAACCACTTCACTGACCATTTTGCCATCGGCCTGATCTTTAATACGCGCCAACAATTGTTTCATCACTTCGCCCTGTTGTTTGGGTGATGTGGCCTTGACTTCGGCAATGACTTGTTTCGCAATGTCAGTCACTTGCTCGCGGCTAAGTTGTTGCGGCAAATATGAACGCAACACCACCAATTCGGACTCTTGCTCTGCCACCAAATCATCGCGGTGGGCATTTTTAGCTTCTAACAATGATTCTTCGTGTTGTTTAATTTCACGGCGAATCAACACCATAATATCGGCATCACTCAATACGCCAGCACGGGCATCGACCCGCGCATTGATCTCTTCATTTTTAATACTGGCGTTGATTAGCCCAACCACGCGGCGTTGCACCACATTGCCAGACCGCATGGAGGCTTTAAGATCTTCTAAAATTTTTGCTTTTAACGACATTTTAATATTAATAACAGGGTATCTGAGGTGAAAATAGCCGCTAAAACCTCGGATGTCTTAGCGCAGCTTGATGTTGTAGCCGCGACTTGCGCTAAGACATCCGAGGTTTGCGCTAGTTTTACCTCAGATCCATCACGGGCTATTAACCCATTTTTAAACTGACCCAAAAAGTAAAAGTGCAAAGCTGAAAGCGAAGGTGCAAAATGATCTTTTTTATCTTTGCACTTTGCACTTTCAGCTTTGCACTTTCAACTTTGCAGTCTTACGGTTACTGAATCTCTGGTGTCAGTAGTTTTAGTGACTGTCGGCGGCTTTTACGCAGCTTCGAGGCACGCTTGCGCTTATCAACAATACTGGGTTTTTCAAAGAAACGACGAGATCGCACTTCTGCCAGCACACGGTCGCCCAATATCATTTTATTAAAACGACGCAGCGCTGATTCAAATGTCTCATCATCATCAACAAATACACGCGTCACGAGTAATCACCTACTTTTTGCTAAGATTTTTTCGAGCGGTAATGATATCATTACTTCCATGACACAATCTGAGTTTCGTGAATGGCTGGATGCAATCCTTGGCGATATGCCATTTGAAGAATTTGTCGCCCCAGAAATTTTGGCCCATATGAACCGCGTGCATCTTGAAAATGAGGCCCGTGCATGGGGTTATGCCAAAGAAGACTCGCGTGAGGCCTATGAAGTCACCGTGCGCGCCATGTGCAAAACCATGTTTGCCATTGGCTTCGATGCTGGCCGCGAACAAGCCAGTGTCGATTCGATGTTTGGCGGTTCTAGCGGGCTGTCGTCCTCAAAATCGTCTGACGACGATGATTTTATGCCGCTGTAGGGGCATCTAATGCCGCATTGCATCAATTTTCATCCCGCGAAGGGGCGACCATCATGATGAAGTGACCCCCTAAAAATGGAGCCGCTACTTGCGGAATTCCGCAAGTAGCGGCTCCATTTTTAGGGGGTCACTTCATCATGATGGTCGCCCCTTCGCGGGATGAAAATTGATGCAATGCGGCATTAGATGCCCCTACAGCGGCATAAAATCATCGTCGTCAGACGATTTTGAGGACGACAGCCCGCTAGAACCGCCAAACATCGAATCGACACTGGCTTGTTCGCGGCCAGCATCGAAGCCAATGGCAAACATGGTTTTGCACATGGCGCGCACGGTGACTTCATAGGCCTCACGCGAGTCTTCTTTGGCATAACCCCATGCACGGGCCTCATTTTCAAGATGCACGCGGTTCATATGGGCCAAAATTTCTGGGGCGACAAATTCTTCAAATGGCATATCGCCAAGGATTGCATCCAGCCATTCACGAAACTCAGATTGTGTCATGGAAGTAATGATATCATTACCGCTCGAAAAAATCTTAGCAAAAAGTAGGTGATTACTCGTGACGCGTGTATTTGTTGATGATGATGAGACATTTGAATCAGCGCTGCGTCGTTTTAATAAAATGATATTGGGCGACCGTGTGCTGGCAGAAGTGCGATCTCGTCGTTTCTTTGAAAAACCCAGTATTGTTGATAAGCGCAAGCGTGCCTCGAAGCTGCGTAAAAGCCGCCGACAGTCACTAAAACTACTGACACCAGAGATTCAGTAACCGTAAGACTGCAAAGTTGAAAGTGCAAAGCTGAAAGTGCAAAGTGCAAAGATAAAAAAGATCATTTTGCACCTTCGCTTTCAGCTTTGCACTTTTACTTTTTGGGTCAGTTTAAAAATGGGTTAATAGCCCGTGATGGATCTGAGGTAAAACTAGCGCAAACCTCGGATGTCTTAGCGCAAGTCGCGGCTACAACATCAAGCTGCGCTAAGACATCCGAGGTTTTAGCGGCTATTTTCACCTCAGATACCCTGTTATTAATATTAAAATGTCGTTAAAAGCAAAAATTTTAGAAGATCTTAAAGCCTCCATGCGGTCTGGCAATGTGGTGCAACGCCGCGTGGTTGGGCTAATCAACGCCAGTATTAAAAATGAAGAGATCAATGCGCGGGTCGATGCCCGTGCTGGCGTATTGAGTGATGCCGATATTATGGTGTTGATTCGCCGTGAAATTAAACAACACGAAGAATCATTGTTAGAAGCTAAAAATGCCCACCGCGATGATTTGGTGGCAGAGCAAGAGTCCGAATTGGTGGTGTTGCGTTCATATTTGCCGCAACAACTTAGCCGCGAGCAAGTGACTGACATTGCGAAACAAGTCATTGCCGAAGTCAAGGCCACATCACCCAAACAACAGGGCGAAGTGATGAAACAATTGTTGGCGCGTATTAAAGATCAGGCCGATGGCAAAATGGTCAGTGAAGTGGTTCGCGGCCTATTGTCGGGTTAGTTTACAATGATTTAGGTGATCCGTACCGCGATTGCCGAATGGCTCCATAGACGACGCGCGATTGCACTGGCTGTAATCGCGCTATTTACTTTTATCGGCATCGCCTCGGCCCAATTGGTGCGTTTTTGGGTGGGGAGTGAAAGCACTTTAAAGATTGGGAATGTGGCCCCGCGTGATATACGCGCCCCTTTTAAGCTGACCTATGTCAGCGATATCGATACCAATCGTCAACGTGATTTGGCCGTAGCCGCCATTTCGGCGGTTTATTCGCCGCCCGATGCCCAAATTTCGCGTCGCCAAATTCAATTGGCGCGTGAAACCCTCGACAAAATTGCGCTGGTGCGGGCCGGGCAACCCTTGGCTGTGGCAACGGCGGTGGTAGATGCCAGTGTTAGCACCCAAGTTCCGATTACAGATCGGGTGCGGTTATTAACCAATTTTCAAAATATTAAGCTGGACGACAGCGAAGCTCAACTTATTTTAAAGTTGTCTGATGGGCGCTGGTCGTTAATCGATTCGCAAATTATTACGCTATTAGACGAAGTGATGCGTAATTCCATCCGTACCGACAATATTGATACCATTAAAGCGCGTATGCCGGGCTTGGTCAGCTTTATTTATAGCCCCGAAGAAGCCAATTTTATTAGCGAGTTTGCGGCAGATTTGGTGGTGCCTAATACCAGTGTCGATGCGAATGCGACGGCGCAGGCTCGCACCCGCGCCCGCAATAGCATTAGTGCCGTTGAGCGCACTTTTGAGGCCAATCAAATTGTCATTCGCGGGGGCGAGGTGATTAGCGCAAATGACCTTGAGGCGCTTGAAAAACTCAATTTGCGCCGCGCCGATTTGACCTTGCTCGATGTTTTAGGGGCATTGGCGATGAGCATCTTGGTGGTGATGATGTTGGCCTTGGCGGTGGCGCGTTATCACATCATGACATCGGGCTATCTTAATCTGGGGCGGGTTCCATTACGCCGCACCTTTCTCAGTGTATTTTTTTTGGTGTTGGCCCTATATTTAGCACGTTGGCAATTGCCGGGCCGCCCATTGTTTGCTTATGTTGTGCCGATGTCGGCCATTAGCATGGCGATTACCAGTTGGTCGCGTGGGTTGACTGGCATTGTGGCGAGCCTTACGCTGGCCAGTTTAGGCACAATTGGGGCCGATAATTCATTAGAGCTAACCGCGTTTTATGCCGTAGGCGGCGTGGTGGCGTGTTTGTCGATTGGGCGGGCCGAGCGGATTTCGGATTTTGTATGGTCTGGCACAATGGCTTTAATTGCCCAATTAATTGTTTTGGGGGTATTTGAGGTTCCGTTATGGCAAGCGTCAAATGATGCTTCGACCATGATCACCCGTTTTGTTTTTGTCATTATTGGTGGGGTTACGACAATGGCCATGGCCCCAGCCATTTTGTATATTGCCGGTTTGCCCATGCGCATCATTACCCCCCTGCAATTAATGGATTTGTCGCGCCCTTCGCATCCGCTCATTCAACAATTGTTAACGATGGCTCCCGGCACTTATCATCATTCGCTCATGGTGGCAAATTTGGCTGAGCACGCTGCCGAGCGTATTGGGGCCGATGCTTTACTGACCCGAGTGGGGGCTTATTATCATGATGTTGGCAAGACTTTGCACCCTTATTTTTTTATTGAGAATCAATTGGATGGCAGCATTAACCCGCATGACCAACTTGACCCGCTAACGAGTGCAAAAGTGCTGCATAATCATGTGAGCGATGGCTTGAAAATGGCGCACCAACATCGTTTACCGATTGAAATTCAAGCGTTTATCGCCGAGCATCATGGCACCACCCGTGCCGGTGGCGGGTATTTCCGTGCCTTAAAAGATAATCCTGATCTAGACGACAAGCCATTTCGGTACCCGGGGCCGCGCCCACGTAGCCGCGAGACGGCTATTTTGATGTTGGCTGATGGTTGCGAAGCGATTGTGCGTGCCAAACGACCCGCTCATGCCGATGAGACGAGCAAACTAATCAACAAGATTGTGATTGAGCGGCTTAATGATCATCAATTAGACGATTCAGATTTAACCTTGCGTGATATTGAGATGGTGCGGCAATCATTTGCCGAAACCTTGCGTGGGATCTATCATCCGAGGATCGATTATCCCGATATTATGGCCCCGCCGGTTACAAATTAGCCGCTATAATCTTTTGTTCCGTGCCTAAATCAACTACTGTTACCGGAATTGCAGAGATCGAAGCCTTGAGCGACGCTGTGAGCGCCATCGCATCGTCATCGCTGGATGAAGATGGGTTGTGTTATTACGTTTATGAATGTGCCAGCCGCTTGGTCGATACCCGCTATTTTCAATTGGGTGTTTTTGAGGGCGAAGATTATGTGATTAAGGTGCGGGTGCAAAATAATGAATTGATGCCTATTGCGCGGTATATGGTGGATGGCGGCATCATTGGGTGGCTACGCGACACCGGCAAAAATTTGTTGGTGCATGATTTTGAAACCGAACTTGATGATTTGCCAGCCCGTCCCAGTTATATCAGTTCTAACCCGCCGCGTTCTGGCATTTTTGTGCCTTTACGCAGTGGCGAACAGGTGATTGGCGCGATTGTGATTCAATCGATGAACCCCAATATGTATACCGAGGTGCAACTCCGCACGTTGAGTATTATTGCGCATCAGGCGGCGGCGGGTATTCAAAATGCACGGGCTTTGGCCCGCGAGCGGCGGCGGGTCCAACAATTAGAGCTGGTGAATGAGGTGGCACGTCAAACCCAAGCCCTGCTGAAATTAGACGTGTTGCTGCCACAATTGGTACATGCCATTCAAAAGACGTTTGGCTATTATGCAGTTGCATTGTGTTTGCCCAACGAAAATGGCGATGCCATCGTGATTCGCGCAGCAACCAATCAAGATATTGTTGGCATTCGTTTAAAGCGTGGCGAAGGGATTATTGGGTCGGTTTATGACACTGGGGCGATGTTGGTTGTTGATGATATTACCCAAGATAACCGATATGTGCCAACCAGCGCCCTCCCAAACACCCGTAGCGAAGTAGCCGTACCGTTATTTATCGAAAATCAAACGATTGGGGTGATCGATTTAGAGTCTGATCAATTTGCCGCCTTTACCCGTGATGATCAGCGGTATTTAGAGATGTTAGCACGCCAAGTGTCGGTGGCGATTGAAGATGCGCGTTTGTATGAAGCCGAGCAAGTGGCGCAACGCTTACAGCAAGAAGTTGAACTGGCGCAAAATATTCAGATTAGCTTTTTGCCCAAACACTTGCCCCAACAGCCGGGCTGGGATATTGGCGCAGCATGGCGGGCGGCCCGTCATGTCGGGGGCGATTTTTATGATATTTTTGAACTGCGGCGTGATTTGGAAAATAATTATGGGTTAGCCATTGCTGATGTTGCTGGTAAAGGGGTGCCAGCGGCCTTGTTTATGGCCTTGGCCCGCACCTTGTTACGTGCTGTTGCTTTTACCAATCGCTCACCCGCCGACACCTTAATGCGCGTGAATGAATTGATTTTGGCCGACTCGCAAGCTGATATTTTTGTGACGATGTTGTATGCGATTTGGGACCCGCATACCGGCAAAATTGAGTTAGGGAATGCTGGGCATAACCCAGCCTTGTTAATGACCAAAGATGGTGCGGTGCGCCAAATTAAGTCGCCGGGTATTGCCTTGGGTGTGGTCGATGAAGCGTTTATTGGCAGCACCTCGTTAACATTGCAGCCTAACGAGGTGTTGTTGTTATATACCGATGGCATTACCGAGGCCATTAAAGCCGATCAAAGTGATTTTGGCTTAGAGCGCTTGCAAACCATTATGCGCCAGTCCAGACATTTATCGGCGCAGGCGATTGCCGATGAGATTTTGAATGCGGTGAATCAATTTGTTGGGACCGAGCCAGCATTCGATGACCAAACCATGCTGGTTTTAAAACGCACGTCTTAATTTACCATTTACCGAATATTCGCCAATGCCCCAAGTAAGGCGCATACAGCTAAGGTGAGCAACATGCCGCGCCGAAGGCGAAAGAGCAATAAAAAGGCGACAGCAGAAATAGCAAGGGCCGGCCAATTGAGGCTGGTCCAAACTGGGCTGAGCAGGCGTAACGTGCCAAAATGCAGCTCATTCACCGCGCCAAACCAAGTGTGCAGGGCAAACCACACTGCCAAATTGAGCACCACCCCCACGACGGCGGCGGTAATGGCCGACAAGGCTGTGCTTAATGATTTTACCCCGCGTAATTGCTCGACATAAGGCGCACCCATAAAAACCCACAAAAACGATGGCACAAATGTGACCCAAGTGGTGATAACGGCCCCCAAACTAGCCGCCAACATGGGCGACAAATGCCCCGGGTTGCGGTAGGCCGCCATGAAGCCAACAAATTGCACCACCATAATGAGCGGGCCGGGGGTGGTTTCGGCCATGCCGAGGCCGTCGAGCATTTCGCCCGGGCGCAGCCAGCCAAAGACCTCGACCGCTTGTTGGGCGACATAGGCCAAAATTGAATAGGCCCCGCCGAAAGTCAACACGGCGGCTTTGCCAAAAAACCAGCCAATGTCGCCGAGGGTGGCATTATCCGTGATCGTCACAATGATCAACACTGGCATAACCCATAACAATAGGCCAATTACAAACACAAGCAAGGTGTGAGCGAGACGTGGGCGTTGGCTAACATGGGGCGGCAGCGCGGTGGTGGCGCTGTGAATGGGGTGTGTTTTGGCGTTTTGCCCATGCACTACCTCAAATTTGTGCCAGCCAAGTTTGCCACCCACAAAACCCATTAACCCCGCCGCCAAAATGATGAAGGGAAAGGACAAATTAAAGAAAAAAATGGCGATAAACGAAAGCCCCGCGATGCCGATCATGACTTCGTTTTTGAGCACACGACGGGCAATGCGTAGCACCGCCTCGATCACCAACGCAATGACAGCGGCCTTGAGGCCGAAAAACAAGCCTTGCACGAGTGTAATTTGTTGAAAACCGGCATAAAGCACACTGAGCAACAAAACGCTGATAAAACCGGGCAATACAAACAAGCCGCCCGCCGTTAACCCGCCCCGCGTTTTGTGCAACATCCAACCAAGATAGGTGGCGAGTTGTTGCGCCTCGGGGCCGGGCAACAACATGCAATAGTTGAGTGCATGCAAAAAGCGTTCTTCATCCACCCAGCGTTTTTCTTCGACGATGATTTTGTGCATGACGGCAATTTGGGCGGTGGGGCCGCCAAAACTTAGCGCTGCTATCCGCAACCATACGCGCAGGGCTTCTCGGTAACTGACGGTGTGGGTGGGCATGGGGGATGATTATCGGTGATTGTTACTTATAACCGTTGCCGCATCACCTCATAACCCAAAATGGCAGCGGCAGCGGTGGTGCCAAGCGAATGGCTAAAATGACGCGCATACGGAATTTGTAGCAGCAGGTCGGCATGTTCGATCAGCTTTCGAGCCACCCCACGTTTTTCACCGCCCACCACCACAAACAATGGCCCACGCAAATCGGCCTTGGGCAGGTCGATGGCATCTGGCTCTTCGGCCATCACCGCCACCTGCAACCCGAGGTCGCTCAGGGCATAGGCCGCCGTCATGGCATCATCGGCAATGGCGGTGGGGATGAGTTCGGATGCCCCT
>CAMDWA010000114.1 GCA_945877855.1 Thermoflexus hugenholtzii JAD2 | reverse complement strand
CTGATGTTGTTCGTAAGGGGATATTTCAGGTAATGGAAGGCCGCCGCGTTTTTAAGCATCTAACCGTTGAAGAGAACTTAAAAGCAGGCAGCTATAGTAGCGGTAGCCAATGGTATGCGGATGAACTTCCACGTTTATTTGGTTATTTTCCGCGCCTTAAAGATCGGTTTACGCAAACCGCGGGTTATTTGAGCGGCGGCGAACAACAAATGTTGGCGATTGGACGCGCATTGATGGCAAAACCAGAGATGATTATGTTGGATGAACCATCATTAGGGCTTGCGCCATTGCTTGTTGAAGAGATTTTTAGGAATATTAAGCGAATTAACCAAGAACGCGGAACGACTATTTTGTTGGTTGAACAAAATGCGCGTTTGGCGATGGAAATTGCTGATTTTGTGTATATTATGGAAAGTGGGCGGGTTGTGTTAAGCGGAACCCCTGATCAGCTTAATGCCAATGCCGATGTGCGTGAGTTTTATCTTGGTTTAAATGAGGTCGGTAAGCGCAAAAGTTACCGCGAGGTAAAACACTACAAGCGCCGCAAGCGCTGGCTGTCTTAACTAATTACAAATTACGAATTACGAGTTGAGAGATTCATGATTTGTGATTATTTTTCGAGCCAAACTTCAAGCGTGTGCCCTACGCGCAAAAGGCTTTGGGCGCTTACTTTATCGGGGGTATCGCTGGTTTTGTGCCAGTGGGCATAATCAAAGTCGATCATATCGATAGCCTTCCAGCCGCGCTGTAAAAATGGGGTATGGTCATCTAACATGCTCCAACGCGGCAATTTGCGAAAATATTGCTCATAGCCAAGTTTGTGCGCAATGTCCCATATCTCGGTCGATAGTGCTAAATTTGAACTGCGCTCAAGCCATATTTCTTGATCGGCATCTCCGATCATATCGACAATAATGACGGCACTCGGGCTAATGGTTAAACTGGCGGCAAACTGTTGCGAGCCAACAATCCAATCCCAGCCATCCAAATCACCATTGTCTTCGGCATCAAAAAACACCAGCCAAATTTGTTTATCGCTGCGGTTTATTTCGAGTGTGCGGGCTAATTCCATTAATACCGCGACCCCACTCGCGCCATCATTTGCCCCGGGCACGGGTTGGTTTGGGTATTGTGGGTCTTGGTCGGCTTTGCGGCGGGTGTCATAGTGCGCCCCAATAATGACAATATCTTTATTTTGCGCCCCTTTTACGCCGATTAAGTTGCGTGCTGGGGTGTTTTTGTATACAAAATTTTGAGTGCGCGTTAGCCAACCATTGGCAGCTAAATGACTTAAAACCTGATTGCCTAACTGCTGATGTGGGGTGGTTCCGGTGATGCGCGGCCCTAACGCAACTTGATCGATCACTGATTGATAAGCGCGGTTGCCGTCAAAGTTAAGCGTTGGTTGCTTGGTTGGCGTGGGGGGAACCCCAACGTGGGTGGCAATTGGTTGTGGCAGCACGGTGTTTGGGATGGGTGTTGCTGCCATGGTTGGGGTTGGTTGCGGCGTGGGAGGTGCTGTTTGCTCCTTTGCACAACCCATCAAAACAAGCAGTAAACAGACGAGCGGGGCGAGCCGCCGATAAGCGACGTATGCAACAATTGGGGCTTTACCCCGACTATAATTTTGCCTTCTAGTTGCATTACTGTTGATCATATGAATGAATTTACTATGCCCCCCAAAATTGTCGCGATTGGCGGCGGACACGGTTTGGCTTCGTTGTTGCGTGGGCTTAAACATCATACGCCTAATATTACCGCGATTGTTACGGTTGCCGATGATGGCGGTAGCTCTGGTCGTTTGCGTCGTGAAATGGGGGTATTGCCGCCCGGTGATTTTCGTATGTGTATTACGGCGTTGGCGAATGATGAATCATTGGTGGCACAACTATTTCAATATCGTTTTGGCGGCGGGGCTGGGGGTGATAGCGGTTTGGCCGGTCACAATTTTGGCAATTTATTTATTACCGCAATGGCGGCGCTGACCGGCAGTTTTGAACGGGCGCTGGTTGAATCATCAAAAGTGCTGGCCAGCACTGGGCGCATTATTCCTAGCACCTTGATGGATGTAACGCTATGCGCTGAATACCGCAATGTGCGCGGCAATGCGCGTGGCGAATCATCAATTGGCAAAGAAGGGCATATTATTGAAAGAGTGTGGCTCGAACCGCATCAACCGGCGGTTTTTCCCGATGCCGTTCGGGCCATTCTTGATGCGGATTTGGTGGTGATGGGGCCGGGTAGTTTGTTTACCAGTGTCATGCCCAATTTATTGGTGCCCGGCATTGCCCGTGCCTTACAACATACCAAGGCCCCATGTGTTTATGTGGGTAATGTTGCCACAGAGCGCGGTGAAACCGATGGCTTTACTTTACCCGATTTTGTCAATGCGCTCGAAATGCATATTGGTCGCAATGTGATCGATTATGTTATCGCCAATAATTATGTTTCGGCAAATTTCAACCCGCCCAGCCGGGTCACAATCATTCAGCCGGTCGATTCTGTCGTGGGTAGTAGCGCAAAAATTATCCCGATAGATGTGGTTGATGTAGAAACACCGTGGCGGCATAACCCCAACAAGCTGGCGCAGGCAGTGCTTGGGCTGATAAAACATTGTTAAGGACTTGCCGAAACGACAATCTGCCCAGCCTTTACGAGACTGGGCAGATTGTCGTTTCGGCATTACATTTTTGTTACCGAATTCGACTGGCCTGATTTACCAACGAGGTAAATTCTTGCACGTCTTTATCATTGGGCAATGCACGGGCGATCATATCGGCGTAATTGCTGAGTTGCGATAGCGACACATTGGTATAAGGGCTGTGGCGTAATATCTCGGCGAATTGGGCCACGACAACATTCATTTGATAGCGGGGTGAGGTTTGCTCAAAACTGTTGGCGAGATCATGGGTATTAAAATCGCCGCTGATTTCGCGGGTTTGGCGGGTGTTGGGGTCTTGCCAGCGCAAAAATACTGTGCTGATTTTGCCGCGGGCATTGGGGCGTAATTGCAAGGCATAAATGGCAGTGGCGTTATGCCCAGCATTCATCCCTGCTGCGGTTACGCTGTCGTTGCGAAAATCTTGGTCGGCAATGGCGCGGTTTTCATAACCAATGAGGCGATAGGCGGACACGACTTCGGGGTTAAATTCGATCTGCACCCGTGCATCTTTGGCAATTAACTCAAGCGTGCTGGTGCTGTGATCAACAAATAAGCGGCGAGCCTCATCTAATGTATCGATATAGGCATATGCCCCATTGCCTTTGTTGGCCAATTGCTCCATCATCACATCGTTGTAATTGCTGACCCCAAAGCCAAATGTGCTGAGGGCAATATCGGCGGGGGCGCTGCCCTTGACCATATTGATGATTTTGATCGGGTCGGTGATGCCGACATTGCCTTCGCCATCCGATAATACCATGACGCGATTGATGCCGCCGGGGATATACATTCGTGTGGCTAGCTCATAGCCTAGTTTTAGCCCAGCTTCGGTATTGGTTGCCCCTTCACTTTTTAACCCGTAAATGGCGGCCAAAATGGCTTCTTTTTCGCCAGCGCTGGTTGGACCAAGTACGGTGCGGGCGGTGCTGCCAAATACGGCAATGGCTACTTTATCATCAGGGCGCAGTTTATCGACCAACAATTGCAACGAGCGTTTGGCCAAGCCCAGCCGCTTGTCCATATTCATTGAACCAGAGATGTCGATAACCAAGGTGAGCGCGGCCGTTTTGCGTTGCGATTCTGGCACCTCATAGCCTTGCACGCCATAGCGCACCAAAATTGTGCCGTCATTGTGCATGGGCGACACGGCCCCATCGGCATAAATTGCAAACCCACGATTGGTGGGCGGGGCATAATCTTGCTTAAAATAATTGATAAATTCTTCGGCTCTCACGGCTTGATAAGGTGGTAATGCGCCACGTTGCACATAATTGCGCATCACCGAATATGAGGCGGTGTCGGTGTCGAGCGCAAAGGTTGACAGCCGGTCTTTGCGTGGGTCTACAAAGGGGTTTACGCCATAGTCTTTGAAGGTGGTATCAAACGGGGTGGGACGTGGCGCATTGGCAATCGAAGTCGGTTCGATGGGTGCTCGACCGGCTGGGTTTGCTACCTCGCCTGCAATAGGGCGTGGGCCGGGCTGAGGCTGACTGCCTATATAAGGCGCGGCAGTGCTCATCGGCGCAGGTGCTGCCGATGACGTATTGGGGCGGGCGGCAGGCGCAGCTGGTGCAGCGGTTGCCGCTGGATAAGCTGGCGCAGACTGGACGGGCGCGCCGGGCGCAGCAGGTTTGGCGGCTTCGGTTGGTTTTGGCGCAGGGGTTGCGGACGGGGCGCAGGCCGATAATGCTAACAGGCCGGCGATGCCTGATGCGATTAGGATTTTTAACGTTTGTTGAAAATTGGGTGATTGGAAACTGTTCATGTCATACCTCCATTTGGTTTATGTTCGGCTTTTGTTTAAAAAGCCACATCACATTGGGGATGTGATGCACCATGAGGGTATGACAATGACGATTTTTTTACTTGATAAAGTGTTGATAAGGTGATGACAAAAGTTTAGCGCAAGCCAACTTCGCGGTTTTTACCCGGGTTCATCAAGGCGCGTTTGGCACGTTGAATATCACTTTCGTGTTTGAGGATGACCGACAAGGTATTATTCAGCGTCTTTTCATCAAGATGCTCGGCGTTAATGGCAACCAACGCTTTTGCCCAATCGACTGTTTCGGCGACACTGGGCGATTTTTTAAGGTCTAATTCACGCAAACGCTGCACCACTTGCACCACTTGTTGTGCCAATTGGGGTGCGAGTTCGGGCGCACGTAGCTTAACAATACGCAATTCGGCCTCTGGGGTGGGGTAATCGACAAATAAATAGAGGGCGCGGCGTTTCAGAGCCTCGCTCAGCTCGCGGGTGTTATTGCTGGTCAGCAGCACCATTGGCTGGGTTTTGGCTTTAATGGTGCCGATTTCGGGGATGCTGGCTTGAAAGTCGCTCAAGATTTCGAGCAAAAAGGCCTCAAATTCAGCATCGGCACGGTCTATTTCATCGATGAGTAATACGACTGGCTTTTCACTCATTAAGGCCTGTAAAAGTGGGCGCGGCAGCAGAAAACGCATTGAAAAGAAAGCGTTTTCTTCTTTGCCCAAGGCGTCGGCAGCAGCGCTTAACGTGCCTGTGCCACGAATGACATCGCCAACTTTGTCACGCAAGAGCTGGGTGTAGAGCATTTGCTTGCTATATTCCCACTCATATAAGGCTTTTGATTCATCCAAGCCCTCGTAACATTGCAAACGAATAAGCTCGCGCCCCGTGGCTGCCGCCCACGCTTTCGCCAGCTCGGTTTTGCCAACGCCGGCTGGCCCTTCGGCCAACACGGGCTTGCCCATGCGCTCGGCCAAAAATGCCACCATTGAAATTTCATCGGAGGCGATATATTGTTGTTTTAATAGCGACGCAGTTACGTCAGACACTTGTTTAAACATCGTTATATAATTATCTCTCAGGCCAAAAGTGAAGCAATCGACATTTGAGTTGACTTGATTACTCATAAACAAATGACAGGGGGTTTATCGATAATTAATCGGCAACATTTTTTTTGGCTATAGAATTGCATTATTCCATGCCAAACTCAAGCATTTATCGCATTTTCCTTTTTATTGGGGCAATATTATTAAGCCTGTGTTTAATAATGCCTTTGCAGGCACACGGCAATCATCATTTGTATTATGTGGCTGCCAATGGGCGTGATGAGGGTGATTGCGATGTGCCTTCGCAGCCGTGTCGCAGCATTGCTTACACCATTGCACGGGCTGAGCAAACCTCGGCCAAAGATGCCGAATTGTATATTGCTGGGGGCGAATATCGTTTGAGTGATGCAGATGTGCAGGCGCTGATGCGCGGGTTGTTTAGCGTGCAGGCGAGTTTTAGCGATGCCTACAATATTATTGATGATGGGTTGTTTGCCAGTTTTGTATATGGCCCAAGCGTTTTTTACCGCGATACTTTAATTGGTTGGGGGTTTGTGCCGATGGATCTTAAAGGCGCACCGCCTATGGCTGATCAATATCAAAAAAACAACGCCACCCAAATTGCCCAAACAGGGCAAATATTACCGTGTGTGAATGGGGTCGCCGCGCAAATTTATGCTTGTGATGAGATGGTGTTGCTCAGCCATTTGCCATTTTCGGCATTTAGCAGCCAACCCACGCGCATGGCTAATATTTGGGGCTTTGTCAGCAAAAATGATAACCGTGAATATGTATTGGTTGGTGTGAGCAATGGCACTGCAATTTTTGATATTACGGATCCGCTCAATCCGCAAGAAATTACAACCATTCCAGCCGCCAGCAACGCATGGCGCGAAATGCGCACATATCAGGTTTGGCATGAAGATGATCAGCGTTGGCACGCCTATGCCTATGTCGTAACCGAATCGTGGGGGCAGGGCATGCAGATTGTTGACCTAAGCTATTTGCCGATGACGGCGACCTTAGCCGCCACTTATCACCAAATTCAAAAAGCCCATACGGTTTATGTGGGTGATGTTGATTATGTGTATGGTGTGCCAACAACCGGCACAGTGGCTTATGCTTTTTTGAATGGCACGAATTTAGATCGTGGGGCTTTTCATATTTTAGACCTGAGCAACCCAATTAGCCCAAGCAAAATTAGCACCCCGACCCAAACGGCCAATTACACCCACGATGGGGTTGGCTTTGTCATTACCGATTCACGCACCGCCGACTGTGCGCATGGGCATAACCCATGCGAGTTATATATTGATTTTAATCAGACCAAAGTAGATGTGTTTGATGTGACAGACAAAACGGCGCCCACCATTCTCAGCAGCATCACGTATTCAAACGCCCGTTATGTGCATTCGGGTTGGTGGACGGCTGACAAGCGCTATGTCACCATTCATGATGAGCGTGATGAGTTTGATTTGGGGATCAGCATGACGGTACGCGCGCTCGACTTAAACAGTTTGCGCTCGCCTAAGGTGATTACCATTTTGCAAGAGAATAGCACAGCGATTGACCATAATGGTTATGTCGTGGGGGATCGTTATTATCAGTCGAGTTATCAACGTGGTTTGTTGGTTTTTGATATTAGCGACCCCAAAATGCTGCGCGAAATTGCCTCGTTTGATACTTATCCGGATGGCGATGATGCGCGTTACAATGGCGCATGGGGCACTTATCCATTTTTCCCTAGCCGCAATATCGCAATTGGCGATATTGAAAATGGTCTGTTTATTGTTCGGCAACTTTCGGCACAGCCTTTGCCAACCGAAACAGCCACCGCGACCCCTGCATTTACTGCCACCGCAACCCCAACTCCTACTGCGACCTTTACCTTGACTGAAACCGTTACGTCTACGCCATCTGCTACCGCTAGCGCGACCCCTACGCCTACAGCAACGGCGGTTGTAACGTCTACCCCAATCCCACGACGGCAGGTGTTTTTGCCAGTTGTAGCGTTATTTGTAAGGTGATAGGGCCTATGTCAATGAATGCTTTGTCAATTAAATAGTGACAATAGGCGTAAGGGTTAAGATGACAGACAACAAGTTTAAATTAAATGCTCGCGGGTTTGTTGTTTGGCCGCGCCCAACATTTGCGCCAAACTGGTGCCACCGGTTCCTTTGGCATCCATATGCTTAGGCGCTTGCATCGTGATATAGCGAATGGCAATTTCCATGTGTTTTTTGCGAAATTCTGTGAGTTGCTCGATACAGGCATTAAATAGCGTTTGCAATTCGGGGTACTGCCCATGCTGCGATTCGACAAAACTGCGAATATCATTGCCCTGCGCCAACGCCCGAACAAAATCGCGGTGGGCTGGCGGCATGTAATCTTGCATTTCGCGTAAAAAATGGCGGCTGTGTTCGCTGGTGTGACGCACCCCAAATGTCGCATCGAGCGATTGCAATAGCGCGCTTTGCCCAGCGCTGCCACCGGCGTAGATATAGGGCGTGTCGCTGATGCCTTCATACACCACCCCGGGCGCGGGCCAGCTAGCCAAAAATGAGCGCACCCGATGATAAAAAATATGCGGGTCGCATTTTTCATACATGCGCATTAGGGTATGCGACATTTTGTCGATGATGACCGACAATTGTTGCAAAATGGCTGCGAGCGTGGCGGTGTCGTTGGCGGCAATGGTATCTTTGGCTTGCACCAACAGCGGCAAAGCGGCAGCGCCGTCGGCCTCGATTGCCACTGTCACCAATACAAACCATGCCTCATCTGAACTGCCCAAAAAGGGCTGCAATAAAGCAAGGTTTTCAAGCGCAATCGGGCCAGTGGGGTCGAGGCGGCGCCAATTGTGCAACACATTGGCGGCGTGCCCAATGATGGGTTTGCGCCCCATTTGCTGGCTGAGCTGCCACAGGGGCATGGCTAAATTACGCGGGATTGTCATGGCTGGGGTTGCCTCGGCCCAGACATAAGCATTGCCAAAAGTTGTAAGCAGCATCATGGCGCGTTCAAGCTGAGCGCGGCCTGTTAGTTGATTGATGTCGAGCAATGGCATTCGCTGCACCCATTCTCTAAACCGCCCAGCCAGTAATAATGCTGGCAATTGTTTGCCCAGGTCATCCCACGCCGTAAAATAAGGCGGCAAGGTTGGCAGTGGGTCGGGGTTTGGCAAAAAACCGCTAACCGAATCGACATGATATGTGGCGAGATTTATGCTTGACATGTGTATATTTTAAGCCTAAAATTGTGTTTGTGAATGCAATAATATTAAGTTAAACCGTGTCTACGAAGAAACTCGTCGTTTTGGTAGCCCAACTTAGTTTGCATCATTCTAACAAGCGATAGAATTCGGCGTATCGCGCCCGCACGGGGATCAATCCTTCGTCAGTCTCAGGATCGCGCTACATAGCAACATCCGCGATAGCGGGTTATTTCCAGCCCCATTTATGGGGCGTTGTTATGTAGATATAGCGATTGATCGCTATTCGGGCGCAATCTGCTACAAATTTACATCAAAGTTATATTTTTCTCCATTCACAGTTGGCATTATAGATTTCAAAATGAATGGGGTATAAACGGTTTCGTTTTTATTTGTAAGATAAGATAAATGATGAAAATATTTTGCGGCGGTCTCGGCACCGAGACCAATACCTTTTCGCCGTTGCTGACCGGCATTCGTGATTTTGACATGGCGCACACGCTGGCGGATGCGCCCAATGTCATTTATGGCAGCACGATGACGGTGTGGCACACCATGGCCCAGCAACGCGGCTGGCAATGTGTGTTTGGCTCGTATGGCTTTGCCCAACCGGCTGGCATTACGGTGCGCCACGCCTACGAGACGTTGCGCGATGCTTTGCTGGCGCAAATACAGGCCGCGCTGCCGCTTGATATGGTGCTCTTGACCATGCACGGCGCGATGGTGGCCGAGGGCTATGACGACTGTGAGACTGACATGGCGCAGCGGGTGCGGGCATTGGTGGGGCCGCAGGTCAAAATTGGGGTTGAGTTAGACCTGCATTGTGAACTTGATCAACAGATGTTAGACGTGTGTGACGCGATTGTGCTGTTTAAAGAATACCCTCATATCGATGTCGATGCACGGGCGGTTGAGTTGTTTAACCTCATTGCCGCTGCCGCCGAGGGCAAATCGCGCCCAACAATGGCGCTTTATGATTGCCGCATGGTCGGCATGTATCTCACACCGGTCGAGCCGATGCGCAGTTATGTAGATGCGATGATGGCGCTGGAGGGCAAAGACGGCGTGTTGTCGGTTTCGTTGGCGCACAGTTTTCCGTGGGCCGATGTGCCATTGACCGGCACTTACACCCTCGCCATTACCGAAAATGACCCAGCCAAGGCTGCCGCCGTTGCCCAAGACTTGGGGCGCAAATTATTTGCATTGCGGCACGAGGCCATTGTCACGCCGCCCCAGTTAGATGAGGCCTTGGCGCAGGCGCTGGCACACCCGTTCACCGGCAAACCGGTGGTGCTGGCCGATACCGCCGACAACGCAGGCGGTGGCGCACCCAGCGACTCGACATTTGTATTGCGCAAATTGTTGCAAATGGGCGTAAAAGACGTGGCCTTGGCCATGATGTGGGACCCGATCGTGGTGCAATTGGCGATGGCGGCGGGTGTTGGCACACGCATGTCGGTGCGTTTGGGCGGCAAAATGGGGCCAGCCTCGGGTGACCCGCTCGATCTGAGCGTGGTGGTGCGTGGCATCATCCCCAACATGACGCAATTGTGGCCGCAGCTAAATGGCGCGATGGTTAACGCTTGCGGCGATAGTGTTTGTTTGACCTGTGACGGCATCGATATCATCGTTAACTCAAAACGCACCCAAGTGTTGGGGATTGAAGTCTTTACCAATTTTGGCCTTGACCTCAAGCAAAAACGCTTGTTGGTGGTCAAATCCAATCAACATTTTTACGCGGCTTATGCCCCAGTGGCGGCGCATATCATTTATGCCACCGTCGAGGGCACACTTAACCGCGATTTTGCGCGTATTCCGTATCAGCGGGTGAATCGGCATAAATATCCTTGGTTAGAGGATCCGTTTGGTTAGGTGGGTTGTAAATTACCCTCATACTCATGCCGATGGGCGTGAATGAAGGCATTGAGTGCCTTGACGATGTCGCTGGCTTGGCGGGTGGGGAAGGCGAAATATTCCGGCCCAGCCATCTCATGCACATCGATGACGGCAAGTTGGCCGGGGAAGCGTCGCACATAATCGTAGCCGCTGAAGTCGCCGGTGCCGAAGGCCGCGATCTCGCCCGATAAAAGCCGTTGCACAGCATCGTTGAGGTTGTGGCAATGGCTGAGGCGGGTGCTGGCCGGTTTGCGTTGCAGGGTATCAATATCGGCAGCCGAGCCGGGCGTGACCTCGATGGTTTGCTCGGCGAAATCGGCGATGCTGGCGTATTTGGCGTGGTCGGCGGCGCGAATGACCAAGCAACGCTGCACAGTGAAGTAAGACGCGCTCCATACCACGCCGTTGCGCTCGCGGCTGGGCATGTAGGTGATGCCCGACGCCGCCACATCCACCGCGCCTTGGCTGACGCGCTCCCACAATTCGGCGAAAGGGTAAAACTTGGCCTCGATGCGTAGCCCGTGCTGGTCGGCGAAGCGCTGCAAGAAGCTGATGTCCCAGCCGCAAGCGCGGCCCTCGTGCTGCCACGCTATCGGCGCAAAACCGCTGTAGGTCCCGAGGGTGAGGGTATTTGGGGTGAGGAGGTGCATGGGGGTATTTTAATCGCGCCTAACCATGAACCCCCAAATTGAGCATAAAATACAGCTTTATGCTTACCATCTCAATCCCCCACCTGCGCACCGCCATCGAATTGGCATGGCAATCGCGCCGACACGGCAACCACCCCTTTGGCGCAGTATTGGTCGATGAAAACGACCAAATGCTGTTGCAGGCCGAAAACACGGTTGTGACCGAACGCGATGGCACCGGTCACGCCGAGACGAATTTGGTGCGGCTGGCTACGCGCCATTATTCGCCCGAACAATTGGCCCGCTGCACCCTCTACTCAAGCACCGAGCCATGCGCCATGTGCGCCGGGGCCATTTATTGGAGCGGGATTGGGCGGGTGGTGTATGCGCTGAGCGAAGTCGAGTTGTATGATATCGTTGGGCCATCGCCCGACCAATTGGTGTTGCCTTGCCGCGAGGTGTTTGCCCACAGCCAACGCCCCGTCTTCGTCGCTGGCCCGATGCTCGAATTGAATGCGGAGGCGCGGTCGGTGCATGATGGTTTTTGGACGGCTTAGTCAAGATTGTCCCTAATTTTGTCAAGTTGATAATGTCATATTTCTTGTAAAATAACCAGCCATGTCGGATGTTAATGCCCTCACCGCCCAACTTTTTGAATTTCTATGCGATCATTTTGATCAGAATGAGCTAGAAAAGTTATGTTATGGCACTGTTGGGCACGAGATGATGGAGAACTGGAAAGCGACGCACGCACCAAAAGATAAGTTGGTGATGGAATTGATTGGCTATTGCGTACGGCGTGGGGTGCTAAATAACTTGTTGGCGAATGTAAAAAAGGCTCGCCCAGCCTTATATAGCCAAAAAGGATTACCAACAACCAGCGTTCGCCCGCGTGATCCGCAGCAAGTATTTATCAGCCACTCGAGCAAGGATGCTGAGCTTGCGCAGCGACTGGCTGATGATTTGAAATACGCAGGTTTGAGCGTATGGATTACGCCTGACAGTATTCGCCCTTTGGAAGATTGGGAAGACGCTATTTTTAGAGGTTTGGATGAAAGTGGTAAATTTGTGTTGCTGATGTCGCCCAATGCCGTGAGGTCGAAGTGGGTAAAAAATGAGACTAAATTGGCGTATCGTGCTGAACAAGAAGGGCTGATGGCGATTTACCCATTGATGATTGCAGATTGCGATCCACATCAAATTTTTCGTTTACTTGATGCCCAGGCGATTTCGTTTAAATCTGATGGTTATGACGAAGGTTTGCGTCAGTTGTTGGATAAGATGGGGGTTGAGAATGTGCCGGCTAAAATAGCCCAATTGCAGGCTAAAATTGTGGCGCTAAACGCCTTGATTGATCTGTTGAGTGTGCAAAATAATCAATTGCAGCAAACAGTGAACACGCTGGGGCAGCAACTTGAAGCGACCGCCATTCAAAATAAGTTGTTGATTAGGCAACTTGAGGTAGCAAATAAAAGTGTATCTGATCTTAAGGTTGAGATTGATAGCTTAATTGTTAAATTTAACAAACATGATCAACTATTAAAACTTGAGACGGCACAAAAACTTGATTGGCAGCGTAAAGCCCAAGAGTTAACCACGCAATATGGTGTTTCAGTCGCAAAGGCTGTGGCATTAACCACTCAGCTTGATGAAGCACAAAAACGAATCATAAAATTAGAATCTGATTTGGATAAGACTAGACGCAGATCAGAAGCTAGCATTGGGACTGGTAGCGACTTCGGTTCGGTCAAAATCACTCGGCGAGACCTGTTGATTGGGGGGGGCGGAGCACTTAGTGGTGTTGCGTTGAGTTATTTAGCTGCTTTGGTCCCTGGCGGTGCAGGAACGGGCGCAAAACCCACCGAATCACCTGTTGCCACAAAGACAATTGTCATACCAACAGTTGGCCCAACCATGACACCAAGCCCAGCAATTCGGAGGATAAATGCTAATCTTGTATCACTGAAGCTTGCGCCCAATGTTGAATTGGAATTGGTGCGTGTTGAAGCTGGGGAGTTCATTATGGGTGGGACAAGATCTGAGGATGAGAAGCATCCTAATCCACGTCAACGGTTAGACGAATATTGGATTGGCAAAACTGCAGTGACCGTTGCTCAGTTTGCAGTATTTATGGCAGCAAGCAAGCATAAAACCCAAGCGGAACAAGATGGGCAGAGTTATGTCTATGATGGAAAATCGTGGGGGATGATTAAAGGCGCAGATTGGGCACATCCGCGTGGGCCAAATAGTGATGTTGGGAATAAGCAAAACCATCCTGTCACGTGCGTAAGTTGGCAAGACGCGGTGGCTTTTTGTAATTGGGCGAGTAAATCAACCAATTTGCAAGTGGTATTGCCGAGTGAGGCAGAATGGGAAAAAGCGGCGCGTGGGGTGGATGGACGTGAATATCCTTGGGGTAATGAGGTACCATCCAAAGATCATTGCAATTTCAATATGAATGTGGGTGATACGACTGAGGTTGGACGTTATAGCAAGTTTGCTAGTTCATTTGGTTGTCAGGATATGGCAGGTAATGTTTGGGATTGGACACGTAGTGCTTATAAGGGGTATAAAGAAAATCAGTTTAATCAAACATGGATTTTGGATATACAAAATACAGATGCGCGTGTGCTTCGTGGCGGTTCGTTCAACTACATCGATTACTACGTGCGTTGCGCTTACCGCTTCTACGACAGCATTACATACCACAACCTTAGCTTCGGTTTTCGCGTGTGTGTCCCCCATCTTTCCACCCTCTGAACGCTGTTACGCTGAACTCTGATTCTCTGGCCTCTGCGCATACACAAGCCTAGGCCGAAGCAACCCCAGCTGGGGGCGTGGGGGCATCGCCCCCACCGAAAAATTTTAGACGGATGCAAACCTCCGAGGTC
>CAMDWA010000113.1 GCA_945877855.1 Thermoflexus hugenholtzii JAD2 | reverse complement strand
GGGGGTCTATGCACTGGCAAATTTATTAGACAGCGATATGGACGGCGGCATAAAGCATATCAAAGGTATTGGCTGGAAAAACGAAGGGGCGCTCATCTTAAACCCGCCGCAGCACATTGTTCCACAAGACAAGATGGACATTGATTTGCCCGGTTATGCGTGGGATCTGCTGCCTTATGACAAAAAACCACTCGATTTATATCGAGCACATTTCTGGCACGCCGAGTTTAACCACAACTTGCGCACCCCATTCGCCGCAATTTACACGTCATTGGGCTGCACCTTTAAATGTGATTTTTGCATGATCAACATCTTAAACCGTGTTGATAATGAGGATGGCATCGTATCTGCCAATTCAAACGTCATGCGTCATTGGTCAACTGAGTTTATGTTGAAAGAATTTGACAAATTGGCCAATATGGGGGTAGAAACCTTGCGCATCAGTGACGAGATGTTTTTTTTGAATCGCCGACATTTTGAGCCACTCATCACAGGGTTAGAAGAACGAGGTCATAATTTACGGATGTGGGCCTATGCACGTGTTGACACTGTGCGTAAAGAATTTTTAGAGCGGTTCAAAAAAGTAGGGATTAACTGGTTGGCACTTGGCATTGAAGCCGGAAACCAAAAAATTCGTTTGGAAGTGCAAAAAGGAAAATTCCAAGAAGTCAATATTCGAGACACGGTCAAAACCATTCATGATCATGGGATTGATGTGGTTGGAAATTACATTTTCGGTTTTCCCGAAGACACACACGAAACCATGCAACAAACGCTCGATCTGGCCTGCGAATTAAATACAGCCCATGCCAATATTTACCCTTGTCAAGCACTCCCCGGCAGCCCACTGTATTACACGGCATTAGCCAAAGGCTGGAAGTTGCCCGATAGCTACGAAGGTTATGCATTTTTATCTTATGATTGCCAGCCACTACCAACCAACCACCTCAGCGCCGCCGAGGTTTTGAGGTTTAGAGACGATGCTTGGGCAAAATATTTCTTGCGACCTGAATACCTATCGATGATTGAGCAAAAATTTGGAGCGCAGCAAGCCCAAAACATCGTTGAAATGAGCAAGATTAAACTTAAGCGTAAATTATTAGGTGATTAACCGATTGGCTTCCGCGCCCTGCTGATATGAATAATCTAAAAAACCTAGGGGTTCGTCTGCTTCCGCCCATTTTGTTAGATGCTTTAAGACAAATGCGACCGGCTGAATTTGTAAAAAGCGACAAAATTGTGGCCTCAGATGAATACATTAATTGGCTTTGCACGGTTGTTGGGGGATGGCTAACCCCTCGGCATGGCAATATTCGCGCATTTGAACACGCTATACGCAATTTGCCACCCCAAGGTGCAATCATTGAAATAGGTTCATTTCTCGGTTTATCGACCAATATCATCGCTTATCTTATGGCGAAATATACGAAACATAACCCGTTCTTTATTTGTGACCCTTGGATATTTGAGGAAACAGATAAAAAAATTGGCGGTTATTTTGACGCAGGTAGCCCAGCATTTTCAAATTACGCCCAAACGGTTTTTAAATTAAACTGCCAAACCTTTAGCCAAAATCATTATCCATTCGCCATTAAAGCACTGTCAGATGATTTTTTTGCACAATGGAAAGTAACTGCCAATTTAAACGATGTATTTGATCGAACAGCTTCTTTAGGTGGGGCGATTGCCTTTGCTTATATCGATGGTGCGCATACATATGAAGCCACCCAAAAAGATTTTGCAAATGTAGATCAATGGATTGTGCCGGGTGGCTTCATTTTATTTGATGATTCAGCAGATGGCTGTGGCTATGAGTCTTCGATAGTGGCAAAAGAAATTATGCAAAACAGCCGCTATCGACTGGTATTTAAAACCCCACATTATTTCTTTCAACGCCTACGTTAGTGCAAAATGATTAATCACCAAGACCAAATCACCATTCTTACCCCTACGATGAATCGCAGCGAGTTTGTTTTGCGAAGCCTACAATATTATGCGAAAGTGGGGTTTACCGGCACATTTATGATCGGTGATTCAAGCAACAAGTTAGAGCGCACCAAAATCGAGAGCTATATCGCCGAATATAAAAGCAAATTACGCATTATTTATCTTTATTTTCCAACAGATCGATATAAAAATGATGCAATATGTATGCGCGAAATGATTGAAAAAGCAGATACGCCTTATTTGGTCTATGCCGGTGATGATGATATATTAATCCCTAACACATTGGCAAAATGCGCCAAATTTTTAGAGGAAAATGCAAATTACAGCGCGGCGCATGGGGTTTTTGTCGCATTTTCGCTTATTCAAGAGGGCGCATTTGGCGATTTTAACGAAACCTATTATGTGCCCAATCATGTCATTACCTCAGACAGTGCGCGAGTGCGTTGGCAAGGCTATATTCGTCACGCCTTATCGACCCAATATTATGTGCACCGAAAAGAAACTTGGCAACTCATGTATCGTGATTTGCCGAATGTGCCATTGCGCTATTTAGGCCCCGAAGTCTTACCTTGTAGTATGTCTGTCATTGCTGGCAAAATCGCCGAAATCAATGAGCTTTCAGTGCTATTTCAAATTAATCGCAATAGGCCATTTGGCTGGACTACTCACAGTATTTATTCATTATGGTTAGAAGATGGCTGGACACCAGCATTACGTGGCTTACGAAATGCGATCTGCAAAGAATTTGTCGAAAGAGATCAAATATCAATTGATAAAGCCCGCACTTTTTTTGATCGTGAAATGTGGCGACACCTCATTATTATGCTGCAAGCCCATTACGATATCCGTGAGTATGAACCAATCAACATTTTCAACAAATTAAAACGCCAATTTAAAGGTGTGGTGCGTCTATGGAATGTCGGGCGGCAACTTCGTTCAAAACAATATCGTAATTGTGCGATTAATCATTTAAAAAATGGTCAACACCCATTTAATAAAGACTTTATGCCTGTCTATTCAATTGTTGCAAAAGCATCATTCAATCAATAAAATCTCGTATGTTACCCAAAATATCAATCATCACACCATGCCTAAATTCTGAAGCAACACTTGAACGCGCAATTCAACATCTCATTGCCCAAAACTACCCCAATCTTGAATATATTATTATCGATGGCAACTCAAAAGATGGCACGATAGAGATTATCAAAAAATACCAACAACATATTCATATATGGGTTTCCGAGCCAGATTCTGGCACATCTGAGGCGATTAATAAGGGAATTGCAAGGGCGAACGGTGATATTGTTGGTTTTTTATTATCTGATGATGTTTATGAAGCGAACGCATTAAACACAATTGCAAAGGCTTTTCAACAACAACCTCAAGTTAATATATTTTATGGTGACATTAACTACATTGGGCCTTTTCGTCCACCATTTATAGCGCACGCAAAACCAACCATTGCCAAAGATGATTTTGGCTATCCGTCTGGTATTATTTATTTGCCAGCATGTTTCTTTAAAAAATCTTGTTTTGATCAATATGGAAGTTTCGATTTGTCATATCAAATTACCAATGACTATGAGTTATTTTTGCGTTTTGCTAGCAAAGGCCTAAAATATTGGTATGTAAACGCCGTTTTAGCAACCATGCATTGGGGCGGCATGAGTAGCAAGATCACAACAAAAATGGGGGTTGAATTTAGACGTGCGTTTTATCACTATCGCCCCTCGCTTAAAGCTCGGTTTATTTTTGAGTTTATTTGGTATCGAAATATGGCAAGGAACTACGTAAAACAAACCCCTTTGTTACTACCCATACTTGAATCATATCGAAAGTTGCGCAACTCGTTGCTAGGTAAAGTTGCATAGGCAAAATTTCTATTTAAATAATGAACTCGAATAAACCTAATATCGTTTCGGCTGCCCCTTGTGTTACATGCCAAAGTAATCTAATGACAGTTGTGCGGCATCAAGGCAAATTTATTATTGCAAAATGTCAAAATTGCCAACTGATGCAAGTAACGCCGATGCCCAGTGCCGAAGAATTAAATGCACACTACCAAAACCCCGCCTATTTCGAAGGTGAGGAAACCCAAGGCTATAAAAGTTATGCCGATATGAAAAAGGCATTACAGCCTTTTTTTGCACGCCGACTGCATGAAATCAAAAAGGCTTTGCCAACAGGGAAAACCTTGCTGGACTTTGGCTGTGCCGCAGGTTATTTTCTAGAAATGGCGCGTAATGAAAACTGGCAAATACATGGTGTTGAGCTTTCGGCAGAAATGAGTGCCCAAGCATCTGAGTTGCTTGGAACAAAAATTTATCATTCGATCCAAGAACAACCAAAATCCAATTTTGATGCGGTCACATTATGGGAAGTTATTGAGCATGTGCCTAACCCTGTTGAGCAACTCATGCAACTCAAGGAAAAATTACGCACTGGCGGCATCTTAATGTTGTCTACACCAAATAATGGGCACTGGCAAGCCATACGCGAACCTGACAACTGGACGGTTTATCGCCCGCCTTCGCATCTCATCTATTTCACAGCCCAAACCCTAACCAATACACTAAAACAAGCTGGCTTTGAAAAGATTAATGTGCGCGGTGTAGCACCATTGCCGCCATTACCAAAATGGCTAAAATCAATGAGCGAACCCCTGCGACAAAGGCTAATTACTGGGCAATCGACCCATTGGCAAATCGATTTGCTAATCTGGCGATTGATACGCCTATTTGCTTGGGCGTGGCAAAAAATTGCACATTCTAAAGATGACATTTTTACAACGCTTGAAGCAACTGCGTTTAAACCCTCATAAAAATGCGAGTTTTATTTATTGCGCGTTATCGCGACGAATCAATGACCTACAAACTTGATTGTATGGCGCGTGATCGCAATGTAATATTGCAACATATTACCCCTCAATTTTGGCAGGATGAACTTATTAAAATTAGCCAACCCAAAAGTGATAACCTTGCTAAGCCCTATAAAACCACACCTATAGCGCTTTTAGGCAAACCTAATGACCCGCACCGCACCATTTATAAAACGCTCACCTTCAATTTATTGCAGTTCAAACCCGATATCATTCATGCTGAAGAAGAGCCAGATAGTTTGGCTGCCCTTCAAATTTGCATTGCAAAAAATAGCTTCGCACCCAAAGCAAAGCTCATTTTAAATACTTGGCAAAATATTAATCGACCTAAAAAATACAGCGTAAAACTGGTATTAGATGCCACCTTGCGGATGGCAAATGCGGTGCTATGTGCAAATCAAGAAGCGATTTCGGTTTTAAACGAACAAAAATTCAAGGGGAAAACAGCTGTAATCCCTGCAGTCGGTGTTGATTTACGCATTTTTTATGCCTCAAAATCAACTCAAGCACAAAGCACGCCCAATTTTGTGATTGGTTATGTTGGTCGGCTGATAAAAGACAAGGGGTTATTAGATTTGTTACAAGCGTTTAATCAAATTTACACCCCGCATTTGTATTTGCGATTGATTGGCGATGGCAATGATCGTGATGCGCTCGTGCATATGGCCCAAAGTTTGCCTTGCAGCGCTCAGATTGAATTTCTTCCGCCCTCGCCCCCAAACCAAATCGCGCATCAAATTCGTTCGCTCAATGTCTTAGTGCTACCCTCCAAAACCACCTCTGTGTGGAAAGAACAATTTGGGCGAGTTATTACCGAAGCAATGGCATGTGGTGTGCCTGTGATCGGCAGCAACTCCGGTGCAATCCCAGAAGTCATTGACAATGCAGGTCTTATCTTTCCAGAGGGCGATATAAATGCCTTGGCCACAGCTTTACATCAAATTTCACAATCGCCTATGCTGGCACAAACATTATCTCAACAAGGAATCCAACGGGTTCAACAACACTTTTCACAAGAAGTAATTGCGGCCAAAACGCTGGATTTTTATCATCAACTCATGCTATGAACCGGATTGCCACCCTCGTTATCTTAAATTACAACACGCGAGATTTAACCCTAAAATGCCTCTCGCAATTTGTATCCGATCTTGATACGAACTGGCAAGTCATTGTGGTCGATAACGCCTCAACCGATGGCTCCGCCGATGCAATCGCCATCGCCTACCCATCGGTCAAGCTAATTCGCAGCGATAAAAACCTAGGGTTTTCTGGTGGCAATAATTTGGGCATCACTCAGGCCCAAGGTGATGTGGTTATTTTGCTTAACAGCGATGTCATCGTAACCGCCAAGACATTAACGCAACTAAGTCAAACGCTCATGGCAAATGCCGATGTTGGCATCCTATCACCCAAATTACTCACAGCCCAAGGCCGGCCGCAAGCTTTTGCCTATGGCCAAGACCCATCGGTTTCTTATTTATTAAAACGAGGTTGGAATGCTTTAATATGGCACAACCCGCTTCACAATTGGAATATACAACAGCCCATTGTCACCGATTGGGTTTCGGGAGCCTGTTTATGCGCCAAAAAAATTGCCATTGATCAAGTGGGTTTGATGGACGATCAATTTTTTTTGTATTTTGAAGATAACGACTGGTGTTTACGAATGCGGCAAAAAGGCTGGAAAATCGTTTATGATCCCAATTACCAAGTCACTCATTTAGGGGGCGCAAGCGAGCAACATAGAGGCAAAGCCAATCAATTTTATTATCAAAGCCTATTACATTTTTATAAAAAACACTATAGCGGGGTGCAATATTTCCTTCTCAAGTGGTTATTGGTGGCTTACCAAGTTTTAAATAAATCCTAATCAATATGCCCTATCTCTTCGATGCCCGCGTCATCCAAAACCACTTCCCCGGCATCGGGCGCGTGGCTTACAATTTGTTGGCCCACATGCCCGCCATGCTCGATGAACATGAGCAGATTTTGGCTTTACGAAACCCATTCACCCAAAACACCCGCTACGATTTAAACGCGCTGGCGCACCCCAAGCTGCAATGGATTGATGTTGATACGCCCGTATTTAGCCCGCGCAACCTGTTATCGTCAGCCAGTTCACTGATGAGGGTGAATGTTAGCCCCGAGCTGTCGCATTTCAACTATTATCTACGGCCTTTACGTGCTCCGCGCCCCAGCATCACCAGCATTTATGATGCGATCTCGTTCGTCTATCCGCAATATGTGCCATCATTTAAAACACGCCTCATCATTATGCTAGCCCATCGGCTGGCAATTACCGCTTCAGATGCCATCATCACCATCTCAACAAGTGCCGCCAATGACCTAAAACGCATCTTTCCGGCCATCAAACATCGCACGTTTGTCACGCCGTTGGCCTCCGATGCCACGATGCGCCCTCAACCCGATGTTGAAATCGATCGCGTGCGGGCTAAATTTAACTTACCCAATACATTTGCCCTTTATTTAGCCAGCAACAAACCGCATAAAAACCTAGAGCGCTTGGTCAAAGCGTGGCATCTGCTCAACACCCAACACTCAACACTCGACACTCAGCACCTCGTGATTGCTGGGCATCAAGACCCGCGATTCCCACAAGCACAACAACTGGCCGAAAAATTGGGCATTGCGCAATATGTAAAATTTATCGGCGAAGTGCCATCAGACGACATGGCAACGCTTTACACGGCTTGCACTTTATTCGTTTTTCCATCACTTTATGAAGGATTTGGGCTAACCCCACTTGAGGCAATGGCATGTGGGGCCGCAGTCGCGTGCTCAAACGCCTCATCGTTGCCCGAAGTAGTGGGTGACGCCGCAATTTTGTTTGACCCAAATGACCCGCAAGCCATTGCCAATGCCTGTCGCCGTGTGCTTGCAGATGAAACACTACGACAAACCTTAAAAAGTGCTGGCTTGGCACGTGCCAAACAGTTCACGTGGCAAAACACGGCAAGCGAAACATTAAAAGTCTATCGTCAACTGTTGAATGGTTGATTAGTTGAATGGTTGATTAGTTGAATGGTTGATTGGTTGATTGATAACTCGTGACTTGTGAGTCACTAATCAACTAATCAACCATTCAACCAACCGACCAAACTACCAGCGTTTCTGCCGCGACAATTCACTACGCAGCCGACAGTATGAATCATAACGGGCGGCACTTACATCGCCCCGCGCAACAGCTTTGGCAACCCCACACCCCTGCTCATGGGTATGGGTGCAATTTGAATATTCGCAATCGCCAATAAAAGGCGTAATTTCGGGATAATAAGCATCCAATTCTTCGGCCTGCACATCCCAAATCGCATAAGCGCGTAAACCCGGTGTATCGGCCAGCCAACTTTCGGCATCGAGCGCAAATAATTGTGGCGCAACCGTTGTATGTTTGCCTTTTTGCAATGATTCACTGACTGCGCCCACCTCTTGCGCCAAGCCGGGTTTTAGCCGATTCATCAGGCTGCTTTTGCCCACCCCACTTTTGCCGGTCAACACACTAATTTTGCCATGCAAGGCCGCTCGTAATTCGTCGATACCATCTTGCAATGCAATGCCATCAGGCTGCGCAGTGCCAGCCGCCCGACTGGTGTAAATGACGCGATAGCCAATGCGTTCATAATCGGCAAACATGGCGCGGGCAGCAGCCATGCCGACCAAATCGACTTTATTAGCGCAAATGATGATGGGTAATTTTTGCGCCTCGGCCCCCACCAAATAACGGTCGAGCATACGCGAATGAAAGTCTGGCTCGGCGCAGGCGCATACAAATACCACAAGGTCCAGATTCGCCACAATCACTTGGCGTATCTCGCGCCCATTCGTATCAACCACCGGGTCACGACGAGCCAACATGCGTTTGCGCGGGGCAACTTCGATAATACGCCCGGTTACCCAATCTTCGCTCACCACTTCTTCCAGCGTTACCCGATCTCCCACCGCCAACACATCTTCTTTATGCTTGGTTTTGGTCAAACGCCCCGCCGCCTTACATACCCGTGTTTGCCCGTTAGTGCAAACCACCGTAAAAAAGCCGCTATGCGCCTTAATCACCAAACCAGATAAGTTCATATAAATTACGAATTACGAATTACGAATTACGAATGATGAATTGTTTCGTTTTCCAATTCGTAATTTGTAATTCGTAATTAAATCTTTACCGCCTCGACATAAAATGAAAATTTGCGGCGCAGTTCATTATCAACATCAATAGCGGGGTCAAATTGGCTGACACGCACCTCGCCATAACCAATATTGCGCAACACCACCTCAAGCCGCTCAACATCATAAATGGTGCAGTGTTCGCCAAATTGATAAACGGCATACGTCATAAAATCGGCCAAGGTAGCGGTCTCGGCTTCAACAAGGCCATAACGCAATGGCTCAAAAAAACTGCGGTCGCCAGCCAAATACGCCTTAAAAAACAGCTTGTAATCGGGCAAAACAATGCGAAATATGCCGCCGGGCTGCAAAGCGCGGTAACAATCGGCCATCAATTTTTTGCCATGCCAATATTCAAGATGCTCAAAAAAATGTGACGAAAACACCATCTTGGCGCAACCATCGGGCACAGGCAAACCGTTACGCAAATCGTAGCTAATGCAAGCGGTGTTGGGCTGGCTTACATCAAACCCAACAGGCGCAGTCAACATTAGGTCGATATTGATCCAGCCGCTGCGCACATCGGCCCCACAGCCAAGATGCAGCTTGAGGTCTTTGCGGCCTTGCAGGGCGCTAAATTGGGGTGAATTGGGCGATACCGAAGCGCGAGCAATTTTAAATTCATTAAAAGCGCGAGCAAGTGCGGTTTGGAGTGGCTGTGAAGGAATGAGTGTCTTGAGCAGACGGCGTAAAACTGACATACGGTGTAAAGCATGGATTATAGAGTGAATGCATCTTGATAATCAAGTAGAATGTCTATATGACACCCGAACTCGATATACTGTTACGCGAGCTTGAGCAATTTGGAGAAAGCAACGATGCCAGTGCAAGCAGTCGCCAACACAAGATGCTAAACATTACCCGTGAAACAGGCGAATTTTTGCAATGGCAAGTTCGGGCGCTTAAATCACGGCGCATCTTAGAAATTGGCACTTCGAATGGCTATAGCACCATTTGGCTGGCCTTGGCCGCGCAAGGTCTCAAAAGCCGAGTGACAACGTTAGACATTCTGACGCATAAACATGAAATGGCACGCGCCAATTTAGAAAAAGCCAAATTAAGCCAATGGGTGCAGTTTTTGCTGCTCGATGCAAGCGAGTTTATGCGCAAGCAATTTAACAGTGAATTTGATTTTATCTTTCTCGATTCTGAGCGCGAAAATTATGTCGGCTGGTGGGGCGATCTGCGCCGTATTCTCATGCCCGGTGGTGTGATTGTGGTCGATAATGCCATCTCACATGCCAATGAAATGCAGACCTTTGCCAATGTCGTACGCAATACGCCCGGCTTTCTCAGCACCCTCATCCCTATCGGCAAGGGTGAGTTGGTCATTCTAAAGTTATAAGTGCAAAGTAAAAAGTGGAAAGTGGAAAGTGATTTACTTTCCACTTTCTACTTTCTACTTTGCACTTCTCCCCTAAATGGCAATCCCCGAACATCTCGAAGCAACAGTGCGGACGCTGCCCACGTCGCCCGGCTGTTATTTATATTACAACGCCAAAAACGAGGTTATTTATGTTGGCAAAGCGATAAATTTACGCAATCGCGTGCGCTCATATTTCAACCCCACCACATGGGTGGTCACGCCTAAAACGGGGCGGCTGGTGAAAGAGATCGCCCGCATCGAATTTATCGTGCGCGGCAGCGAGCTTGAGGCACTGATTCAAGAAGCCGAACTGATCAAGCACCACAGGCCGCATTTCAACATTCGCCTAAAAGATGACAAACGTTACCCCTATTTAAAGGTGACATGGCAAGACGACTTTCCAACGGTCACTGTTACTCGGCGCATGGAGCAAGATGGCGCACGTTATTATGGGCCTTATAGCAACGCTGGGGCCATTTACCAAACCCGTGATGCCCTACGGCGTATGTTTCCGTTTCTCAGTTGTGACCGCGTTATTACCGGTCAAGACAAACGGGCCTGTATTTATTACGATATTAAATTGTGCGGCGGGCCGTGTATTGGGGCGGTGCAACGTGCCGATTACCGCGCTACCATTCAGCGGCTATGCGATTTTGTCGAAGGCAAAACCGACACCATATCGCAAGATTTAACCCAACGTATGGCGTTAGCCGCCGAAAATCTACAATTTGAACGCGCTGCCCAATACCGCGATCAACTCAAGGCCATTCATCACATCACCGAAAAACAACGCATTGTAGGCAGCAGCGCCACCGATCAAGATGTGATTGCATTTTCGCAAGATGAAGGTGATACCTGTGTACAGGTGATGTTTATTCGCGGTGGCAAATTGCTCGGCCAAGAGTATTTTGTGTTGGATGGGGCCGAGGGTGAAGATGAACCCGCCGTGATCGACGCTTTTCTCAAACGTTTTTATGACGAAGCGGCCTATGTGCCGCCCGAAGTGTTGTTACCGGCGCAGATCGAAGAAGCCTTTATTATTGAAAATTGGCTAAAGCAACGCAGCGGTCACAATGTGAAATTGAGCGTATCGCGCAGTCAAGCCGATAGCGATTTATTGGCGCTGGCAAAAACCAACGCCACCGAAACCCTCACCTCGCTCAAAGCGCAATGGGCCGAAGACAGCCATCGCCAAGAAAGCGTGTTAAAAGAATTGCAAGATGCGCTCGATTTGCCCAAATTGCCCACCCGTATCGAGTGTTTTGATATTAGTAACACGCAAGGCACAGCCATTGTGGCAGCGATGGTGACGTTTGTGCACGGCTTGCCGCGCAAGGCCGATTACCGGCGTTTTAATATCCGCGATATCGTCGGCCCCAACGATTTTGAATCGATGCGCCAAGCCCTGACACGGCGTTTTCAACGTTGGAAAGAAGAAAAGAATAAAGAAAAAGAGGGGGGCACGAAATCTGAAGTTCAAAACTCAAAGCTCAAGGCTCAAGGCTCAGAAAACTGGGCTTTGTTGCCCGATTTATTATTGATTGACGGCGGTAAAGGCCAGTTGGGGATTGCGGTTGAGGTTTTAAAGGCATTTGATTTGCTGCATGTGGTGCCGGTGGTGTCATTGGCCAAGCAAAACGAAGAGATTTTCATACCCGGCAAAGCCACCTCAATCATGTTGCCGCGTGCCTCACAAGCGTTTTATTTGGTGCAACGCATCCGTGATGAGGCGCATCGTTATGGCATTGGCACCCACCGCAAACAACGCCAAAAAATCGGCATGGCCTCGAAACTCCATGCCATCCCCGGGATTGGGCCACAACGCCGCAAGCGTTTGCTCACCCAACTCGGCTCGTATGATGGCATTGTCAAAGCCTCAATCGAAGACCTGGCTAAAATTGTGCCGCTCGATGTCGCCAAGGCGATTAAGGCCGCCAGCGATTAGCATCGGCGATTAACATTAGCCTGATAAAAAAGTCAGTTACAATTCCCTTGCAACGACTGCATGAAACTTTCTGTCATTATGCCGGTCTACAACGAAGTTGGGACCATATCCGAAATTCTCCAGCGTGTCTCTGACGTGCAATTGCCCAATATGGACAAAGAAATTGTCTTGGTGGATGATTGTTCAAAGGATGGCACACACGAAATCTTAAAGCAACAAGGACATATTCCCAATTTACGCATTTTTTCACATGCCGTCAATGGCGGCAAAGGCGCGGCCATTCAAACGGCTTTGCAAAATGTGACGGGCGATATTGTCATTGTGCAAGATGCCGACCTTGAATATGACCCCAATGATTTTGCGCGATTGGTCGCGCCAATTGTGAAGGGCGAAACCAAAGTGGTTTATGGGGTGCGTAACCTCGGCAGCCAAAAATGGTTTATGGCCTTTGGCAACAAATTGGTGACCTTTATTACCAATGTGCTATATGGGGCCAAATTGCAAGATATGGAAACCTGTTACAAAGCGATGGCAAACGAAGTCGCCACAGGTTTAAACCTTGAATGTCGCCGCTTTGATGTCGAGGCCGAAATCACTGCCAAAATTTTGCGCCGCGGCTATAAAATCACCGAAATGCCCATTAAATATGTGGCGCGTTACGAACACAAGAAATTGTCGCCACTTGATGGCTGGCCCACCCTTAAAGCCCTGCTCAAATATCGTTTTAAGTAAAGGATGAAGAGAAAAGGATGAAGGATGAAGGGTGAATGCTCGTTCATCCTTCATCCTTCATCCTTCATCCTTCATCCTTCACCTTTCATCCTTCCCCCATGCCTATCATTGCCCTCGGGGCTTATCTTCTGAGTGGCATTCCCGGCTATCGACAAGCGGGGATTCATCATTACATTCGCGCCTTGCTCAATCATTTGCCTAATGTGGCAAACGATTGGCAAATGACGGCGCTGATCAGCCCGACAGCCCAACAGATTTTAGGCGAAGGATGGCGCGGCGGGTCACAATTTAAGCAACAGCTCGCCAAACTCGACACCGAAAGCCCCATTCGCCGAATTTGGGTAGAACAGACCGAAACCCCGCGTGTGCTAAAACAAGCGCGTGCCGATTTGTATCATGGGTTGGCATTTGCGCTGCCGCTGCGTGTGCCATGCCCTAGCGTCGTTACGGTTTACGATCTCAGTTTTGTCACGCAACCGCAAACACATAAGGTCTTTAACCGCGTCTATTTGTCGCTGATCACCCGTTGGGCCTGCCACAAGGCCAATCGCGTCATCGCCATTAGCGAGTTTACCAAACGTGACGTGGTGCAACATTTTGGCATTGCGCCCAGCAAAGTGGTGGCAACGCCGTTGGGGGTCGAGTCACATTTTAAACGCTTAAATGAGGCGGCGCTTGCCCAATTTAAGCAAGCCAAAGACATTAAAGCAAACAGCGTTTTTTCGTTGGGCAGCCTAGAACCGCGCAAAAATTTGCCGACGCTGATCGAAGCCTTCGCCAAATTAGTCAATGATGTATCGGTTTCGGTTGCGCCCCACTTATACATAGGTGGCGGTTTGGGATGGAAATACGAGGCGATATTTCAGCGGGTGCGTGACCTCGGCATTGCCCAGCAAGTGACATTTGTGGGCCGTGTGCCAGATGAAGACCTGCCAAAATGGTATAGCGCATGTGATGTCTTTGCTTACCCGTCGTTATACGAAGGCTTTGGCTTGCCGCCGCTCGAGGCGATGGCCTGCAGCGCACCGGTCATCACCAGCAACGCCACTTCGTTGCC
>CAMDWA010000112.1 GCA_945877855.1 Thermoflexus hugenholtzii JAD2 | reverse complement strand
GGCTTTGCCGCCCACAACAACCCTGAGATAGTGATTTCGGCATTTATTTTGTCTAAATATACGCTCTGATTTGATGAAACCACGTGATTTCAGCATATTGGTGGGGCTAGGGGCACGGCATGTCGTGCTCCTAGCCCCACCAATATCCTAAAATTGCCAGGCCTACGACTTTAGTCTGAAATTTTCCGCATTATGAAACCCTGATAAACTATACATCTTTAGTCTTGGGGGAGACGATGCGATATATTATTGTAGATCTTGAAGCAACTTGTTGGGAAGGGGACTTCCCACGTGAAAATATGGAGATTATAGAAATTGGGGCAGTTGAGTTGTCAAGTGCACAAGGGCCGATTACGCGCCAGTTTAGCGAGTTTGTGCGCCCTGTTATTCAGCCTGTGCTTAGCGACTATTGCACCCAATTAACGTCTATTCGGCAATCCGATGTGTTAATGGCCAATACCTTCCCAAAAGTTTTTCAGCATTTTGTTGATTGGATTGGTAATACACCGTTTGTTTTTGGGTCATGGGGGGCTTTTGACTTGAAGCAATTAAAACTTGATTGTGTACGGCATCAAATGCATTTTCCGGCGATGCTTGAACAACACTCTAATATAAAACGGGTTTATGCTAAATTGCGCCGAATTCCCCCTTGCCCGATGACACAAGCATTGGCGTTGGAGGGGTTGTCATTAGAAGGGATTCACCATCGCGGGATCGATGATGCACGTAATATTGCTAAATTGGTGATGGCGGTATTAGGCAAAACACCAACAAATGAAGGACGCACCGTTTCATCACTTGTAAAATTGATGGCGTGAAAATCCTTATTGTTGGCACAACGCCATTTACTACCGAACTTGCGGCAATGTGTGCTGCCCAATCACCCGATATTTTGTCGACGACCGACATGTTGGCACTCGATCGTATTACAGAACCCTATGACATTGTCATTGAGGTTGAAAATACCAACGCCGAGTTGAAGCAAGAAATATTGGGCAAATTGTCTGACGAGGCCTTGATTTTAACTTGTGCCTTGGTTTGCAGCGTTAGCGAGATTGCCAGTTGGGTGGCTTACCCAGAGCGCGTGGTTGGGTTTGGGGTGGTGCCGCCCATACCGGCCAAAGGTGTGATCGAGCTGGCGCGTGGCTTGCAAACCAGCGATGAGGCGATGGACAAAGCCATTGATTTTTGGCGATCGTTGGGTCAAAAAGTGGTGACAGTGGTCGATGGCCCGGGGTTGGTGCGGGCACGCACGGTGTGTTGTCTGATTAATGAGGCCAGCAGTGCCGTGATGGAAGGCATCGCCACCCCAGCCGATATTGACCTTGCGATGAAACTGGGAACCAATTACCCACATGGCCCCTTGGCGTGGGGCGACTATATTGGTTTAGATACGGTTTTGGGCGTGATGTCGGGTTTGTATGCTGAATGGGGCGAAGATCGATATCGCCCAGCACCCTTATTAAAGCGCATGGTTTTGGCTGGTAAGTTAGGCAATAAGAGCGGGGGCGGTTTCTTTGCAAGTGAGCGTGAGGCTTGATGATGACTTCATCCATATTCACTCATGCTGCGCTTGGTTTTGTGCGTGTTGCCTCGGTTACGCCCGAACTTCGGGTAGCGGATGTGCCATTTAATACTGCCGCCATGATTGCAGCAATGCGTAGCGCGGCTGAGGCGGGCTGCCAATTGGTATTGTTCCCTGAAATGGGCATTACTGGTTACACCTGTGGCGATTTATATCTGCAATTGTTGTTAATTGAGCAAGCCGCCTTAGCCTTGGTCGAAATAAATCAACAAGCGGGGGCGTTGGGGCTTTGCGTCGCAGTAGGTTTGCCCATTCGCCACAAAGGGCGGCTTTATAACTGCGCGGCTTTTGTCGATGGGACTGTGCGCGGGGTTGTGCCGAAGTCTTATTTGCCAAATAACAACGAGTTCTACGATCAACGTTGGTATACCAGTGGGTTGCTTGCGCCGACTGGCGGCGAATGTTTGACTGGGGCTTTGCATGGCGTGCCATTTGGCATCGATTTGCTTTTTTGTGCCAACAATATGCCAGCCTGTGTGATTGGGCTTGAAATTTGTGAAGATTTGTGGGCGGTGAACCCGCCCAGTGGCGACATGGCTTTGGCGGGGGCGACTGTCTTGCTAAATTTATCAGCCAGCCCCGACCAATTGGGCAAAAGCGATTATCGCCGTGAGTTGATCAAACAACAATCGGCGCGCTGTTTGGCGGCCTATGTTTACGCCGCTGCCGGGCCGGGTGAATCGAGTATGGACGTGGTATATGGCGGACATTCTATGATTGCTGAGAATGGCTCATTATTAGCCGAAGCCACCCGATTTCAGTTCGACACCCAAGTGATTGTGGCTGATCTTGATTTGCAGCGGCTTGCGCATGAGCGTCAAAATAACAGCAGCTTTTCGCAAGCCGTTGCCCCACGCCCGTTTCGCGAAATAGGGTTTGAGTTGGCTAAGATTGCTCAAGTCGCCATCACTGCCACAGACTCTAAAATCATCAATCGGTTTATCCCGCGCACCCCCTTTGTGCCCAGCGACCCAGCCCAGCGGGCCAAAAATTGCGAAGAGATTTTTACCATCCAAGCCACCGGCCTCATGAAACGCCTGCGTCATACCCGCGCCAAACGGGTGGTGATTGGTATTTCGGGCGGCTTAGATTCGACTTTGGCGTTATTGGCAACCCTTCGCGCTTTTGATCGTTTAGGCTTATCTCGCAGTGGCATTGTCGCCATTACCATGCCCGGTTTTGGCACCACCTCGCGCACTTACGATAACGCCTTGGCGCTGATGCGTTTGTTGGGTGTCACTGTGCGTGAAATTCCCATCCGCGATGCCGTGCGCCAACATTTCCGCGATATTGACCATGACGAGAATAAGCATGATGTGACCTATGAAAACGCCCAAGCCCGTGAACGCACCCAAATTTTGATGGATATTTCAAATGAAATAGGCGCGTTTGTGGTTGGCACAGGCGATCTAAGCGAATCGGCTTTGGGTTGGATGACTTTTAATGGCGATCACATGAGCATGTATCATGTGAATGTGGGTGTACCTAAAACATTGGTTAAATATATGATCGCTTGGTGTGCTGAGAGTGAATTTGCGGCAGCCAGCGATGCCCAAATTAGCGCTGTGTTGCACGATATCGTTGCTACCCCCATCACCCCTGAATTGTTGCCGCTTGACAAACAAGGCGGGCTGCAACAAGAGACCGAAAAGACCGTTGGCCCGTATGAATTGCACGATTTCTTTTTGTTTTATGTGGTTCGTTATGGCTTTGCCCCGCGCAAGGTTTATGCCTTAGCGTTACACGCCTTTGGCACAGCGGTTGTTGCCAATGGTTATAGCCATGCCGAAATTTTAAAATGGCTGCGTGCGTTTTATTCACGTTTCTTTAGCCAACAATTTAAACGCTCGGCCATGCCCGATGGCCCCAAAGTCGGCTCGGTGGCGTTATCGCCGCGTGGCGATTGGCGTATGCCCAGCGATGCCAGTGTTGCGGTATGGTTGGCTGAGTTAGACATGCTGGCCGCAATATAAAAAAAACGGGTTTCTTTAAGAAACCCGTTTTTTATCAAGTCAGGTTTTGCCGATTTCACTATCTACCGCCCACCGCGTAGCGGTGGGCGGTAGATAGTGAAATCGGCCCCCTTCATTTTTAGGAATTTGTGCTATCGGGCATATTTGTCGTTTTTGCCCGCTCAATTGCTTCAAGCAATACCGTTTCATCCCCGATGTGATTCGCCAAGAGCAAAATGAGACGGGCGCTGGCGCGTAAACTCGCCATTTCATCTAGGCCATCATAAAGCTGTGACAACGCCTTATAAAATTTGTCTGGATCAACCAGTCTGGCTTCGATCTGTAATTTACCCATTGCACCGTTTATTTGCCGCTCGACACAAGCAAATCATTCAACACCCCGCTACTTGGGGGCACTAAAGTCAAATTAGCTTTGCTATCTAAAATACGTTGCACTTCTAAAACATCGAATACAGCCTTTGCAACATCGGGGTCTTTATTGAGCGTTTGTAGTGCCGCGCCTACAATTTGGGGTCGAATGGCTTGTGCCTTGGCAAATTCGATGGCGGCTTGGCGCTCGGCGGTGCTGGCGATGATGCTCACTTGGTTTGCACCATCTTGTTTAATGGCCGAGGTGACTTGACGCAGCCGATTGACCACTTTATTCTCGATCTGCTTAATCATGTCGATATCGCGGAAATGCACTTTGCGGATATAGACTGAACCGAGTTGATAGCCCCACTCATTCGATTTTTCAGATACTTCATTACGCACCATTTGGCTCATGTTATGCCGATCTTCGAGCATGGTTGCCAAGGGCATATTGCTAAGTGAGCGAATGGTTGAGTTGCTGACATTGGCTGCCAACGAGCCACGTGGGTCGGCATTTTTAAACATATATGAGGTTGGGTCAGATACAAACATTTCATACCAAACACCAATCCCCATTGGCGCACCTTCTTCTGAATTGACAGGTTGGCTGCGCAGATACTGTTGATCAAGTCGCATATCGACAATTTTGCAAGCGCCCAGCCAATTGACCAAAAAGGCTCGCCAACCGAGTTTGTTTGGCAAAATATGCAGGCCGGGCTGGTCGATCACCCCAATGACTTTGCCAAATAAGGTGTAGACATGGGCGCGGCGTTCTTGCACAATGACATACCAGCCAAACAATCGCAACAACAGCTTTAAAATCCCCCAAGCGATTGATAACACAACAAATGTGCCGATGACGGCACCGAAAAACCCACCGAGGTTACTTAAAATATCACTCATGGCTCTTTTTAAAGGATGAAGGATGAAGGATGAAGGATGAACCTATAATTTATTTATCCTTCATCCTTTATCCTTCACCCTTTTTACTTGATTTCTTTAATGACACGTTGGGCTTGGGCATACAACCCCAAACGGATATAGTTTAGATACGATTCGAGCGCACTGCCCCCACTTTCTTTCAAGGTCATCAATTGACGCGCCAAGGCATTTAATGGCTCTGTCTCAGCCGTTGCTTTAAGGGTTTCAATTTCGACAGCGCGGCGTGATTGCACAATTTTTTGATCGGCTGCGGCTTGGGCCAAGCTGATATCAGACGATACATGGTTATGGGCGGTGTTAATGGCTGCCAGCGCCGATTCAACTTCGGGCGGTGAATCGATGGCGGTAATGAGTGAGGCATCGAGTGCCAAGCCATAACGGGCGGCTGAACTGCTGCACTCAAGATCCATATATTCATTGAGTGTGCGCAGGTTTTTGCGCAAATCGTTAATCGATACCCCAGCGACAATATTAATATCTGACTCGCCGGGTTTCACATCTTTGGCTGGGGCTTCAAAATTGGCGATGCGCTCACGCAAAATCGACACAAAATAGCCCATGACATGCACAATTGGGTTTTTCACCCCAAACAAATAGGCATACAAATTGCTTTCAGATACACGATAGCGGATTTGACCTTGCAATCCAGTGTTCAATTGATCTTTTGTGACCGCTTCAAGCATCGTGCCGTTTAAATTGGCTTGCGGGTTTTCGAGATCTTGCGCCATATTGATCGTTTGCACCGATACTTGCGTCTTATACACCTTCTCCCAAGGCCAACGAATGTAGGGGCCACCGGGTTGAATCACTTGCACCTGAGGCCATGCATACCGACTTCGTTCATCTGCACGTAATGCGCTTGAAATAGGGTCGTTTAGCGTTGTGCGTCCGTCAATCCGTTGGGCACGCCCAAAAGAGGTTTTCACTGCACGTTCATTTTGCTGAACTGTAAACAGCCCGGGCAAAATGGTGCGAATGAACCACAACAATGCTCCGAAAAAGATTCCTAATAGAATTGCCATTTTTATTACCTCCAAATTATTTATTAGTGCAAAGTGCAAAGCGCAAAGTGAAAAGTCCTAAGTCCTAAGTCCTAAGTAAAAATAGGCTAATACTTAGCACTTTAAACTTTACACTTTGCACTTTAAACTTTTGTTAACTAACCAACGATTGTAAAAATTCGTCATTGCTCTTGGTTCGGTTAAACCGATTCAAGAATGCCTCCATCGCTTGGGTCAACTCATAGCCAGCGCCTTGGGGCTGGGGTGCAATCAATTGCCCAAACATACGGCGCATGAGATAGGTGCGTTGGGCGGTTTTTTCGCCCAACAACAAATCTTCGCGGCGTGTGCTGCTGCGGTCAATATCGATGGCCGGGAAGACCCGTCGATCCGCCATTTTGCGCGACAGATGGAGCTCCATATTGCCAGTGCCTTTAAATTCTTCGAAAATCACTTCATCCATGCGGCTGTTGGTATCGACCAACACCGTAGCGATGATGGTGAGGCTACCGCCTTCTTCGATATTACGTGCTGCGCCAAAAAACTCTTTGGGCGGGTACATCGCGGCGGGGTCGATACCGCCCGACAAGGTGCGGCCTGATGAATTGACCGTTAGGTTATAAGCTCGGCTGAGACGGGTGAGCGAGTCGAGCAAAATGACCACGTCACGACCACATTCAACCAAGCGTTTTGCCCGTGCCAACACCATTTCGGCCACCCGAACATGGCTTTGCACCGGTTCATCGAAGGTCGATGACACGACTTCGCCATCGACTGAGCGATCCATATCGGTGGCTTCTTCGGGGCGCTCGGCAATCAGCGCTATCATCAAATGCACATCGCGGTAATTACGGCTGATGGCGTTAGCGATGTCTTTGAGGATGGTCGTTTTACCGACTTTGGGTGGGGCCACAATCAAGCCACGCTGCCCACGCCCGATGGGCGAAATAAGGTTGATCAGGCGGGTGCTTAAATTGGTTGAGCCTGATTCCAAATCAAATAGCTTATTTGGAAAAATCGGGGTTAGTTTTTCGAAATGAGGGCGACCCTTGGCCTGTTCAGGGTCTTGACCGTTTACCGACTCTACCCGCAATAGGCTGTAATACTTTTCACTTTCTTTAGGGGCACGCACCTGCCCAAATACCATGTCGCCAGTGCGTAGGCCAAACCGCCGAATTTGCGACGGTGACACATAGATATCTTCGGGGCCGGGTAAATAATGTTCGGCACGCAAAAATCCTAAATTGTCATCAATAACATCCAGCACACCGCCACGATATTCCAAACCTTGTTTTTCGGCTTGGGCACGTAATAGCGCCACGATCAGATCATCTTTCTTTAGCCGTGTGTAACTTTGCACCCCCATCGCTTCGGCACGGGCACGTAATTCTGGCAAGGTCTCATTGTCGAGCGCCACCATGTCAAAAAATTTACGTGGGCGTGGGGCCAATGGCATTTCGCGCTCAAACCCATCAGGGGTCTCGCCTTTATCCATGCGATCCACCCGTTCAGGCATGTCTAGTCGGTCTGGGCGATCTAATCGCTCCATTCGTTCTGGCCGATCGATGCGCTCGAGTCGGTCGCCACGCTCAGGGCGGTTTGGGCGGTCATTGCGCTCAAGCCGGTCGCCACGCTCAGGGCGATTAGGTCGGTCATTGCGCTCAAGTCGGTCGCCACGTTCAGGGCGATTTGGGCGGTCATTGCGTTCCCCACGATCAGGTCGACCATTGCCATTGCCATTGCCGTTCCCATTACTATCACGGTAGTGGCGTTCACGCCAGTTTGGGGTTGGGGCGGTGATTGCAGGGAGGGCGTTGGTGTCGGGCAGGGGAGCTACTTCACTGAGAGGGGCTTGAATGGATTCTGCTTCAGCTTTTTCCTCGGTTTTTGCAGCCATTGTGGGCTGCGCAATTGGCTCATGCCGCATCACTGGGGCTGGGGGGCTTACTTCATCTGACACCCTGGGTGGTGCGCTGTCTGTTTCTTCGACCGGTGGTGTCGATGCACTTGTGTCGGTTGTTGTGGCTTTGCTGGCTTTTGCGCTGGTGCGGGTGCTTTTGGCGCGGGTGGTCGTTTTTTTGCTGCTTGTTTCGGCAGATGGGGGAGAATCGACAAGCGGTAATTCGGCGGGTGGGGGTTCTAACGTTATTAAATTTGCTGTTTCTGTTGCCGCTTCGTCTTTTGTTTTACTGCTTGTTGCACGCTTGCGTAAGGGTTTTTTCGGTGTTTCGCTCATGGCGCTTTCAGGCGCTGTGCTGGCTATTTCGATGGCAGGTTGTGCCGTGTTTTCAATTTTTGCTTTTCTTGGCATGGGGTATCAACATTTATTTAAAGCACGGCAAACCAAAGTGTTGGTTTAACAAAGTCGTGCATGATTAAACTTGTTTTAAATAGGTGTAGTATCAAAAAAGACTAACACGCTGATAATGACTTGTGGAGTAATCTTGTGAGCGAAAACATCAAATAATGATTTGGCTTAACTTAATCATTATTTGATGAGTGCAAAACCTATTGTGGAAATCGGGGAACCGGGATTTGAACCCGGGGCCTCACGGTCCCAAACCGTGCGCGATACCAAGCTTCGCTATTCCCCGTAGGCAATAGTATAAATTCTACCACCTTTTTATTGCACTTCATAATCGTTTTAAAAATTTAAAGATAAATCGGCTAAAAGATGGAGTTGCAATTATAGAAAGCGCAAAATTGATAAAATGCCGATTTCATGATCCCTCCCCAAGCACCGCTTGGGGAGGGATCATGAAATCGGCGAAAACCATATTTTTATGCTTTGTTAGCATAATTCGTTTTATTCCCCCGTTTTATCGAGAAAATTCGACATAAACCGGAAAATTATCGACAGTGATTTGTTGCCTATTCGGGCGATCACGACCATACATGTCGTAAACGGCGAGCGGTGGCTCTGGCAAATTCACATTGGCGCGGTCAACACTTTGCGCCCATACCACCCAAATGGCTTGGCCTTTGCGGTCAAAGACATAGGCCCGCACCCCGGGGTTCGAGAAATCTTCGCGCACAAAGGTGCTTTCGCTGAGTTGGGTGGTGCTGGTGCGCAGGGCGTTATACGCGCTGGTGACATTGCCATCATGATAGAGCAGGTGGGTTTGATAACCCGTCCAGCCCGGCACGCTATACCAAACATTCGATAACAAGCCTTTTGCCAAGGCTGCGGCATTGGCTTGGGCCACATAAATGGCCTTGGCATTTTCAAAATCATTGGGTGCGTTGGCACAGCCATAACATAATAAAGCATATTCGGTATTCATAATTGCTTTATTCGGAAAACCATGCCGCGCCATGACCTCGCGCACATACTCGGTTTTGGCAATCAGCGATGGCCCATTGGTTTGGGATGCCGTGCCCCAATTTTCATTGGCATAGCGCAACCCGCCTTTCCAATAGTCATAGGCGTGGAAATTGGCAATATCGAACGAGCCACCGGCATCACTGTCCATAATGCCATCAAAAAAACTGGCGGCGGCACAATTGGTGTTGAGGCGGCGTGGGTCACAATTGAGCAACAGGCCGCCAATCACCACTTGGCTATCGGGCGAGGCGCTTTTAATGGCTGGGTAAACCGCATTGAGCATATCGCCAAAATAGCGCCCGCTCTGATATAGATTTTCGTTTTCGGTCCAACAACCAAATACATTGTCACCGGCCACACTGGGGGCGTCGGGTTCGTTGCCTATTTCCCAATAACGCACATTAAAGGGCGGGGTGCTATAGCGCTGCACCAATTCGCGCATAAAATCGGCAAAGGCATAAAACTTGTCTTGGCGAATGGGACCACAGGTGGCGCCATTGCCAGCGGTTTTGCGTGCCCAGCCGGGCGTGCCGCGCACAATTTGAATGAGCTTCATGCCTCGTTGGGCCGCAATTGCCATTTGGCGCTCGGTGTCGCGCATTTTTTGCGATGTCCAATCGCGCTGGCCTTCATTTGGCTCAACCTCGTGCCACACAATCGCCCAAGCGTTATTGCGCAACCACCGCACATTGGCATTTTCAAGCTTCGACAAATGACCCGACTCGTCAATTGAGTTGACCTCGGCCCCCATAATATTATCGCCGCCCGAGCGCCAATAGGCCCCTAAGGCTGGCAAGTAAGTGGTGGATGGGCCATCGTCGTGGCGCACCGATTGTGGCGATGGCTTTGCGGCGGGCTTAGAAAAGGCTTCGACTGGCTTGGGTGTGGCCGTGCCGCTAAAACATAAGGCGGTGATAGCGATGTAGGCTAGGATGGCGGAAACTTTGATAGGTATACGTAACTTAAACAATCTTTTTTCTCCTGACACTAAATAAATTCATGAGTGTGGTTAGAAAAATACTTGGACAGTATAAAAGGTTGGCAATTCTACTCGATTATTAAAAACGATTTTTAAAATGTATATGTAACATTGTTTTTTACGATATCATTTGCACATGGCACATTTGCATGATTTCCGCCTTATTTTGGATGACCCCATGCAGCCGGGTGCAGTTTGCGATGGCGCGACCAATATGGCACGTGACGAGGCTATATCGTTGGGGGTGGGGGCTGGGGCACAATTGCCCACCTTGCGTTTTTACGGCTGGTCGCCACCGGCCATCAGTCTTGGGCAATCGCAGCGGCTGGCGGCGGTCAATGTGGCGCAATGCCGCGCCGATGGCGTGGATATTGTGCGGCGTGCCACCGGCGGCTTGGCCATTTTGCACACCGATGAGCTGACCTATAGCATTGCCATGCCCAAAAACCACCCCTTGGCTGAGGGCGATGTCATGACCTCATATCGACGCATTGCCAATGCCATCATGGCGGCCTTGCGTGGGTTGGGCGTGGCGAATGTGGCAGCATCGGCGGTGGCGAAGGAAGACAAAGCCAAGGGGCCGGTGTGTTTTGAGGCCCCTAGCGATTATGAGGTGGTGGGCGAGGTGAATGGCGTGAGCAAAAAACTGGTGGGCAGCGCCCAACAACGCCGCGTCGATGCCGTATTGCAACACGGCAGTTTGCCGTTAATGGGCGATATTGGGCGTATTTGCCAATATTTGGTGGGTGCGCCCCCCCCCGAAGATGTGCATGACCACGCCGCTACCTTGGCCGAGGCAGTAGGCAAGCCAGTTTCGTGGCGTCCTGCCGCCGAGTTGTGGGCCGCTGCCTTTGCCGAAAACTTGGGGTTGCGTTTTGAGCTGGGGCAATGGAGCGAGGCCGAATTACACCAAACTCAAGCCTTACGTGCCTCGCGCTACGCCAACGACGAATGGACGCGGCGGCGTTAAGTTGCACCACAGGCACGGGCGATGGCGTTTTGCAACGCCGCTGGGTCGTAATGTCGCCAACGGGCGCACAAATATTGGTCGGGGCGGAACAGATAGACGCTGCCCGGCTGGGCGGCGTAACGTTTCGCCCATTCACCGTGATCATCGTGTAACAGGGTCTGGGCGGGTGGGGCGCTGGGCAATGGGCTATGGGCGGGCAAGATGCAATGTGTTCGCATAGGCAGAAGTGATGGCAGTTGCGGCGGCCAATTGGGGCCAACATCACCATAAAACACCACCTCAAACTGCCCCCCAAGCTGGCTTAAAAATTGGCAGGGCTGGGCCGCCCCTGCCGCATAACACACCATCGGTAGATCGGTGGCTGGCGCACCGAGCGCCACTTTGGCTTGACTAAATGTGCCATCGTCGGGCGTGTTGAGGGTTGAATTGGGGTAAGTGGTGGGCGTAGACAGCCGCCCACTGTTGATGAGCGGGCGGGCGAAGGCATAGTCTTGCGCCAATTCTAAAACCGCGTCACGCAGGGCGCGTTTGGCGGCGCTGTCGGGCGCGATAAACTCGGTGCTGCTTTCGGTAAAAAATAGATTTTGGGCGGCGGCGAGGGTGCGCTCGTCGTTATAGCTTTCGAGCAGTTGGCTGGGGGCGTGGCCTTTGAGCACCAAGGCCAGCTTCCAAATTAAATTATCGACATCTTGCACCCCGCTGTTGGCCCCGCGTGCGCCAAAGGGTGACACCAAATGGGCCGAATCGCCAGCAAAAATGATGCGCTGGTGCACAAAACGCGCCATGCGGCGCGAATGAAAGGTGTAGATGCTGACCCATTCGAGGTCAAAATCGACCTCAGCCCCCAACATGGCGCGAATGCGCGGGATGACGCGCTCGGGCTTTTGTTCTTCGGCGATATTGGCCTCTGGCCCCAATTGCAGATCGATGCGCCAAACATTGTCGGGTTGCATATGCAGCAGGGCGTTGCCCTTGTGAAAGGGTGGGTCGAACCAAAACCAGCGCTCGGCCGGGAAAGGCGCTTTCATCTTGACATCGGTGATGAGAAAGCGTTCTTCAAATAACATGCCGCCGAAATCTAGCCCGAGCTGTTTGCGGGTGGGGCTGTGGGCGCCATCGCAGGCCAACACATATTGACAGCGAATTTGGTAGTTGCCGTCGGGTGATTCGACCTCGACCCACACCCCATCGGCATCTTGTTGAATATGGCTGGCGCGATGTTGCCAGCGCACGTGATGATTGGGGTGTTTTTCGTAGCCAGCCAGCAAATATTCTTCGGCATAATATTGTTGCAAATTGATAAACGCTGGGTGTTTGTGGCCTGCTTCGGGCAGCAAATTAAAGCTATATACCGCTTTGTCTTTGTAATACAGCCGTCCTGTGTTCCAAGTGACCCCTTTGGCCCGCATTGCGTCTACCACCCCGAGCCGATCCCAAATTTCGAGGCTGCGTTTGGCAAAACAAATGGCGCGTGAGCCGCCGCGGGCACTGGCATTGGCGCTGGCGGGGGCGGGGGTTTTGGCATCGAGCACAATGGCAGCAATGCCATGCGCATGCAGGTCGAGTGCGGCGGTCAGGCCAACTGGCCCGGCCCCGATGATGACGACGGGAATGGTTTGGCTCATAGTAATTTTAGATTTTGGATTTTATGATTAGGACTTACGCAAATCAAGAGATTTCACCACGAAGATCACAAAGGTCTCAAAGATTAAGCCAATTTCATATCTTTTTGTAAGGGTCAAGATGATAGCGGAATCATTAAATCGTCATTTTTGCGTAACATCTGTCATTTCTCGCTTCGCGTCGAAATGACGATCCCACGATTATCTTGACCCCTACACGATTTCATATCTTTTCTTTGATATCTTTGTGTTCTTCGTGGTAAAAAAATTAAGTTGTGCGTAAGCCCTAATGATCACAATCGTAAATTACAGCAAGTTGGTTGCGATGTGTTGCCATTCATCATCGAGGCTGCCTGCAAATACAGGTTGTTTGGCACGGCGATACCAATAGGCGGCGTTCCATTCGTCACCTTCTTTGCGATGCAGATAGGCATGAACCCACGACCCCGCCGAACTGGGGTCGGTTTGGGCAATTTCGTGGGCGCGTTGCCAATCACCTTTGCCATCCCACCACAGGGCTTGCACAGCGAGGCCACAGCCATCGGGTGGGGCACTTTGGTGAATGGATACTTTAAATTGGGCGGGGCTAATATTTGGCATGACCCCTATGATAGCGATATTTTGGGGCGGGCGAGCCATGAGCTGTGAGCCGTGAGCCGTGAGCCGTGAGCTTGTGCTGGCGCTTCGTTTCAGTATCCGCAACCGGATCGAATTGTTTGAAGCACTTCGAGCCAGAACCGCTCTGCAGCGTCAACAAGTTTCAGTATCCGCAACCGGATCGAATTGTTTGAAGCTGCATACGCTCGTGTCTGGAATTTGCGCACCCTGCGTTTCAGTATCCGCAACCGGATCGAATTGTTTGAAGCTGATCGGCAACGCAGTGCCGCCGCTGCTATATGTAGGTTTCAGTATCCGCAACCGGATCGAATTGTTTGAAGCGGGGCGGTGGCGGCAATTGGCGCGTCGTGTCTGATGTTTCAGTATCCGCAACCGGATCGAATTGTTTGAAGCGCTGGAATCCAGCGCGAAGCTCCAGCCCGTGATGAGTTTCAGTATCCGCAACCGGATCGAATTGTTTGAAGCCGCTAATCTGTCGCTGCCCTTTGTTTATACTTTCTGTTTCAGTATCCGCAACCGGATCGAATTGTTTGAAGCATTTGCAAGACGCTTGACCGTGACAGCCTCAACAAAGGTTTCAGTATCCGCAACCGGATCGAATTGTTTGAAGCCACCAACCCGCCAAACCCCGCCGACTCGTAACTATGTTTCAGTATCCGCAACCGGATCGAATTGTTTGAAGCTATTGTCGCCAATGGTGCTATTTTTGCTGATTTGTGTTTCAGTATCCGCAACCGGATCGAATTGTTTGAAGCGATAATATCTGACCAGCCGTCCGCGTGATTGCGGCTGTTTCAGTATCCGCAACCGGATCGAATTGTTTGAAGCCGCCGCCTAATACCTCAAATACACCGCCTAAAAAAGTTTCAGTATCCGCAACCGGATCGAATTGTTTGAAGCCGGTTACG
>CAMDWA010000111.1 GCA_945877855.1 Thermoflexus hugenholtzii JAD2 | reverse complement strand
CTTGTTCCTTGGTGGCTGGCCAGCCGACAATGCTTTGAATTTTCTTGATGGTGATATCATCGACCCCGCTGGCCTTGGCGATGTGGGGTTGTTGGGCCACATATTGCGTCAGCAGCCATTTTGCGTCATAAATGGCTTTGGCGCGGTCTTTATTCACCGAGCACACAATCAATTGTGGGCGATCGAGATCCTCGACCCGTCGTCCGCGCTTCTTTGCGCCTTTGTCGAGCAATTCAAGCGCCTTAACGTTATATTCGGGCGACACGCAATAATTGAGCACGCAGCCATCCGAAATTTCGCCGGTCAGCTCCATCATTTGGTCGCCAGTTGCGCCGATCATAATCGGCACATTGCGTGGTTCTTTGCGACCATGTACTACGTCTAACTGAATTCCACTTACTTTGTGGAATTCGCCGTTATAAGTCACATTTTCCATGTTGAGCAATTTGCGCATCACTTCAATGGTCTCACGCATGGCCAACAGTGGCTTGCGGCGCTCAATACCGACATTTTTAGCCAGTGGGTCCCACCATGCACCAATGCCGCAGATGATGCGATCGGGGGCGAGGTCATCGAGGGTGAGGAAGGTGGCGGCCAATAAACCGATGTTGCGCGTCCAGTTGTTGATCACACCGCTACCGATTTTAATTTTTTTGGTGGTGGCGGCAAAGGCGGCCATTGGCACAATAGCATCGCGCACTAAACGGCTTTCGGCTTGCCAAACGGCTTCAAAACCTTTTTCTTCGGCATACTGCACATATTTAATGCCGTCTTGCAGTGAGTGACGGTCTTGTAAATAAAGGGCTACTCGTTGTTTGCTCATAAATCTCCTAAATGATTAGATTCCTGTAATCTTAATTCCGCTTCCTTTTACTTTATAGCGAATATTTAAACCGATCAAAATTGAGGTTAGGCCTTCGGGCACGACAGCATTTGCCAATGGGCCAGCGTCATAGCCGACCATGCCAGCATCTTTTGCCAGTTGAATGACTGCGGCTTTTGATTCTTTGTCGTCGCCGCATACCAATACATCACAATCCATCGGGTGGGTTGGGTCTTTGAGATGTTCGGCCCCAATATTTTGAAAGGCTGTAACGACTTTGACCCCAGCGCCCAACAGATTTTGCGCCTCTTGGCTGGCCGAGCCAGCGGCAGGCAATTGCACTTTCGAGACGGGTTTGCCGAGCGGAACCGTAACATCGACAAAAATTTTGCCTTGGCACGCCTCTTTTACGCTGCTGATGGTGCTTGCGTGGGCCGAGTATGGCACGGTTAGCACCACAATATCGGCAGCCGTTGCTGCGCTAATATTATCGGCCCCGCTGGCATGATTGCTGCCGAGTTGGGCGTTAATTTCATCTGCCGCTACTTGGGCTTTTTCTGCCGTGCGCGACCCAATAATGACCTTGTGACCGGCATGCGCCCAGCGCAATGCTAATCCTGAACCTTCGTGGCCTGTGCCACCGAGTACTGCAATTGTTGACATAATTTTTAGTTGAGTGGTTGGGCGGTTGAATAGTTGAATAGTTGATTGGTTGATCCAAAATCAACCAATCAACTATTCAACCATTCAGCCATCCCAGTTGTTCATCATTAAAAAGCTGATCCGCTTCATCAATCACTTCATAAATTGGGCTATCTTCGTGCAATGATTTGCCGATAGCGTTTTTATCGTTTGTTAATATGGTTTTGCTTTGTCTAAGGCTGTTGATAAAGCGATTAAGTTGTCGTGCTAAATCAGTTAGCTGTTGCGCATAGTGCTTGGCAATGTCGGGTTGAATCAATTCGCGGGTTTTTGCACGATTGAACCAAAATTTTGCCTCAAATAAGCTGCCACGAGCATAATACAAAAATTGAATTTTTTCACTGTAATTAAATCGCCCATACATTTCGGCAATGTTTGCCCCTATCGAATCTGTCGCCCGAATTAATTGTTTGCCGACTGTATCTCTTGCGAAATTTTGCCATTGCGCCACCAACGACCATACTGCATCCGCAAGGTTTTCGGCTTGCTTCAAAATTCTCAAGTCTTCATCAGTGACTAACATGGGTTTGTTGGTTGAAAGGTTAAATAGTTGATTAGTTAATTGGTTAATTGTTAATCAACTAATCAACCATTCAACTACTATACCGCTCCCAACATTTGGCGGCTAGTTCACGGCTTTTGGCGGTGATCTCGGCTTCGTCTAAAAATAACAATTTGCGATCTTGCATCAGCACTTTGCCGCCAGCCATCGTCATTGTCACCGCCGATGATTCGAGGCCGAAGATGATGTGCCAAGGCAAATTGCCAGCCGAAAGTGGGGTGGTTGGGTGATAATCGACCAAAATCACATCTGCCAAGGCCCCGACACTTAGCTCGCCAATGGGTGCTTGTGGGAAGAACATATTTGCCAAGCGGCTGTTGTTTTCAATCGCCATTTCGGTGACGGTGTAACCACCCGCCCGTCGTGGGTCACGGTGGGCGGCTTTGTGAAATAGATACATCATTTTCCATTCTTCCCACATGGCGTTGCTAAAGCCATCATTGCCAAGGCATACCTTAATGCCCATGCGTAACAGCCCTTCTACATCGGCGGCTCCGACGGCGTTATTCATATTGCTACGGGGTTGATGGCTGACCCAGGTGCCTGTTTCTTTAATCAGTTCGGCCTCACGTTTGTCGATATGCACACAATGTGCCGCAATACTATTGGGACCGAGAATGCCGTGCTTATGTAAACGGTCTACCGTGCGCATGCCATATTTGTGCAGGCTATCATATTCATCTACATCGTGTTCGGCCACGTGAATGTGAAACCCGCTGCCGTCAGGCAAGGCGGCGCGGCAGGCATTTAGCGATTTTTCTGATAGCGATAGCGAGGCGTGAAGCCCAAAGCTCGCCGCCAAATGGCGCGGTTTTTCGGCTTGCACCCGTTTGATAAAACGTACATTTTCGGCAATACCCGCCTGTAAGATAGCTTCGCCATCACGGTCGCTGACCTCGTAGCATAGGCTGGCGCGTAGGCCAGCTTGGGTGACAGCATCGGCGACAGCATCGAGTGACCCTTCGAGCGCAAAGGGCGAGGCGTGATGATCGATGAGGGTTGTCGTGCCATGTTTTACCGCATCCACCAAACACACTAAGGCCGAGTAGCGCACATCATCCATCGTCAGGGCTTTGTCTAATTTCCACCACAGGCGCTCAAGAATTTCAGGGAAATCTTTGCATGGCGCACCGGGAATGGCCATCCCCCTTGCAAATGCGCCATAAAAATGGGTGTGTGAGCAAATATTGCCCGGCATGGCATATTGCCCATGTGCATCTAGCCGTTGTTCTGCGGGGTATTTTGCTTCTAGGGTTGCGCTTGGGCCAATATCGCTGATCAGATCGCCATCGATTTTGAGGGCATAATTAGGCAGAATTTGGTTGTTACTGCCCCATGTAATGAGGTTGGCATGAGTGATTAACATAATTTATTTCTTTTGCATTAATTCGATACGGTTGCCAAATGGGTCGAATAAATGAATACGATCATAGCCGGGCAGTGGCACATCGTGTTGTAGCTCACACCCAGCCGCTTTGCAATGATCAATGAGTTTATTTAAATTGTCTGTCAATAAGGCTGGGTGCGCCTTGCGGGCGGCGTGAAAATCGTTATCGACACCAAGATGTAGCTTAATATTGCCTTGTTCAAGCCAACACCCACCTCGATTGGCTAATGAAGCGGGTTTGGGCACTTCGACAAATCCTAATACCTCAATGTAAAATTTGCGGGCAATTGCCTCCTGTTCAGGCGGAATTGCAATTTGGATATGATCAAGTGCGTATAGCATTTAATTTTTGTGCTTTATCGACTATTCCGATGACTTAGCAAGCTATAATTCGAACTGGTCATACCGGTATGACCAGTTCGAATTATAGCTTGATTTTATAGAAACAATATTCGTATCTTTGCGATAATTTGGGGTAAACCCCAAGGCTGAAATGCCGAAATCACTATATGCCTTCATAAGCCACATAGTGATTTCGGCAAAAATTTATTTTATTTGCCTCATTTTATTGAGAAGACACGGAGATGAAAAAGATTTTTAGGGTGACATATAACCCCGTTTATAATTAAAGTGGTCATACCGGTATGACCACTTTGGTTGGAGGAAAGATGAATTTTAATTTAAATGGTAATTTGATTGCATATGATGGCGACCCTGAACAGCCATTGCTCACCTATTTGCGCGAAACCGTTGGCATCACTTCGGCCAAAGATGGTTGTTCGCCTCAAGCGGCTTGCGGTTGCTGCACTGTTCAGATTAATGGTAAGGGCACGCTTGCATGTATTACCCCAATGAAAAAACTAGAGGGGGCATCGGTATTAACGACTGAGGGATTGGGCGAATTTCGGCAGAAAGTATTTGCTAATTCTTTCGTCAATTGTGGCGGGGTGCAATGTGGCTTTTGTATTCCGGGTATGGTGATGCAGGCCAATGCCTTGATCGACAAAAATGCTGAGCCGAGTCGTGATGAAATTGCGACGGCTTTGCAGCCCAATTTGTGTCGCTGCACGGGTTATGTCAAGATCGTCGATGCCATTCAAACTGCCGCAAAAGCCATTCGCACCGAAGAAGAAGTGCCGCTGAAAGACAGCGATGGGCATGTCGGTTCAGATCATCCCAAATATGACTCGCAAGATGTGGTGTTGGGTTTTCGCCCATTTGTCGATGATATTAAGATCCCGGGGATGCACTTCGGGGCCTTGCGTTTTAGCGATCACCCGCGTGCCAAGGTGTTGAGCATCGACACCAGTGCCGCCGCGCAAATGAAGGGTGTGACACGGGTCATTACTGCCGCCGATATCCCGGGCGACCGCGTGATTGGGTTAATTTACCAAGATTGGCCGATGATGATTGCGGCGGGCGAAGTGACGAATTATGTTGGCGATGTGTTGGCGCTGGTTGTGGCCGAAACAGAGGCCATTGCGCGGCAAGCGACTGAATTGGTGAAGGTGGAATATGAGGTGATGACACCGATTTTGGATGCGCATAAGGCCATTTTGCCTGATGCGCCGATTGTGAATAAGTATCACCCAGCCAATAATATTTTGGTGCGCAGTGCCGTGAAGCGCGGTGATGTTGATAAGACCCGCGAAGAATCGGCCTATGTGGTGCGGGGGCAATATCAGACGCAATGGATTGAGCATGGGTTTATGGAGCCAGAGTCGGCAGTGGCATATCCGGGTGGGGCAGCGATTGAAGATGTGGCGATTACCTATTCAGAGCCGACCGACAATAATGTGGCAAAAGTGACAGTGTTGTCACAAGGCCAAGGCGTATTTGATGACCGTAAACAAATTGCCAAAGTGCTTGGCTTGCCGCTTGAAGCAGTGCGGGTGGTGTTGGTGCCTAATGGCGGCGGCTTTGGCGGCAAAGAAGATTTGACGGTGCAAGGTCATGTTGCGGTTGCGGCCTATTTATTGGGCGTGCCGGTCAAGGTTAAGCTTAATCGTGATGAGTCGATCATGATGCACCCGAAGCGCCACCCAGTGTGGATGGATTATGAAATGGGTTGTGACAAAGTAGGTAAATTTACTTTTGTAAAAGTGCGCTTTGTCGGCGACTCTGGGGCCTATGCATCGGTGGGGGCCAAGGTGTTAGAGCGCTGTGTTGGTCATGCCACCAGCGCTTATCATGTGCCGGTGCTCGAATCTGAAGCGATTGGCGCTTATACCAACAATGTGCCTTGTGGGGCCATGCGCGGTTTCGGGGTGAATCAGGCTACTTATGGCTTCGAGAGTTTGGTTGATGAGTTGTGCAAGAAGGGTGGGTTTGATCGCTGGCAATTTAGATACGATAATGCCATGACGATTGGTAGCCTGACCGCCACCAGCCAAGAATTGACGGGTGGGGTGGGTCTGCGTGATACGTTATTGGCAGTGAAAGACGAATTTTATAAGCATAAATTTGTCGGCATCGCCTGCGGCTTGAAGAACACCGGTGCGGGTAATGGCTTGCTCGAAAATTCAAAGGTGCGCATTCATATTGCGGCGGCGAATAAGGTTGTGGCCGATCATGGCTGGACTGAAATGGGGCAGGGCGTGCATTCGGTGGTGCTACAAACCATTTGCACCGAAACCAATATCTCACCACGTATCATTGATGTGCGTGTTGATACCAAATATGAGCAATCGGCAGGGATGACGACGGCCTCACGTGCGACGGCTTTGGTGGGCAACGCCACGATTGCGGCGTGTCAGCAATTGAAAGAAGACCTAAAAACCCATTCATTGGATGAATTGGTTGGGCGCGAATATTATGGCGAATGGGGTGTAGATTGGACAACTAAGCCGGGTTATGAGAATGGCAAAACCCCGCGCACCCACTTTTCATATAGCTATGCCACGCAATTGGTGATTTTAGATGACGAAGGTCAGCTAAAGAAGGTGGTGGCGGCGCATGATGCCGGTAAGATTTATAACCCCACCTTGTTTGAGGGGCAGCTTGAAGGCAGTATCCATATGGGACTGGGCTATGCCATTAGCGAAGAATTGGTGATGGAGAATGGCCGCGCTAAAAGCACTATGTTACGCAAGTGTGGTATTTTGCGTGCCAAAGAGATGCCTGAGGTCGAAGTGATTGGGGTTGAGTGTGCCGACCCCTACGGCCCTTATGGTGCAAAAGGCGTAGGGGAGATTGGGTTAGTGCCAACGGCAGGCGCGGTGGGTAATGCGCTCGCGCAGTTTGATGGGGTGCGCCGCACCACCTTGCCGATGAAATTGCCCAAGAAAGTAAAGGCCCCGCCGCCAAAGAAAGCCTAGTTTTGGTGTTGAATTGTCGTTTTGCCGATTGCCCTATTTATTAACTTATAGGGCAATCGGCTTTTTTTTAATCTAAAATCGTCAGGCAAGCGTAGGGAAAACCACTAGCGATTTTTAGGTTGTTGTGCTACTATTTAATCAATGAGGCTGTTGGAGCAACTGTTTTGAGGTTGAAGAAAGCAATTATCCATGCGACGTGTTGTGCCTTAGTAACGATTATTTGTTGTTTGTACAAGCCTTATTCATCAAATGGATCTCTGAATAATAATTTCAATAAGCAATTTATAGCATATTTACCGTTGGCTTCAGTTAAGCCCGTTGTGTATTTGAATTTAAATAACGGAGGTTGTGGGAAATATCGACTAATTGGCTGTAAAGGCGAAATTATTAATAATTCTGATTATCCAATTGAACATCTTAAGTTACAGGGAAAAGGTACGATGACATGTTTCGATGGTAATACATACACTCCTAAACTATTTGATGTGACAAAAACATTTTTTGGGGCCGAATTTGACCCTAATGAAGTTCATGTTTTGATGCCTGGTCAATTTTCCAGCCAATTCATACTTGTTGATTGTGGGTCAGGCTCTAACATAATTTCCTCTACGATGTTAGTAGTTAGTTGGAAATGGGTAGAAAATCCGCAAATTTATCGAACCCCAACAATTGTTATGACTCAAACAATTGACTCAACAAGTTCATTTTTTACAGTAGGTCTAACGCTTAGAAATGATGAAAAGATAAAAATGAATATACACGGTTTTGTAGAGTTATATCCAAATCAGAATTTTTTTCATTACTCTAATCTAGAACCGGGTCAAACAATTACAATAACCCGTAGTTTATTTCAAGATGTTGGTGTTTCTCCCCCGGGGTGGTTGCCCCCTTGGAATTATGTTTTATATGGTGAATTAGCCCCTTGAGTATGTTTATTTGCGTATATTAATAGATAATAATTCTAAATGCAACAAGTCATTCCAACGCAATTCACGCAAGTGATTAATTGGTGCCTCGACTTGCTGTATCCACCACGATGTGGTGGGTGTGGTCAGGTAGGTGTTGGGTTGTTTTGCGCACAATGCAAGGCCCAAATGTTGACGTTACGCTTAACATCACATGCCCAGTTGTCGTCAGAGCACTTGCTTGAAATTGAAGGAGGCGACCCCCTGCCGGTCTTTTCAGCGGTCATTTTTTCTGGCCCCATGCGTGAAGCCCTGCACAATTTTAAATATAACGGAACCCCCAATTTGGCCCAACCATTAGGTGAATTTTTTGCGGCAATGGCTGCTTCATTAAAATTATTTGATGATGCCAATAAAGCTATTGTGCCGGTGCCGCTGTATGCAACACGGTTGCGGCAGCGTGGCTACAATCAAAGTGACCTTTTGGCACGCCAACTTAGCCAACATATTGGCATCCCTGTTAAAGCACATTGGATGGCACGTATTCGCACAACCGAGCAACAGGCTCGCCTTAATTCGAAACAACGTGGCGATAATGTGAAAGGTGCTTTTGCGGCTACCCCCGATGTGCGTAACCACCACATTTTTTTAGTTGATGATGTATTTACCACTGGCTCAACCTTGGCTGAATGTGCACGAGTGTTGCGTCAGGCTGGTGCGGCACGTGTCACGGCAGTTACGCTGACTCGTGCTCTTCTTTCTGCTGATTTACCCGATAACGTTTAATGAGTGAGTATATTTATTGGGCATGGTTTTTTATGCCTGATAAATCGTCTTGACAACGAAAAATAGTTTTAACAAGCAAATAAGGAGCAAAAAAAATGACAATGAATCTAACTATCCAAGGACGCGGTGTTAATATCAACCAACGGTTTGAGCAATATGTGCGAAATAAAATTGAACGTCTTGACCGTTATTTACCGGGGATTGAAGATGCGCGGTTACACGTAAGCCGTGAAAGCGCCAAACCAGAGTCTCCAAAATCAGTTGAATTAACAGTTCGTCGTCGCCGCACCTTATTGCGTGTTGAGGAACGGGACTCTGATATGTTTGCAGCTTTTGATGGTGTGCTTGACAAAATGTATCATCGTGTTGCGCGTTATAAAGGCCGTGCAATGGATCGCAAGCATGTTGGCTATATTGAAGATATTGATTTTGAGGTTGCCGAGCCGGTGCCTGTGCAAGCCCCTCCTACTGAGAAACCCCAACTTGTACGTGTAAAGACATTTGAGGTGGTGCGTATGAGTAACGAAGAGGCAGTTGAGCAAATGGAATTGCTAAGCCACGATTTTTATGTATTTAGAGACGAGGATAACGGCAAAATGCAGGTTGCTTATCGCCGTAAGAGTGGTGGTTATGGCATTTTGAGACCAGAAAATTAGTACAGATAGAAAGCCAAAATAAAGATCCCTCTCGCCCCACAGGGCGAGAGGGATCTTTATTTTGGCGACCCTTTTGTAAGATCTCAATAATTCGAGGTAAACCTCAAAAGCATAATGCCGAACTCACTATATGACGTTTGCTGGCAGAGGCTTTGCCTCTGCCAGCAAACGTCATATAGTGAGTTCGGCGAAAATTTGTTTTACTTATCTCTTAATTTTGGCTGCTTACAATCGAATATACAAAAAGTAAAATACGATTAGCCAAATTGAAGCGATAAAATACCAATAGACCGCACAAGCCTGAACAAGAGCACGGCGTGAGCTATTAAGTTGCCCTAGAAAAGCGCGCACAAGCACGACCCCCATAATGACTACGCCGGCAAAAACACGTAAGACGTGAAATACCAACACCATTACAAAAGATGAGCCGAAGGCATTGGTCGTAGGGTTAAAGCCTAGTGATGAAAATTCCATGATCATCACGGTCATAAATAACAAACCCATTGCCGCAGCAATCGCAGTGCCATTGATCAGGGCGCGTTGATTATTTTTGGCTACACCACGTTCGGCAACAATCATGGCGATTGTGCTAATTGCCATAATGACCGTATTTAATACGGGTAAGGCAATATTGGGTCGTGCAATTCCAAGCGGCGGCCATGCTTGACTGGTATCACGCAGGTAAAACCACACGAGAAATAACCCCATAAAAAACATTGATTCTGACACAATGAAAACAATTGCGCCAAATAACCCAAGGTTTTTACGCCTTGGGTCATGAATGGGCTGCATTTTATGCCGCCCTTCCATTGGGTAAAGTGCTTTTGGGGGTATCATAAATTAGTGTGCCGCTGGTGCACTTGCGTTTTTAATCTCATCTGCAATCCACATGCCAAGACCAAGCAATGTGACAACTACGCCAGTGATGAGACCAATTAATCCGCCAACGCTTTCACGCCAAATCACCGAAAATCCGAGAACCGTCATCCCTAATGCCAAGATGATAGGTGCCCAACTGGGTGATGGCATGTGAATGTGATCTTCTTCTTCGTGATGTGTTTCTTGTGAATATGCCATTATTTCTCCTGAATAATTAAACGGGTGAATAGATTGACACCCAAATGATAGCCATGATTATCCCGATTGCTAAAATTGCTGTGCAATATAAAAGTGCAATACGGGCATTACGTTGTTGATCAAGTTTTGTCATGTTTACAAAATCATGCGGTCTGCCGCCATGCCTACAAAGAGCAAAGCCAAATAAAGAAGTGAGTATTTATAAAGCTCTAGTGCCCGTTTTTGGGTGCAATCTTTTTTTAATTGCCATGCACGCAACAAAAATAATGCCCCGATCACAATTGCTACCGTCATATAGATCCAACCCATCGCACCAATAGCAACCAATATCAGGGTAATTGCTAACATGACCCATGAATAGATCCAAATTTGGCGAGTGGTTTCTGCTTCGGTTGCAACGACTGGTAGCATTGGCACACCTACACTGCCATAATCTTTGCGCATTCGCATCATTAATGCCAGTGCCCAAAAATGTGGCGGTGTCCACATAAAAATGATGACAAATAAAAGGGCCGCAGTGATATCAAGGCTGCCGCTAGCAGCAGCAAAACCAACTAAAGGTGGAATTGCACCTGCCCCGCCGCCAATCACAATATTTTGTGAGGTGCGGCGTTTGAGCCAAGCTGTATAAATAACAGTGTAATAAATAAAGCCAATAAACGCTAGGGCGGCGGTCAGCCCATTGACTAAAGTTGCTAAAATGATGAATGACAACGCCATAAGCATAAACCCAAAAGCATAGGCTGTGTTTTTACTTACACGTCCGCTTGGCACAGGGCGTTTTGATGTGCGTCCCATGATGCTATCAATATCACTGTCATAAGCCATATTGACGGCGTTAGCCCCACCTGCCATTAAATAGCCACCAATCATTGTCCAGAACACTGTTTGCCAATGTGGCAAGCCTGCCGGTGTGATAAACATGGCTGCAAAGGTCGTAAGAAGCAACAGTGAAATAACTTTTGGCTTTGTTAATGCAATAGCATCACGACCCATTTGTTCCAATCGTATGCGCAAAGAATGGTTGGGGTGTAATGCCGTTATTTTCATAAGTGTTAATTGGTGAAAAGTTGTTGCAAATGTAGATAAATTTATTATGTTTTCTAAATATTAAATGACTTTAGCTTATAGCGATTATTTTGCTTATTTTCAAATCACTTGCAAATGAAAACATGCGGACAATTTTATAGAAAGACCAACACATTTCCCCATACGAATGTCTCGTTTTATTAGATATTCGTAAAGGGAAATGAGTATCTTTTTTTAATTCACTCGATTAATGTTTCCCATGAGCATTAGTATTGTCATTTGCATGACGAATATCCCATAGTGGGCGCTCGCTATGAACAACGGGGATGGTTTTGAAGTTGTATTCTGGTGGTGGGGATTGGGTCATCCATTCAAGCGTATTGCCTTCCCATGGATCGTCACCGGCTACTTCACCTTTGCGGCCAACAATGTAAATTACAAAGTTGATGATAAACAACAAGACCGAGAATGCAATGGTAAATGCACCAATTGAAGAGAGAAGATTGGGAATATCCCAACCGCGATCTGGGAGGTAGGTTGCGATGCGACGTGGCATACCTAATAAGCCGAGAATGTATTGTGGGAAGAAGGTTAGGTTGAAGCCAAACAACATAAGCCAAAATTGCACCTTGCCGATTTTGTCACTAAGCATACGGCCATATATTTTGGGTAACCAATAATATAAACCACCGAAAATGCCAAATACGCTGCCACCAAACAATACGTAGTGAAAATGTGACACTACATAATAGCTGTTGTGTAGTTGTTGGTCAACTGGAATCATGCCCAAAAACACACCAGTAATACCGCCGATTGTGAAGGTAGATATAAAACCAATCGACATCATTAGTGGTGTTTTCATGTTGAGTGAGCCACCCCACATCGTAAAGATCCAGTTGAAGATTTTCACACCGGTTGGCACGGCAATCAACATGGTTGTAAACATGAAGAATCGTTGAATAAGTGGGTTAACGCCACTGACAAACATGTGATGTGCCCAAGTAGTGAATCCTAACAGTGCAATCAGGGCAGTCGAAACCATTAAGGCCTTTAGACCAAAAATAGGCTTGCGTGAGAAGACTGGCAATATTTCTGAGATGACCCCCATGGCTGGCAATACCATGATGTAAACTGCTGGATGTGAGTAAAACCAGAACACATGCTGCCACATGCGTGGGTCAGCAGTGGTGAAGAACTGTGTATTGAAGTTGCGGTCAGTGGTCAACATCATCAGACCTGCTGTCAATACTGGTGTTGCCAAAAGAATCATGACAGCAGTTGTGATTAATGTCCAAGTGAACATCGGCAATCGCCAGACACTCATGCCGGGGGCACGTAAGCTGTAAACGGTTACTAAAATATTCACTGCACCTAAGGTGCCAGAAATACCATTGAGTGTGATGCCGATCAACCAGATGTCCATGCCTGCTTGTGGCGAAAAAGCACGGGTTGAATAGGGCACATAGGCGTTCCAAGACGCAGCAGAGCCTAACCCCAAATTACCCCAACCCGTGGCATTGGCGACCATGCTGAGCATAAAGCCAAATTCCATTACGAATCCCGCAAACACAAACAGCCACAGGCTGAACGCGTTCATTTTCGGAAAGGCCATGTCACGCGCGCCAATTTGGATAGGCATAAAGTAATTGCCAAACCCACCCACTAAAAATGGGATGGTGAATAAGAAAATCATGCCTGTGCCATGCATGGTGAAGGCCTGATTGTAAAATTCTTGGCTGATAACGGTCATGCCCGGCGCAGCTAATTGGGTGCGAATGGCTAAAGCCAATAGACCCGAGAATATGAAAAAGGTAAAGGCCAATCCCATATATACAATGCCGATTTTTTTGTGGTCAACCGTGGTCAACCACTCCACAAGGGCGCTTCTGCGCTTTTCAAGGGGAATACTAATGCTTGCCATAATTTTTAGTGGTCAAATTTGTCTCTAAAGTCAGGCTTTTTGTTCACCTAACAAGGTTAAATCACTTGTGCTGTTTGTTTATTTGAGCGTGTCTAAATAGGCTGACAAATCTGCAACTTCTTGGGCTTGCAAACCTGTGTTTTTTGTATCACCTTTAGCAATGGCTTCGGCATATGTATAGCCACCATCTACATAGAGTTGTGCGCCGCGCTCAGCATTGCCGCCTTCTGTGGCAACCCCACCTTGCTCAGCCTTTTTTAGCTTCACCCATGTGTCATATTCGGCTTGTGATACAACTTTAATACGTGAGATCATTTGGGCATGTTGCAAACCACAATAAGCATTGCATTGACCAATATAGCTACCACGTGGTGGCTTGTCGATCCACAAATAAGACATTTCACCCGGGTTGACATACAACATGCCACCAAATGAAGGCACCCACCAAGCATGAAGTACATCTTTGCTGTTCATGTCTAGACGCACTACTTTGCCTTCTGGAATGATCAACTCGCCGTCATTTTGGCTGCTGTGATTAACGCCATCTTTGATATACTTATATTGCCAAAACCACTGACGACCACTAATTTCAATGATCATATCGGTGCGTTTTGCATCTTCGATACGACGTTTTGCATTGTCATCCCCAATCTTGTGAACATTGTGAATGGGGCTTGCTTGCGTTCCAGCTCCGCCTAATTGTGACAGGGTGTTTGCCGAAAGGAAGAACAGCATAATCACAACAAATGCTGGCACAATCGTCCAGAATAACTCTAGTTTCATATTGCCATGATCTTGTGCTGGCAATTCATCAGCTCGTTTGCGTTTATATTTATAAGCTGAAAATAACAATAACCCTTGAACAATAAAGAAAACGATGACGGCAAAAAAAAATGCAATGTAATAGAGCGAGTTGATCGCAATTGCGTCCGCGGTGACAGTAGGTACTAGCATCGTTTGCAGATTCTAACATGTAGGGGGGGTGACAACTATGAAATCATACCCATTGCAGGGGTGACGATTGTCATTTTTTACGCATTTTTCCAATGTTAAACGATTTCGGTGCAGTAGCGAGCAGTGGATAATAGAGGCGGTATGGATTTCCCTTTTCCACAACCCCGCGAAGAAGATGTAAAAGCACGGCACTTTTTAGTGGCTGTTATGCTTATCGTTGTTATCGGGTTGGCTTGCCTTTTAATGCTAATCGTTAATGGCGCGATGGTAATCATCCCAATTTCAACGCAACTTGGTCTGCCACGCATTCGCCAAAGTTTTATTG
>CAMDWA010000110.1 GCA_945877855.1 Thermoflexus hugenholtzii JAD2 | reverse complement strand
GGGAAGTAAAACAAATTTTCGGCGAAATTACTATATTACCTTTGCTGGCATGGGCTTTGCCCATGCCAGCAAAGGTAATATAGTAATTTCGCCAATACATCTTTGGGATTTACCCCGAATTATTGAGGTGATACTTAGATACTATTATCTCAAGTGAGTGTCATCTGCTCAGATACAAATTTAACAACTTAACATAATCATTGAAGAATTATTTTTTCCACTACCGGTCTCAGCCGTGTTCGACTATCCTGACTTCTACATTTATGTTTTTTGTTGAGCATAAAGATTCGATCATTTTATTCACAAGATAAGCCTAATGTGTAATTAAATGACCCCATCCCTCTGCAACCGGCTAACCTGTTCATGGGTGTAACCAAGCTGTTGCAAAATATCGGCAGAATGTTGGCCGAGGGTGGGCGGAGCGGTGCGCACGGTGGGTTGGGTCTCGCTCATTTTGGCGACTGGGCCAACGACATTGATCGGGCCAAGCGTCACATGATCAACCGATTGCACCATGTTGCGGGCCAGCACGTGCGGGTCGGTAAAAACCGCCGGGATATCATTGATGCGGCTAGACGGCACGTGGGCGCGTTCGAAGTCGTGAAGCCAATCATCGGTGCAGCGGTTTAGAAAAATCTGTTGCATTTGTTCGATCAATTCAACCCGATTTGCCACGCGGTCTTTGTTGTGGGCATAACGCGGGTCGTGCATCAAATCGTCACGTTGCATAATGACGCACATCTTGCGAAATTGTTCATCACTGCCTACTGCCAGCACAAAATAGCCATCGGCACTGGCAAAGGCTTGATAAGGCACGAGGCTGGGATGGGCATTGCCATAACGAGCGGGCGGGTTGCCGGTGGCAAAATAGCCATGTGCCACATTAATCAGCCACGACACTTGCGAGTCGAGCAGTGCGATATCGATATATTGGCCTTTGCCACTGACGCTGCGATAATTAAGCGCTGCCAAAATAGCAGTGCTGGCATGCATTCCAGTCATCAGGTCACAAATAGCAACGCCAGTGCGCATCGGCATCTCGCCAGCACCACCAGTTATACTCATCATGCCACCTTCGGCTTGAATGGCAAGATCATAGCCAGCACGGTCACGATAAGGGCCGGTTTGGCCATAGCCTGTGATCGAACAAAAAAGCAATTTGGGAAAGTCGTGCCGCAGGGTTTCATAATCTAACCCCATGCTTGCCAAGGTGCCGGGTAAAAAATTCTCAATCAACACATCGGCCTCGGCCAACAATTGTTTGAGAATGGTGCGTCCCTCGGCAGATTTTAAGTTAAGCGTCAGGCTTTGTTTATTGCGGTTAACGCTCAAAAAATACGAGCTTTGGTCACCAATCCAAGGCGGCCCCCATTGCCGTGAGCCATCGCCACTATTGGGTTGCTCAATTTTGATCACCTGCGCCCCATAATCAGACAAAAGCTGGGTGCAATAGGGGCCAGCCAAAATGCGGGTTAGGTCAATAACTTTGATATGTGAAAGCGCACCAACCGGTGCCGCTGTCAGAGGCAGGGTAGACATGCTATCTATTTTACGGCATGGTGCTGAAATACCAGTCTAGAAAACAATACCTTCGCCATCTCGCCCATGAATGAATTCACGGGCAGTCAATCACAAATTGGCAAAGGTGTTGATGTTAGGCAAACATAATAATTTCGGGACAACAAGACTCTATCCCTTAACTGCACCTTCGACCATAGCGCTAAAAAACACTTTGCGGGTCGCCAGAAAAAGAATGATAACGGGCATCATCACCAGCACACAAGCAGCAGCTAAGACTTGATAATTAATGAGGTTGTTGCCAGTCAGATCATAAACCGCAACCATCACCGAACGCAAATTTTGCTTTGAACTGCCAACCAGCAAATAATTCGTAAGAAATTCGTTCCAAATATTGACAAACGACAACAAAAATGCAGCCAACAGGCCGGGTGCGGCCAATGGCGCCACAATGCGCATAAGCGCCCCAAATGGTGAACAGCCATCGATCACAGCCGCTTCTTCTAAATCACGCGGGATCGCATCAAAAAATGACTTGACGATCCAAATGCTAAATGGCATGAGCAAACCAGTGTAGATAGCGATCAAAATAACGCGGTCAAGCGAATCAATCAGCATTTTGGTGGTGATATCAGAAAATTGTTGCCAAGCAGCAAAACGCTCGATGCTCGGAACCAAGGCCTTACGCAACATGACCGTCGTTTGATAGAGTGCCAACAAATTTGTAAGCAACGGGATGCCTGTCAAGGCCAAAATACCCACTTGTAATATGCGCCGCCCTTTAAATGCAAACCGTGAAAAAGAAAACCCAGCCAAACCAGCAAACAAGGTAATAAACAAGGAGGAAAATACCGCGTAAATGAGCGAATTTGGCATATATTTGCTCACAATCGCCCCTGTTGCTTCATAACCAAACCATGTTTCGGGGTTTTCTTTAAATGCAAAAATGCGTTCATAGCCCTCAACAAAAAAACGGCAGGCCGAAGGCACAAAATCGCTACTGGGCGTGTCACATGGAAATAGCAAGGGCGGCTTGCGTGCCACATCGCTCTGTTGCTTAAATGAAATGACAGTTGTGGCAAAAACCGGAAATAACATCACCATACAAATCAAAATCATGGCAATGTTAGGCAAGATTTGGATACGACGACGGTTCATAATTTAAGCGTATTGTTCTGCTCCTTGGCGTGACACGCGCAGTGCCAGCAAAATAAGCGCTAGGTTAATCATAGCAATAAATACCGACAAAGCCGCCGCTTTGCCAAAATCAAATTGGGCAAACCCGATTGAATAAAGCAAATAGCTCAGCACCTCGGTCGAAGTGCCCGGGCCGCCACCCGTTAAACTAAAGACCATACCGACACCATTCATACCACCCAAAACCAAGTTAAATAAAGCCACAATTAATGAGGGCAAAATCATCGGAAAGGTAATACCCAAAAAACTTTGGCGGCTATTCGCACCATCCATTTGGGCACTTTCCAATACCTCTTTGGGCACGGTTTGCAATGCAGCCAGCATCAACAAGGTCACAAATGGCAAGGCTTTCCACACCGATGCAATGATGAGATAAATTAAGGCGGGTGCCGGTGGAAATGGAATCGAATCGAACAGACGGTCAGTTGGCACTTTGGTCAACAAAGCGGCCCCTTCAAGGCCAAAAAACGGCAATTCTAAAATGGGTGAAAACAAACCGGTATCAGGATCGACAAATAATTTCCAAACCAAGCCAACAATTACATCAGATAACACCCAAGGAATAAACAACATCGCCAAATAAAAACCGCTAAATTTGAGCTTGCGGTTAAGCAACAGCGCCAAACCCATCCCCAGCAACATGGTTAATAGGATATAGCCAGCAATAAAAATGACCGTGTTCCATGCGCTCTCTACAAACGCCGAGCTGTCAAATACGCGGCGAAAATTCTCCATTCCTACAAATTTTTGCACACCAGCATCCATCTCTTGGGCGCTGAGATAAAAAGTGTAAAGCGCTGGGTATAACTGCGCAAACACAATCATAATAAGCGCCGGCGCTAACAACACAAAAGGAAGGATCTTGGAAGTTTTCATTGGCGATAAATAAAGACAGGGGCACGGGTGTGAGTAATCTCACAGTGAGATTACTCACACTATGCCGTGCCCCTTAAGCAGATCTAAGACCTACCGCTACATTAAATTACACTTATTTCACATTCTTGTTAAATTCATCTTGAGCCTTTTGCAACACACCTGCAATATCGGCATTCTTCGCATCTTTGCCCTTGATCAGGTTAAAAATCACCTCGGCAACCGTTTTACCTGGGTTACCCACTGAACCCAATGAACCCTGCCATGGGCGACACAACCCTGCGCTAGCCTCAGATGCTTGCTTATAGAAAGGGGTATCAAAAGCTTTATCGGCCAACAAGAGCTTGCTGGTCGGGAAGCCACCACCCGGCTTCTGCACCCATTCTACGCCAACTTTGGGGTCGAATAGTGAGTTGATATAAGCCTTGGCCGCATCTGGGTTCTTGGCACCCTTGGGGATGACAAAACCTTCGGTCCCGAGGTTGCAGCCGGGGGCCTTGCCATCGCCACCCACAAACATCGGGGCGATCTTCATATCACCAGCAGCAATCGCTTCGAGCATGGGGCCGCCGGTTGGGTCAAATTTGTCGCCATATTGCTTGCCAGCCGGTGATTTGACAGGTTGAATATAACGATAACCAAAGATACCAGTAGGGAACGATGCCGCAACTGGCTTCTTGGGGTCTAAACCCTTCAAATCTTCTTCTTCTTTAAAGTCACCCAAAAATACGCTTTCAGATGAATAACCTTCGGCCACAACTTTGCGCATAAACTCGACGGCTTTTACATTGGCCGGGGTGTTCAATGTCATCATGCCTTTGCCATCATCCAAATTGCCGCCAAACGAGCTAATCACTTGCCAGAAATAACGACCGGTGGCATTGCCATCAAACGCTGTGCTGCCAAAATAAGTAATGGCATAAACATTCTTCTTCTTCAATTCAGCCGCTTGTTTCAAAAATTCATCGGCAGTCTTGGGGTAACCATTGGGGAAATGATCCTTCCAATAAAAAACCATCGAGGGTGTTTCAGCAATAGGGATACACCAGAGTTTGCCATCAGGGCTGCTACACACTTTCACAGCAGCCGGATCAAGACTCGCAAACCAAGGTTGGCTCTTAGCCCAATCCGTTAAATCTTGAACAGTGCCATTCTTTACATAAGCCGGAATTGAGCCACTACCTGCCCCAACAATATCGGGCACATCACCACCGGCTTGCACCGCTGCAATCAACGAAGCCTGAATCTTGGCAAAGGGTTGGGGTTGGTTAACCCACTTATATTTGCCTTCAAAAGCTTTATTAAATTCAGGGATGGATTTTCGATAATAGGCATTACCAACAGCTTCATCGGCCTTGGGATCTTCGTTCTTTTCGTCATATTGCAACCAGCTTACAAATGGCTTGGCGGCTGGGGCAGCGGTTGGCTCGGGGGCTTTAGTTGCAGGCACTGCGGTGGGAGCAGGTGCAGTCGTCGGCGCAGGGGCTGAGGTTGCCGCGGGTGCGGCTGGCTTGGGCGCATCGGTGGGTTTGGGGGCTGGGGTTGCGGCTGGCGCACATGCCGCTAACACCATTGCTGCCGATACAGCCATAACCAACGGTCGGATATTGTTTTTCATTTATTCTCCTTTTTTGTTTTTTATTAATCACATTAAAAACAATACATCTTGTCTTTAATGAAACAAACACTTAAAGTATCTGAGGTGAAGATACCGCCTAAAGCGCTTGAAGCGCTTGAAGCGCTTGAAGCGCTTTAGGCGATCTTCATCCTGCCGCGTGATAACCAATCATGACGACTTCTCAATAAAACAGGGGAATAAAACAAATTTTCGTCGAAATCACGCTATGACCTTTGGGCGCAGGGGCTTTGCACCTGTTCCCAAAGGCCATGGCATGATTTCGGCATTACATTTTTGGGTTTATCCCTAATTGTTGAGCAGATACCAATTCAATTTATAAAGTCCCTTGCAGAGGTTCGCCTGCAAAAGCCCGTAACACATTGGCATAATAAACACTCTGGCCTGAATGCCGAGCATCATTACAACTGCCGATATGCGGTGTCAGAAATATATTGGCCTCTGGCATGGCTTTTGCCAAACTTAGCAAAGGGTTATCTGGGGTAATCGGCTCCCATTCATACGTGTCAAATGAGCCACCCGCCAACTGCCCACTGCGAATGGCATCTGCAACGGCGTGTTCGTCGATAACACTACCACTGCCTGCATGACATAACAACGCCCCTTTTTTCATCGTGGCAATGCGCTCAGCATTTAGCCATAAATCCATTTCAGCCGCATAAGGCAATAATGAAACCACAATATCACTTTCTGCTAAAACAGCGTCGGGGCTGCGATACGAAATTTTTAGCTGCTGCTCAAGTGCCGCAGGATATTGTTGACGTTTAGAATATAACACATGACAACCCCAAGGTTGTAAAAGTTTTACCAACTCGGTGGCAATTTCGCCAAAGCCTAAAATCCCTACGGTTTTACCGCTCAGCAAACGCACACGCCGCGTCTGGCTCCAGTTAAACGAAAATATATCTTCGGTGGTGCGCTGGGCCACTTTGCCAAATGTATCAGGCAATTGCTGCAATATATTTTGCAATGGCATTGCCGCCCGCAACAAGACCAACATCTGCATCATCAGTTGCTCGGCCACGGCCAACACCCCAACCATAGGCTGCAAACACACCGGCACCCCCAACTCGCGTGCGGCATCTAAATCGATATCATAAGATAACGAACCAATTCGCTGAATGATCTTGAGATTCTTGCCAGCCTGAATCAATTCACGATCAACCAGCCCCGCCCGCTCAGTAATCAATGCATCGGCAACGGCAATATGAGTTAACAATTCACTCCGTGTTACTTCACTGGTCCGCAACATCGTAATGCTGCAATTGTCCGGCATGGCTTCGAGCCGCCACGCACGCTGTTGTTTGCCCAATGGGCACAAATAAAGTATGTGTCTGTTTGCTAAAATCATGTAATATGAATTTTGTTGTCAATGGGTTTTCGCCAAAATCATTGTCTCTCTATCCCGTACAGAATAGAGGAACAATGATTTTGGCATTACATTATTGAGAAAATACAGAATCGCCCTAAAAAACAACCGCAACAATATACAAACTCCATTATACTGTATTATGCTATTTTACTTTACAGTTTGTGTAGTAAATAGATACAATTTCGATTCATGAGCATAGATTCAAGCACAGTCTCCATCGGTTTGCGGATTAACGCATTACGCAGAAAACATAATTTAAGTTTGCGTGACATGGCTGAAAAGTCAGGTCTCACGGCCTCATTTCTCAGCCAAGTTGAACGTGGTATGGTCAATACCTCTATCGATTCACTACGCCGCATCACCAATAGTTTAAATATTTCGCTGGTGGAATTATTAGAAGAGACACCTTCGCCGGTAAGTGAGATAGAACCCATGGCATCCCTTGCTGCACGACAACAATTGCCGCCTGCCACCAACACCTTTAATGGGTCGTCTCAGCCATTTTCACCGGTGATTCGTGCCAATAATCGCCCCACCCTACATTTTCCTGATTCAGGCGTTACCTATGAATTATTAACATCGAGTCGTGCTTATAAGGTCGAGGCATTTTTAAGCAAACTTGCCCCCGGCACCAACATACCGGCCCGGCCTTTGCCCGAGCCAACCGAACAATTTGTATATATTTTAAACGGTTCGTTACTGGTTGAATTGATCGACAATCGCTATGAGCTTAACGCCGGTGACTCGATGTATTTTGACGGCATGAACGTCACGCGGTTTGCCTGTATCGGCAACCAAGAAACATCGGTTATTTTTGTCATTACGCCGCCGGTGTTTTAGTAAAACCCTGGCAAGACGGCTTATCTATATATACCAAAATCATCATTAGAGCAGATTCTGAGTTGATGAAATCTTTTGCCGATTTCACTATCTATGCCCCAAAGCTACGCTTTGGGGCATAGATAGTGAAATCAGCCTTTCATCATTTAGGAACTTACGCTATTGAGAAAATACTAGACAGGTATAATTTACCTTCTAAATTTACCCATTTATTAAAAGGTTTGACAAAAATGGAAGCGACAACTGCTAATTCTTATACATTTAAGGCCGAAGTAAAGCAACTTTTGACGATTTTGGCACATTCTTTATACAAAGAACGCGATATTTTTTTGCGCGAGCTGATTTCGAATGCATCGGACGCACTGACACGCATTCAATTTGAAATGCTGACCAACCGTGAGGTTTTAGATGCCGATGCCGAGTTAGCAATTCGTATTGAAACCCCCGACAGCAAAGAAGATGACGCCGATGCATCAAATGATGCGTCAAATGACGCGCCAAATGATGCCCCCAAGGTCCTGATCATCCGCGACAGCGGCATTGGCATGACTCGCGCCGATTTAGAGCGCAACCTCGGCACCATCGCCCAATCGGGCGCACGTGATTTCTTATCAAAATTAGAAACCGGCAAAATTGAACCCGGTGACATGATCGGGCAATTTGGCGTTGGTTTTTACTCGGTGTTTATGGTGGCCGAAGAAGTGCGGGTGATCTCGCGCAGCCACCATCTCAACGAAAGCAACGCCTATGCATGGATCTCGGATGGCAGCGACCAATTTCGCATTGAGCCAGCTACCAAAGCCGATCGCGGCACCGAAATTCATATTACGCTAAAAAAAGACGCGGAAGAATATGCCCAAGCATGGAAATTGCGCCAAATTATCAAAAAGCATTCTGATTTTGTGCGCTTCCCCATTTTTATTGGCGATGAACAGGCCAACCAGCAAACCTCGTTGTGGCGCAAAAACGCCAGCGAGGTATCGGCAGATGACTACAAACAGTTTTATCAACAACTCACCTATGATTTTGAAGAGCCACTGACCAAGATTCATTTCTCGTCAGATGCACCGGTAAACGTGCGAGCGTTGCTATTTATTTCAAACAAACGCGAGAAAACCATGATGTCGGCCCGCAAAGAGCCGGGGGTCATGCTCTATTCGCACAATGTGCTTATTCAAGAATATTGCAACGACTTGCTGCCAAAATGGCTCAATTTTGTCGATGGCGTGGTCGATTCGGAAGATTTGCCGCTGAATGTTAGCCGCGAAACGGTGCAAAACAACCGTGTGATGAAACAACTGGCCAAGACCATTCGTGCGCGGGTGCTGCGTGAATTAAAGAGCATGGCCGAAAAAGATGCCGACAAATATACGGCATTTTGGAACGAATATGGGCGTGCCATTCGTGAGGGCATTGCCATTGACCACGAAGCCAAAGATGAGACCATGCCGTTGCTGCGCTATGCCGCCTCAAAATCAGATGGCAAATTGCTCTCGCTCGAAGATTATGTTAAGCACATGGCCGAGGGCCAAAACGAGCTTTATTATGTGTTGGGTGATGACCTCAAATCGGTGGCGCATAGCCCTCACCTCGACCCATTCAAGGCCCGCGATTTACAAGTGCTTTATTGGGTTGACCCGCTCGATGCCTATATTGCCCCGATGTTAAATGAATATCAGGGCAAAAAATTCCGCAACATCGATGACCCCGAGCTAGAGCTGCCCCCCATCGCCGATAAAGATGAGCCAGAAAATAAAGAGAGTGATTCAGTGACGGATGCCGATTTTGGCATTTTGATCTCGCGCATCAAACAAATTTTGGGTGATCGCATCGTCGATGTAAAAGCTTCGAAAGTGTTAAAAGACAGCCCGATCCGTTTAGTTTCGCCCAAAGATGATATAGATCGTGAGCGCGGACGCTTGAATCGCTTTTTTGACCGTGAATATAAGGTGCCGAAAAAGTTGGTCGAAATTAACCGCTCCCACCCCATCATTACCGATCTCGCAAAAATGCTCAATCATCCACTCGGCAGCGAACTGGTAGACCTGAGCATCGAGCAGATGTATGACAGCGCCCTGGTGCAAGAAGGGCTACACCCCAACCCTGCCGACATGTTGCCGCGTATTCAACGCCTCATGGCAATGGCGCTCAATCGCGGGGGATAACAAAAAAAGAGACGCGACTCAATCCATCAGTATTTTTATAAAAATGATACGGGCTTCATTTCGTGAAATGAAGCCCGTATCATTTTTATGATGAAAGGTCAATTTCACATCTATTTCTTACAGCTACGCTGTGTAAGAAATAGGCCAAACCTTTCATCCCTGCGTTACGTAATAACACCAATGCTACGATCTGAAAAATTAGCTTAAATTCCGATCATAATTCTCAAAAACCTGCGCCCACATCGAACAAATGTTCTATAATTAACAAGAAGAACTTGATGTGCGTCAGGTGACGCGCAACAAACAATAAGGAGAAAAATGAGTGGTGTAAGAGTATTGGTCGGCACGCGCAAAGGCGCATTTATTTTGACATCAGACGAAAAACGTCAACAATGGGACATAAGCGCCCCACATTTCCCGGGTTGGGAAATGTATCACCTCAAAGGCTCACCCGTCAACCCCAATCGCATTTATGCTTCACAATCGACCGGTTGGTTCGGCCAACTCATTCAACGCTCGGATGACGGCGGCCAAACCTGGCAACCCGTCAGCAACGAATTTAAATACGAAGGCGAAATTGGCACCCATCAATGGTATGACGGAACCCAACACCCATGGGAATTTAAGCGTGTGTGGCATCTTGAGCCATCACTAACCGATGCCGACACGGTGTATGCCGGAGTCGAAGATGCCGCCCTATTTCGCTCGACCGATGCCGGCCAAACATGGCACGAATTGGCGGGCCTGCGGGCCGCCAAAGGCCACCTATGGCAACCCGGGGCCGGTGGCATGTGTTTGCACACCATTCTGCTCGACCCCAGCGACCCCAAGCGCATCTTCGTCGCCATTTCGGCGGCGGGGGCTTTTCGCAGCGATGACGCTGGCGAAACGTGGCAACCCATCAACAAGGGCCTCGTTTCGCCCTTCGAATTGCCCGACAGCACCGCCGAAGTGGGTCACTGTGTGCATAATCTCGCCATGCACAAATCGCGCCCCAATGTGTTATTTATGCAAAAACATTGGGATGTGATGCGCAGCGATAACGCTGGCGATCTATGGCATGAGATCAGCGGCAATTTGCCCAGCGATTTCGGCTTCCCGATCTCGGTTCATGCCCACGAGCCAAACACCGTGTATGTCGTGCCGATCAAAAGCGACTCCGAACATTTTCCGCCCGATGGCAAACTGCGGGTTTATCGCAGCCGCAGCGGCGGCAATGAATGGGAAGCGCTGACCAACGGTTTGCCGCAAAGCGATTGTTATGTAAACGTATTGCGTGATGCGATGGCCGTAGACGCACTCGACTCATGCGGCATCTATTTTGGCACCACTGGCGGGCAAGTGTATGCCTCAGCCGATTCTGGCGACACGTGGCAAGCCATCGTGCGCGACCTCCCCGCTGTGGTCTCGGTCGAGGTGCAAACCTTGCCATGATTCGCGTGATATTGCCACAGCATTTGCGCACCCTCGCCGGTGTAGGCCGCGAGCTAACGTTGGTGGTGAATGGCCCAGTGACTCAGCAGGCAGTGCTCGATGCGCTCGAACGCCAATACCCGATGTTGCGCGGCACCATTCGAGATCGCCACACCCAACAACGACGGCCTTTCATTCGCTTCTTTGTGTGTGGCGAAGATTGGTCGCACGAGCCAGCCGACGCCCCATTACCCGCCGCGGTTGTGGCGGGCAACGAGCCTTTTATGGTGATTGGGGCAATGGCGGGTGGGTAAAGGCAAATACTGACAGATGTCGATGTAGAGACGCGCCGGTGGCGCGTCTTGTTTCTGCCACATCGAAGACGCGCCACCGGCGCGTCTCTACGTCTACTTTTCTCGTTGGGCATAATTCGCCTTCACATCTTCGGCCCCGTGTGGCTCGGTGTGAATGGAAACACGGCCCAATTTTGGCAATTTGGCCCGTAAATCATGCTCAAATTTTTCGGCAATGGCGTGTGCCGTCGCCAAAGGCATATCGGGGCTAAGCTCAAAATCGAGCGCCAAATTAAGCACATTGCCCACTTGATCGAGCACCAAATTATGAATACGCCGCACATCGCGGTTGGCGTAGGCCAAATGCTTTACCTCACGCAGCAAGTGATCTTTATCGTGCACATGGGCCGCCATCATGGCAGCGCTGACCGGTTGAATGGGTTCAATATGAATCGAGACATGCGCCAGTGCAAACTCGTGCCGCAACATCACCTCTAAATCGTGCGCCAACAAATGTGCCGATTGCAAATTTAGCTCAGGGCTAACCTCTAAATCGAGTTGGGCAAACGCCACATCACCAATCGTATATACATTGACGTTATGCACGGCCTTGCCAGTGCGCAACGAAGCCGTACGAATGCGGTCAACCAAGGTTTCGTTGATGGCCGCCACCGGCTCAACGTGCACCAGCACATCGGCCTCCGGCACAATTTCGTGGGCGCGATGCTCAATCAGGGTCGCCACATCGTGCGAGGCCTCTAGCGACAGGGTGCGCGGAACCGCGACGGTCAAATCGATAAAAGCGCGGTTGCCCACCTCGCGCACCCGCACATTGCCCAGCCCGGCCACATTTGGGGTAGAGGTGACCATGTGCGCAATTTTCTCGGTTAGCTCAAGCGGCGCACGGTCGAGCAACACATCAACGGCGCGTTTGCCCAAATGTGCCGCAAAAATTAAGGCGATGAGCGAGACCAACATCGCACCAAGCGGGTCAGCCAATTGGGCAATATTACCGCTCACGCGCCAGCCATTCGCCCCCCCCAACAAACCGCTGCCCAGCCCAGCCACCAACAACGCCACCATCGTCACCCCAGACGATATCAAATCCATGCGAAAGTTAAGCGCCTCGGCAGCAAGGGCTTGGCTACGATATTGCCGCGCCGCCCGGGTAAACCACCATTGCCGAAAAATATTGATGCCAATGCTCAAGCTTACCGCCGCCAATGGAAAAATGGCATTGTCAAGCGGTTCGGGGGCTGCTAGCCGCCCAAATGCGCGATAAATAACCCCGATATAGGTTGCGCCCAAAAAACCAACGGTCACCAATGCGCCCAAACTTTCGATTTTGCCATGCCCATACGGGTGATTGTCGTCGGCGGGTTTGTCACTCAGTCGCACTGCCAACATGGCAATAAGTGAGGTAAAAATATCGCTGGCGTTATTGATGGCTTCGGCAGTGATGCTGATAGAACCACTGGTGACGGCAGCGATGACCTTGAATACCACTAGTATCAGTGTGATCAGCAACGAAACTTGGGTGAGGCGATGTTTATCTGTCAAAAAGTGTCTAACTAAACCGTAAATACGGGACATCAACGGCGAAAGCCCTCCTTTTGATAAGGCACGGCATGTGTAACATTGAAACAATAACGATCGTCGATGTAGATAATGAATCGATAATTAAGGCCAAGAAAAAGCCCGCTGCGGTGATGCCCCGCGAGCTGAATTATAACGTATGAGATTCTTCGTATAATTCAGCCATGCTTCGAAACATACGCGGGCTGTGGCGCACCATTTGCATCGCCGTTACGCTCATCGGGTTCTATTTGTCGTGGGTCGTTGTCCGCACCTTGGTTAAAAATAATACCAAGCGTATGCAATTTCGCGCACGCATGTTGCGCACCGCCGGGCACACCTTTGCCAATATTTTGGGCATAACGGTGCAGCATGAAGGGCCGCAGCCGCCCAGCCCGTGTTTTTGGATCTGCAATCATGTTAGCTCGCTCGATGCCGTGATGTTGCTAATGACGGTAGAAAACCCGATCGTGGTGGCCCGTCACGATGTCGAAAGCTGGCCTGTGATTGGCACCATTTCGAGCGGGATCGATACGATCTTTGTTGACCGTTCACGCTTCGACTCGATGCCGATTGTGGCCGACAAAATGGCGCAGGCCATGCAAAAGGGCTATTCAGTCGTCATGTTCCCAGAGGCGACCACTAGCAAGGGCGATGTGTTGTTGCCTTTTAAGCCGCCATTATTCGAGCCAGCCATTCGGCTGGGCGTGCCGGTGTATTATGCCTGTTGTTATTATGAAACCGCCGACGGCGAAGCCCCAGCCACGGATGTGGTCACGTGGTGGCGCGACAGCACCTTTGCCAGCCATGCCTGGGATTTTTTGCGCACCCCGCGTATTTATCTGCGGGTGCGTTATGGCACAAGCCCCATTCAAGCCGAAAACCGCAAGGTGTTGGCCCGCCAGTTGCAAGAGGCGGTGCAAGGGCTGTTTGAGCCGATAAAATAGCCTTATTAGCAACTACAAACAAGTTTTCGCCGATTTCACTAACCCGCCCCTGCCGATGGCAGGGGCGGGTTAGTGAAATCGGCAAGGTTATACCATATGCCCCAAAATGAGCGAATGGGCAATATGGGCCTTATCGGCACCACGAAATTCAAAGTCGTAGTCGCCATGACTGGTGCAAATGGCCAGTGTGCTGCTGGCAAAAAAACCGCGCCCAGTCAGCAAGCCGCTTTCATCTTGGGTGGCAATGCTGTGAATACGCGAATAAGGGATAGACACCATCGCCTTCATTCGCCGCAAAAAGGCTTTGTCATACACCACAATCCGTTTGTTGGTAATGCCGATAAAGCCTGTGCCACTGCCTTTTAGGTCAAATACCGCCTCAATTACTTCGTTGGGAATGAGCGCCGAGGCAATTTTGTCGAATTGGTCTTGTCGGTCAAAAATAGGTTGTGTCATGGCGATATGTTATCACCCTAACCCAAGTTGATGCCACAATTGCGTTTCAGTATCCGCAAACGGATCGATTTTTTTGTAGCTGCTATTACGGCGTTTGCATCATTCGCATTTTTTGCGTTTCAGTATCCGCAAACGGATCGATTTTTTTGTAGCGGCATTGAGATCACAACAAAAATGCTGCACTCATCAGTTTCAGTATCCGCAAACGGATCGATTTTTTTGTAGCTTTAGTGAGGTGATCAGGATGCGGGGTGAGGATTATGTTTCAGTATCCGCAAACGGATCGATTTTTTTGTAGCT
>CAMDWA010000109.1 GCA_945877855.1 Thermoflexus hugenholtzii JAD2 | reverse complement strand
CATCGATATGGCTTTTGCGACGGTGGTGTTGCGGGCATTGGGGCCGACCGGCAATGGCAATTTTACGTTTGCGGTGGTATTGGTGACATGGTTCGAAATTTTGATGAATTTTGGCCTAAATACTTTTCTCATCCGTGATGTGTCACGCGATCGCGCCCACGCCATGCGCTATTTTTATAGCACCAGCCAATTGCGGCTATTGTTGGGTTTAGCTACTGCGCCGCTGGTCGCACTTGTCATTTTGGGTTATGTTTGGCTCGATGGTATTCATCTCGACACACAATGGACGATTGTGATTTTGGTGCTCAGCCAAATTCCCGGCAGTTTGGCGACGGGCTTGAGCGCCCTGTTTTTTGCCTATGAAAAGCCCGAAGTGCCTTCTGCCTTGACGATTGTAAGCGCCTTGGTCAAAGTGGTTTTTGGGGCCATTGCCTTGCTGGCGTTTGGGTGGGGTATCGTTGGTTTGGCTATTGTGTCTGTTATCACCAATTTGGTGACTTTGGTTTTGTTAGCTATTGCCGCCATGCAGGTGCTGCATTTAAAGTTTACACTGGCCGATTTGCGTTTGAATATGGATGAAGCCGAACGCAAAACCCCCAAACGCCAAATCATCAAAGAGGCGTGGCCGCTCATGGTTAACCACCTGCTTTCGACCATTTATTGGCGTATCGATGTGCCACTCATCAAGGCCTTTACCCGCGATGCGGCCCAAGTTGGCTATTATGGCGCTGGTTATAAATATGTCGATGCCTTTAACATTATTCCATCGCTATTTACGCAAGCCTTGTTTCCGGCCATGTCACGTATGGCGGCCCGTGAGATTGCCAGCGACAAAATCGATGCGAGTAATGCCCCATTAGCGCGGGCCTATGTGCTGGCGGTGAAATTATTGTTGATGGTCGCCTTGCCGCTCAGCGTCATGGTGTCATTTGCTGCGCCGATTTTGATTGATATCATCGGTGGTAGCGCCTATTTGCCACAAGGGGCGATTGGGTTGGCGATTGTGATTTGGCATATGCCGATCGGCTGGATCAACAGCGTGACCAATTATGCCCTGATTGCGGCGGGGCAGCAACGCCAGCTTACGCGTGCTTTTATTGGGGCGGTTGCGTTTAACATCATCGCCAATATTTTGCTCATTCCCATCTATGGTTTTATCGCGGCGGCCGTCGTTACGGCCTTGTCAGAATTGGTGCAATTGTTCACCTTTTATTTTTACGTGCGGCGGCATATTTGCGTGGTGAATTGGGTGCAGGTGTTGGCTAAGCCATTTCTGGGGGCAGGGTTGATGGCCGGCATCACCTTTGCCTTGGCGCAAATGGGCTGGATGGGCACCGGCATGATACTGGGGTTGCTGATATACCTTGCGGTGGTGCTTGGGTTACGCACCCTCACCATTGCCGAGCAACAAACCCTGCGGCCTTTGTTGCCGGCGCGGCTGCGGGTGTAGGCAACAAAGGCCATTCAGGAAAAACAAATCGGAAGTGTTTTTACAAGCTGATTTTGGCATTTATTTCTGTTGATTAAACTTGCGTGTTCTATGATATACGATCGACGATAATGCTAGGCATGATGATTACGACAAACACTCACCAAATTCCGATGCGGGCCGTGCCCGGCTATTATTCGAGCACCGAGGGCATTCAAATTGCCATTCAAACCAATGCCGATGCCAGCGACGAAGACTTACAGTTTTTTCAGCAATTAGGGGTCGAATGGGCGATGGTGGGCATCCGAGATGCACAGCAGCATTCGCTTGATTTTTACAAAGGCCTTGTCAAGCGTTTTGGCGATTATGGCCTCAAAATTTATCGCATTACCAACCTTGGGGTGCATAATGTGCCCGAAATCACCCTCAATTTGCCCGGGCGCGATGCGAAAGTCGAAGAATTTAAGCAGTTTATTCGCAACATCGGCGCGGCAGGTATTTATTACAACACCTATGCGCACATGGCCAATGGCATTTGGTCATCGGCATCCACCAAAGGACGTGGCGGGATGGAGGCACGGCGACTTGACCTAAACAATGCTGTTGGGCGTTGGGTTGATAAGACTTATGCTGGCGAGTTGACGCACGGACGTTTGTATAGCGAAGAAGAATTGTGGGACAACTACACCCATTTGATTCGCCAAATTGCACCGGTGGCCGAGGATGCTGGCGTGCGCATCGGCATTCACCCCGACGACCCGCCGGTTTATGCGCTGGGTGGGGTGCCACGTTGTATGTTTGGCAATTTTGATGGGTATAAAAAGGCAATGGAAATTGCCGATAGCCCCAATATCGGGGTGTGTTTGTGTATTGGGTGCTGGCTAGAAGGGGGCACTGTTGGCATGGGCGTGGGGGTGGTTGAGGCGATCAAGCATTTTGCGGCGCAAAACAAGCTGTTTAAAGTGCATTTTCGCAATGTCTCGAACCCGATGCCAGAACCTTGGGTCGAGACCTTGATCGACAACGGCTATCAAGATATGCATAAGGTGATGCGGGCCTTGCGTGAAGTTAATTTTGATGGCTGTATTATTCCCGACCATATTCCGGCCATGTTAGGCGGGCCACGGGTTGGCGCGGCCTATTCCATTGCCTATATGCGGGCCTTGGTGCAGGCGGTTAATAATGAGTTTGGGGCGGCCTAACCCAGATTTTGTTTCACGCAAAGCCGCAAAGGCGCAAAGATTGCTTTTTAACCTTTGCGATTTTGCGGCTTTGCGTGAAATGCTTCACCAATTCGTCAATGAGCCATCGGGGCGGCGATAGGTAGGGATGGGGGCATGAGGCTGTGTGATTTCGCCGATTAATTCTGCCCCCTTCGGGTCAAATTCAACCCCCAACCCCGGGCGCATATTGGGCCATAGTTTGCCATCCCTAAAATCGGCGGCGGCCTTGAGGTGGGGCGGCAATTTTACGCCGGTGCCTGTCACTTCGGTAAAAACGGGCATGGGCGAACTGCCTAGCACATGCACCAACGCGGCCAAGGCAATTGGCCCCGTGAAATGCGGAACCATGCCGACATAATGAGTCTCGCACAAGGCCGCAATTTTCACCCATTCAGTGATGCCGCCCACATTGGGCAGGGTGACGCGGGTGTAGTCGATGAGGTGTTTTTCGACCAGTTCATTCACATCCCAACGGTCGCCAAATTGCTCGCCCACCGCGATGGGGGTTTTTACTTGGGTGCGCAGCGCGGCTAATACCTGTGGGTTTTCTGAACGCAATGGGTCTTCGACAAACAAGGGGTTAAGTGGCTCGATCAAGCCACACAGCCGCACGGCATCGGCCAAATCGAGGCGGGTGTGAAAATCAATCGACCATTCTCCCCGTCCTTTGACGGCCTCGGCAATGTCGCGGCAATTCTCGGCGGTTTGCTCGACCATTTGCCGCGCATGAAAAACGCCATCTTTAGGGTCGGCGACGGCAGTGCGATAAGCCCGAAAGCCAGCCTCGACACAAGCCCGTGCGGTATCGGCATGTGAGCCTTGCCAAGGGAAGCCAGTGGCATAGCACTCGACATAATTGCGGGTTAAACCGCCCAAAAGCTCGTAGACAGGCACGCCCAACATTTTGCCTTTGATATCCCACAACGCCAGATCGAGCGCACCGAGGGCATTAACCTTTTCGCGCCCAGCCGGGTAAAACCAGCCGCGATACATTAATTGCCATAAATGTTGAATTTGGCGTGGGTCTTGGCCGATGAGCATCGCGCCACATTGCTCAAGTGTGTCGCGGCTGCCGCCTTCGCCGATGCCAATCAGGCCGGTGTCGGTTTCAATCGTGACAACCATGTCGCTTTGGTTAAAGTGTTGGTTTAGTTTTTGGGGTTTATAAATGCAAATGCGTGTAATTTTCATGATTGGTAAGTGTAATCGAATCGGGCGGTAAAGGCACGGTTAGGCCGTGCTTTTACCGCCCGATTTGAGCAAACTTAAAGCAAAACAGGTCTATTCTCGTTAAACAAATTTTCGCCGAACTCACTATTGCTTGGTGTTTGGAAAGGGCTTTGCCCTCTCCAAACACCAAGCAATAGTGAGTTCGGCATTAGGTTTTTGGGGGACGATCCCAATTTTTGAGGAGACATTTTTAATTTGTGCCGCCTCGCCCCCAAATTAAGCCAAAGCCCGCAATAATTGTTCGGCTTGATCAACCGTTATTTTTTTGTCGGCCACCATTTGCAAAATGATCAACCGTTCTTGGTCGCCGACGGTATCGTTGGGGATAACGATACGTTGCGGGGGTGGGGCTAATGGCGTGACGATGGCAGTGGCGCTTGAGCTAGCGGGGCTGACTGGATAATTGCGGGGTGCGGCTTGTTCGGGTGCTTCTTTGCGCCAAGGCCCTCCCCATTTACCGCGTCCGTTAAATTCTTCGCCGTTGCGGCGGGCATGGCGTTCAGCGCGAAATGCTTCGCGTTTGGCATGCCACTCGGCCTTTGCAAATTGGCGGCGCAATTGGTCGAGCGCGTGCCCAAGATTGCGGTTAATCGTTTCTTGCACATTGACCGCAATATGCACCCCAAATTCATCAAACCAATCGCCAAATTGATCCAATTCGCGCTCCATATTTTGGGCAAAGCGCCCCCAGCCCGATGCAAAATGTTCGATTTTGCGGGCCGGGTCTGGGCAATGCACTTGCGCATTGCCACCGCATACCAAGCTTATTTGGGCAATATCATTATCGTTAATGTCGTCACCTTCGGGCATGGCAGTGCCATAGCTCAGTTTGTGCCCGCCCTCATGATCCGTGATATTGACAATGGCAGTTGCATCGGCGGGTAATTGGCAATCGATGTTGCCGCCAGCATGAACCCGCAAATGCTGCCCGTTTTGGGGAATCCATGTAAAACTGGCATTGCCGCCAACACCGGTTGAACCGATAAGCTGGGTATTGTTTAATTGCAAATTGCCTCCCGCGCCGCCGATTTTAAAGCCGCCCAGCACATTTTCGGCAGTGACATTGCCGCTAACCCCACCCACAACAATGTTGTGAATGCGGTTGACACGCAAATTGCCGCCCATCTTGCGCAGGTTTATTGCGCCGCTAATATCAGAGAGGGTGACATCGCTATTGGCGCGCATAATGGTTAATTCTGCCTCTTTTGGCAAATAAAGCTTGCAATGCCCACGGCTGCGAATATCGTAACCATCTGCGGTTTCGATGCAATTTGTAGGCGCGTCAGATTCAATTGACAAACGGGCTTGATCCCAACCCTCAATGATGAGATTGGCCCGGCTTTCGATGGTGAATTTGGGCCGCGGGTGGCAGGTAAATTCTTGGGTATTCATGGTCATTAATTATTTTTCAGTGCTTTCATGGCTTGTTCGGCAGTGATATTGCCTTTATCGAGTTCATTCAAAATACGGCGGCGCTCGGCTTCGCTGATGCCTTTGGGTCGCTCTTCCTCTTTGCTTGGCTCATAGCCCAAGGCGTGAATCACATCGAGTAAACGATTTCGCAAAGTGGGGTATGACAAGCCCAATTCAACTTCGAGGCGGTTTAATTTGCCCTCACACCGCACAAAAGTTTTTACAAACTCCAATTGCTCTTCGGATAAATTGGGGAATGGGCTGGCGACCGGGGCAAAATGGCCTTCGATTGTGCTTTCGCAATCGGGGCAATGAAATTTGGTGACGACCAAGCGTTGGCTTGCGCAAATAGGGCATTTTGTTGGGAATTGATTCATGTTTGCCTTTTATTAACATTATTTATTTTTGACTTCATATTATTGATTTATTGTAAATTATTATTTTCAATTTGTCAATATAAAAATCAATATTTTAAAAACTCAATTTGATAATATTGATTTTTTTATACTTTTATTTGAATTTCGTTGCCTTGGGGTATCTTCTAAACAATCGGAGGCGGCTTCAAAAAACGTAATGCCGAACTCACTATCATGTTGTGTTTGGGCAGGGCTTTACCCGACCCAAACATAACATGATAGTGAGTTCGGCGTGAATTTGTTTTATTTGTTTTATTTGGGGGTTACTATGGCCTTCAAAACAGACGGGGTAAATAATGCCCCACCTCAAGCACACTTGAGGTGGGGCATTATTTTGCATTTTCAGTTTTTATATTCGGGGGGTATGTTGGGGATTATGAAAGCATTACGCCATTACTAATAATAGCGCTGGGTTGTCGCAAGACATTCAAATTTTGGCGCGGGTCGGTGTTAAACAAAACCACATCGGCGGCAGCCCCAACGGCAAAAGCTGGTAACCCCAAATAAGCCCGCGCATGATCGGCGGCAGCCGCCAAGGCTGCTTGTGGCGATAAGCCATATTCATTTAACAATATGATTTCTTGTGCAAAATCTTCGGGCTTTTCATCGCTGCCTGCCATAATGGTGACCCCTGTCTTTGTTGCAGCGGCGAGTGTTTTACGCATCAAATCGTCATTCTCTTGGGCATCTGTGCCCAATATCCCCCCAGCTTGCATAAATTGTTTGGCATAAAATGACACGGTTGATAATGTTGGCACCCATGCCGTGCCGCGTTGTGCCATTTCGGTCAACAGAGCCTCATTAATAAAATTGCCATGCTCGATTGAATCAACACCAGCACGCACGCACGCTTCGACATGTGGCCCCGAAACATGCGCTGCGACCCGTGCCCCGTTGGCATGAGCGGCATCACACAGCTTTTTGATCGTTTCGCCGTCATAATTGATAATTGGGCGGTAAAAGTTAAAGTCGGGGCCGGGGAAATCGGCGATGATTTTGATCCATTTTGTCCCATTGGCTATCGCCTCTAGCGCTTTTTCAATCAAGGTATCGGTTTGGGTGGGAATGTAAATACCCGGAAAGCAGCCATTGGGTGGAGCATAAATATCACCACAGGTGATGATCTGCATTTGCTTAAATTGGGTTGGGTCAATTTTTGAACCGGGTAATGTGCCCGCATCACGCACGGCCAATACGCCTTGATGTAACTTGGCATTGACATTGGCCGCAATTACTTCGGGGCTGGCATCAGGATGATCGAACAACCCAAAGCTCATGGTGAGGTGTAGGTGGGCATCGACCATCCCTGACATGACATAGTTGCCATCGACCTCAGCCGCGCCAGCAATCGGCTGATCTGACACCTGGCCTTCGGGTGTGACCCACCAATCTTCGTAGACATTGCCATAAGGCAAACGAATTGCGTGAATGTGTAAAGGTGTTTTGTTGAGCATGATCCGATTATTGGCGTGATGAATGCTCATTTACAAGCTCAAAAAATGCTCATGGTTATTGGGGGGGCACAGTAGACTGTGCCCCGGCTGGTTTTATTTGTATCTTCTCAATAAACACCGGAAATTAAAACAAATTTTCGCCGAACTCACTAACACTTCGTGTTGGAAGAGAGCAAAGCCCTCTTCCAACACGAAGTGTTAGTGAGTTCGGCATTCCGTCTTTTGAGGATGCCCCCAATTATTGAGAAGATACTTTTATTTCAATAAATACCCATATGCCTTGCGAAATTTTGTCACTTTGGGGGCAATCACAATTTGGCAATAGGGTTTGCTGGCATTGTTGCGGTAATATTGTTGATGATACGCCTCAGCCTTATAAAACGCATCAAAGGGGGCGACTTCGGTCACAATTGGGTTAGGCCAAAGTCGCTCTGCCGTCAGCCGCGCAATCACTTGCTCGGCAATGGCTTTTTGGGCGGCATCATGATAAAACACCGCCGAGCGGTATTGTGTGCCGACATCGGCCCCTTGTCGGTTGCGCGTGGTGGGGTCGTGCACCGTAAAAAAGACGAGCAGCAGTTCTTCGTAACTGACGATGCTGGGGTCAAACGTCACTTGAATGACTTCGGCGTGACCAGATTCGCCGCTGCACACTTGGCGATAGGTTGGGTTTAGCATCACGCCACCCGCAAAGCCAGACTCGACCTTGCTCACGCCGCGCATATTTTCAAACACGGCCTCGATACACCAAAAACACCCGCCTGCTAAGGTAGCAATGGCTTGGCTGGCTTGGTTGGCTGGTTGATTTTGGGTTGATTGGTTGCTTGCTTGGTTATTCATATCGTGGTTATAGACGCGGTATGAGGGTGGTTTCATACGTTTTTACTTTGGGGCATTTATTGGGCGCACCCAAAATACACGGCAGGGCGTTGATGCCACTGATTATTGCTTTGGGGTGAGCAATGCTGCCAACCAAGCCCGCGCATCGTCGATGCTGGCAAAATCCAAGATGGCTTCGCCAAAGTCAGCCAATTGGTCAGCGCTGAGGTGGTTTAACAGTCGAGTGATATCGTCTGGCACAGACTTGAATTTGCGGCGAAATAGACGCAAGGCAACCTCCATGCGCCCAATGAGTAAGCCCATTTGTTTGCCACGCAGTTCGCCTTCTATCAAACCTACTTGCTTGCCTTCCAGCAACCCAACTTGTTTGCCGCGCAGTTCGCCTTCTAGCAACCCTACTTGTTTACCTTCCAAAATCAACTGTTGTGCTAAGGTCATCACATCCTCCCTTGCCTCAATGTCATACTTGCTGTCTTCAACCAGTTGCACAAATTGCCCTTTGTCCAACGTTTCGGCGCTACTCATGATATATCTTAGCACAACTTCTAATGCCGCCCGACGCTGATCGACCGGCATTGCCCTGAAATTTTGCAAAATCTGCTCGATCACGCGCAAGATGCGGGCATCGAAAATATGCTTCATCGCGCCAAGCGCCACGTCTACCAACCCCAACCCGCTTATCTGCTTGTCATCAAGCGCGGTCAAGTCAAACAAATGATATTCGAACGAAGGCACATAGCGGGCCAAACCGGTCAGATCCTTCAGATCGACCAACCCGTGAAGGTCGCGCCGCACACGCCATTTTTGCCGACCGTGATACACCACCAGCGGGAATACCACCGGCAATTTTTTGCGGCCTTGTTTGTGCTCAAACTCCCATACCAACAGAATGTAGCGCAACAGTTGCAAGGCCACCCAGCGTTCGGGGTAACTTTTGTGTTCAAACAACAGACAAATATAGGTTTCGCCACCGGCTATGGTATGAGCGCGAAAGGCCAGATCGGCAAAATGTTGCTTGAGTTCGTCATCAACGAAGCTGGTCTCCATGTGTTCGAGGGTGTCGAGGTTGAGCAGGCCGACCACCTCGGGCGGGGCATAACGCTGAATGAGTTCACGGGCATGGGCGAGTTGAGAGAAGACTTGCTTGAAGAAGGCATCGTGGGCGTGATGGCTGTCGGGGCGGCGCGGGGTGGGCATTGGGCAAAGTATACAACTGCCCTCCCTCTTTGCGCATCGCCCCTCGAAGTGTGTTTTGAGCAGGTATCGCTTGCCGTTTTGGCGCATGGCAAGGCAGGAGGTTACTCACGGCACTGCTTGCCGAGGAAGCGATACTTGCTCACCGATTGCGGCGGTGTTTACAAACAACAGCGATTCATCGTTATCTCGATTTGTTGTAACCTCGGCGCATTCATGGTTACATCCTCTTGCATATCTGTTGTTACCGTTGCATATGCTACTTCCCAACCCAATAGATAATTGTAAACGCAATCATAACACCCGTTATCCCGGGTATCAGTTCAGAGATTGTTTTAGCATTCCGATATGGATATCCGAAAACCTTAAATATGATGTTATAGTACTTTGGTCGATAAATCCTTATATAAGTACTAATTGTGGCTAGGAATATGAGAATAGAGCCTATGATATACGTGCGTGTTTCCATAGTCTTAAAGTCTTAAATGCAAATTTCCATTAGATGTGTAAGGGGAGAGATGATAGCAGAACCGCAAAATTGCGTCTCGGCCTCGTTTTTTCAATAAATCGGTAAAAAATCTTGCTTTACTAACATCTTGACCTTTACAAATTTCCACTAGATGTAAAATTTACTTATTTGCTTATGGGACCATTCTACATACAGTCCGGCAAATTTGTTTGTTAACTTGTTTTGCTGCTTGCCAACATGTATAAGCTACGACTACCGCGCATACTGCAACAAGTATACCGCCCCTTAATATTTGCTTGCATTGTTGCCCTGCAAGCGCTAAACCACACTCCATAAATTGAATAATTTCTGTAACATCTGTGCATTCTTGGACACATTGCTCAGATGGTTCTCTCGGCGGAACAGGAGTATTATTTGGTGGGGTTGGAACTGCTCCAGGCTGTGGAGTCGGAGGCTGTGGCGTGCAGGCAGGATCTGGTTGTGGCGTTTCATTACTATGTCCTGTGGGGTCAACAAATTTTAATGGGTTTCCTATAACATAAGCAAATCGATTCCACGCTTGCGGATTCTTCTCATCCGGCACAATACTATCCGGCGAGATGATGTGACCCCCTAAAAGTGGAGTCACTCGTTGCGGAATTCCGCAGCATGTTTATGCTCAAATTGGATAGTGATGTGTCTGTCTAAAAGTGGAGCAATTGCCGAATGAAATAATCCTCGTCAAAGACAATTTGACGAGGATTATTTCATTTGATATCACCCCTAAACCAGACTAAGGAATATTAAACTCCCCGCCGATCAATAGTGGGAACAGATAACGTAATGACGGGCTGAGCAACGAAGCGCTGCCACGTGCATCGGCGCTGATGGCTGAGATGCTGCCCATGGGGCCGACGGCGCTCACCATCACGACCACATTGCCGTTGGCATCGCTAACGCCAGCCATGCCACCGATGATTTGGCCGCGAATTTCGCCGCTTGGCACGGTTTGGCTATGCACATTAATATACAACTCGCCGTTATACAGACGGGTTTCATCTTCTTTGCTCAGTGTGACCATACCTTGTAGCGGTACATCTGAGGTAAATTTGATGGCCGAAGGCAACAAATCGTAAGCGACAGGGCCATTCTCACCGGTTTTACCGCGATGAATATGCGCTGCTGTGATATTTTGCAACCCAGTCACATTTACCCAATAAAACAAGTTGCGGGTCATCGGGTCATAGGTCCAACTGGCTTTGCCGCGCCCAGCCGATTGGTTGGCGGGCACTTCGGCGCGGCCCGATAGCACACTGACAAAGTGTCCATCGACCACATGACCGCGTAATTCGCCATTTGGATATTGGGGGGTGTGAATATTGAGGTAGAAGCCATTGGTGAGCAAGGTCACTTCGCCTAGGCTGGTCAAATTCAACACACCGGTGGCGGGCTTGGCCGGGAATGAGGGCGGCACGGGAATATTGATCGCTACTGGCCCATTCACCCCCGCATCTTCAACGTGCAAATGAATGCCGGTGGCGCTGGTGATGCCGCTGGCTTCAATTTTGTAGGTGAGGGCATTGGTGCTGACATCATAGCTAAAGTCGGCCTTGCCGGTGGCGGTGGTGGTGACGGGCGGCACTTCATCGACCCCAGTGAGTGGCACAATAAAGCGACCTGAGGTTAGCAATACCAATTCATTGATCACTGGCCCGGTGCTGGTGCGCACGGTCGCCGTGACTGGCACAAAGGTTTTGCCATCGGCGGGGATGAGGTCTTGCGCTACTTTGATGGGCAGGGCGGTGATTTGATTTTCGCAATAGAATACTTCGACATCGTCTAAATACCAGCCATTTAAGCCGCCACAACCATCGGTGCCAAAATCAAAACGAATTTGAATTTTGTCGCCGGGTTTGGCGTAGCTGCTTAAATTGACTCGCGATTGGCCCCAACTGCCTTTTACACTGCCAAAGTCGGTGCCAGAGAAGCCGATTTCACCCAACATAGCCGAGCCAGTTTTAAACTGGGCGTTATAGGGGTTAAAGGTAAAGTCGCTGCGGGCAATGGGTTTAAACGCGCCGCCATTGACGCTAATCTTTAAGTTGCCGCCGTCATATTCAAACTCGGTCATAACATAATGCTTAAATGACAATTGCGGGGCGGTGGTGCTAGCGGGCAGTGTGATGATCGGGCTGAGCAAGGTCATGTAACGGGTCGAGTCGCCGACATCTTCTGAACAATTGCCATCTTCATCGATGAAGTTATCGGCAAACACGCCCTTGCCAGCGCGATTGTCTGGCAAGGCTTTGCTGCCTGTCCATGCCCAATTAACAATGGGGAAGCCGCTGTAATATTGGGTCGATGAAATGGTCCAAGCGCTTGTGGGAATATTGAGGGTTCCGGTTACGATCGGGTTGCTTTCAAAATCGGCATTAAAGATCGTTTTGGCTGGGCCATTGCGATCGGTGCACATGGGTGGCTCGTTTTTAGCCAACAAGGGCTGGAACAAACACTGGCTAGGCGCTTTGCGTAATTCGAGGGCTTGCGCCAGTTTTTTCACTTGGGCACAATCGTCATCGCTAATCACTTCACCCGATACACTCACATCATTGGCAATATTCAACGCATTGAGCGGCTTGCCGCGCAAATCTTTACACGATTGTTCCATCGCATCGGCGTGATCTGCGAAATCAGACACCCGCACTTGATATTCGCTTTGGGCACGCCAGAATAAATGTGCGACCTTGGTTAAGCCCAAGCCGCGAATATTTTGCCCGTTGTAATTACCGCCATCGGTTAACAAGGCAAATTCGTGATTGATCACGCCTGAATTGTGATGGACACCGCCATTGTCTCCGGCCTCGCACCAATATTCATTGTCAGATACCTTGCCCGGGTCGCGGTAACAGGTTGGGTTCCACATATCCCGAATCGCTTCGCCAATGGCTGGGTCGTCTTCGCCACTTAACCAACGATAGGTGTTATCGCGCTCTTGTCCACCACTCAGCGACATGCGCACATTGACTGGTTTGCCAGCGTTAATTTGGGCCACGATATTGACTCCATCACTATAGCCCACCAATACGGTCGGTATCGTGATCGAGGCATCTTCACCCGACATATTGAGCACGCGGTCGCCACCTTCGGCGTGGTTCATCACAATCACGCCAATGGCACCGGCGTTTTGGGCGTTTTTGGTTTTTTCGACAAAAGTGCAGGTTCCGCGATACACCAATGCGATTTTGCCTGCCACTGCGCTGGTGTTAATGAGTGGGGTGCAGGCATCGGCGCGGTTTTCAATCGTGCTATTCAGCGGCAAGGCCGTGCCGCCTTGACCGTCATTCGCCAAAACGACCTCGCCGCCAACCCCCGAAAGCGAAAGCTTGGGGCCAAAATCAGCGCTGCCGACAATCAAATTGCCGGCGATTTCAGCCGGTGATTGAACAGTGAGCTGTGGAAAAGGTGTGGTGTAAACCGAGCAGACATCGCCATTCACGCTGCGTGGGCTAATATTGTTTGTATCTTTGCCTTGCGTGTTTAAAATATCAATAACTTCACCCCAAATATCAGAATAAGCCTCATTCATTGCGCCGGGTTGCCATGCGTAAATCAGATTATCGGTATATTGGGTATAAGCATGTGCCCATTCATGGGCGACCGTGTCATCACCGGCTACGCCATTGCAGAATTGGGTATATTCACCGTTCCATTGGGCATTTGGGCAACGTAATTTGCTGCTGTTATTCAGCATCTTCATCACAGAGTCTTTGTTGTCAAACGATGCCCAGCCAAAGGTGTTGCGGAACAGACTATAGGTCTGTGCTGCGGTGGTGATCAAGCTATTGACATCGCGGGTTTGGTCGTCATTTGTGCCGACAAAAGGCAATGCATCATTTTCTTTCCAGATTCGTGAATTGGCCGAAACAGTCGATTCGTAGATTTCGCGCTTGAGTGAAACAGGCGCATCGGTTGCATTGACATTGCGCTCGTGATGCACGCCAGTAAATTGTTCGACCAGCTTGCCACTATGGGCATCGACATATAGCCATTCATGCACATCGGCGTGATTTGTGACTTCAACTTCATACACCAAATAATCTAGCCCAGTAGTGCCTTGGACTAAATTGCTGCGAAAAACATAAAGTTTGGGCGACCCAGCATGAATCCCTGCCGGGGCTTTGCCGTCTGTGCCCTGCTTTTGTTTGCTCACTTCGGCTACGGCCAACTCGCCTGCTCGTTGCCCCGTGAGCTTGGTCGAGGCATTTAATGTAATATCGGGGATGGCAATGCCATTGACCGCGACCAATTTGCCATCGGCATTGATATGGGCGTGTAATTTGCTGGCAAACACCGGTACACCCTTATAAAGTTGGTTATACGATACCCGCGACATACCGTGAGTGTCTACCCGCTCGGTGTCATATACCATTTCATGGGCGGCATCTTTAATGCCAAATGCCTCGCTATAACGCGCAAAAAATGAATCTGCCAAATCACGCGCCACAACTTTGCCTGCGGGCAATAGGCTGCGCGTCATCTTTTCAGCGTTTATATCGTCAAAACGCACAAATCGCGCTGTGCCAGTGGCTCGCCACAAGCTTACATTTGCACCAGTTTCGCTAATCAGCTTGTCAATGGCTATCTTATTTAGCGGGGTTGGTCCATCGGCATCAAGCTCACCTTTGGGGGCGGCACTTGTAACGGCGGCGGTGGATGGCGAGCCTTGCATTGCGTAAGCGCCGGTGATGCTAAATGTCACCGATGCCATCAGCAAAGTCGCCAAAATGGGTTTTCGGCTGAATGGTGTGAGCTTGTTTTTCATAGTTGTTGTGATTTCTTGACTATCTCATTTTTACCATATTACAAGATTATTTGATGCATTTTTGTTAAACAGTAGTTTAGTCTAAAAGTAGGGATGTTGTTCAAACCTGTAGTAAAACAGAGGGTATGAAAAAAAAGAAGAACAACATCCCCCCGCAGTATACAAAACAGTCGAAGCGATGATAGCAACGCTAGCAAGCATCAACAAAGGAAC
>CAMDWA010000108.1 GCA_945877855.1 Thermoflexus hugenholtzii JAD2 | reverse complement strand
TTTTGCCCTTGAGCCGATATGCTGTTTTTCAGTGCATTCGCCTATCTCTTTTGATGCCAGATTGTCTTGCGCTGGAAGTGCCAAACTCCTGTCAGATGCCCAGCATCTTTAAGATGCTGGGCATCTGCTACGGCCTTGGCTTCGCTCGGACGGGGTTTCATGCGCCGACCCTCGCGGGGTGCGCCGCATCTCCTACGGCCTTGGTTTCGCTTGGGCAGATGCCGCAGCCATTAGAAATGGCGCGCTGGGCATACGAAGCCTGCCTTCGCAGGCTAAGCATTTAGACCGCGAAGGCGGTGATTTTAATCTCTGCGCTAGACTATAATCGCCGCGTCAAATGCCGCGCTATTTGACGGACGCACCGATGCCCGCCGCGATGATGACCCCGTAACGAAACCATGTTTGAACAGACCTTTAAAAATATTGACGATGTATTGTGGAAAGACGCTGGCTGCACCAGCGAACTGGATTACACCGAGCAGACCTCGTGGCTGTTGTTTTTAAAATACCTCGATGCGCTAGAACAAGACAAGGCCACCGAGGCCATTCTCGAAGGCCGCACCCACAGTTATATTCTCGATGCGCCGTATCGCTGGGAGGCGTGGGCCGCGCCCAAGCAGGCCGATGGCAAGATTGACCACAATGTGGCGCTGACCGGCGATGACTTGATCGTTTTTGTCAACTTCAAGCTTTTTCCCTATTTGCAAGGCTTTAAGGCCAAGGCCAGCGGCCCCAATACCATCGAATATAAGATCGGCGAGATCTTTAGCGAGATCAAAAACCGCATTCAAAGCGGCTATAACCTGCGCGAGGTGATTGACCATGTGGACGAGCTGCGTTTTCAATCGCAAAGCGAAAAGCACGAGTTGTCGCATCTTTATGAGGCCAAGATCAAAAATATGGGCAATGCTGGGCGCAATGGCGGCGAATATTACACCCCGCGTCCGCTCATTCGCGCCATTGTGCAGGTGATTGCGCCGCAATTGGGCGAGACGATTTGTGACCCCGCCGTTGGCTCGGCGGGCTTTTTGTGCGAGTCGTATGATTATTTGATCGCCAACAACCCCAACCGCAGCACCGCCCAAGACCGCGCCCTGCAAGAGCGCACCTTTTATGGCAAAGAAAAGAAGTCGTTGGCCTATGTCATCGCCATCATGAATATGATCTTGCACGGCATCGAAGCGCCCAACATTATTCACACCAACACGCTGGCCGAAAATTTGGCCGATGTGCAAGAGAAAGACCGTTTTAATATCATCGTCGCCAACCCACCGTTTGGCGGCAAAGAACGCAAAGAGGTGCAGCAAAATTTCCCCATTCGCACCGGCGAGACGGCCTTTTTATTTCTTCAGCATTTCATCAAATTGCTCAAGGTGGGCGGGCGGGCGGGGGTGGTGATTAAAAATACGTTTTTGTCGAACACCGACAACGCCTCGGTCAGCCTGCGCAAAAAATTGCTGGAGGAATGCAATCTGCACACCGTGCTCGATTGCCCCAGCGGCACATTTATTGGCGCAGGGGTGAAAACGGTGGTGTTGTTTTTTGAAAAAGGCAGGCAAACCCGCTCGGTGTGGTTTTATCAGCTTGATCCGGGTCGTAATTTGGGCAAAACCAACCCGCTCAATGATGCCGATTTGGCCGAGTTTGTGGCCTTGCAAAAGACCAAGGCCGATTCGCCCAAAAGCTGGCGGGTGGATGTGGCGACGATTGACCCAAACACCTGCGATTTGTCGGTGAAAAACCCGAACGGCGGTGAAGTGGTGACGCATCGCAGCCCACAAGACATTATGGACGAGATTGCGGCGCTGGATGCCGAGAGCGCCGAGGTGCTGAACAATATTCGGGGGTTGTTGTGAGCCAAGTGAGTCGGCGAAGTATAGAAATGTATCGATTCTAAGTGGCATCCCGATGTGCAGCGAGGGATGTCTCGTCATTCCCGCGGATGCGGGAATCCACAACCCGACCGACACAATTTTATGGGTTTGCCGCGTTTTTTGCTTGCCTTGTTATGGATTCCCGCGTTCGCGGGAATGACGATTGCTTCGTTTCGCCCGTCATTCCCGCGAATGCGGGAATCCACAACCCGACCGACACAATTTTATGGGTTTGCTGCGTTTTTTGCTTGCCTCATTATGAATCTCCGCGTTCTCGGAGATGACGAGGTGACTTTTGAATAGCCTTGTAGTGCCGACGATAATAATGATCATGCAGCCAGTCGTTTATATTCTTGCTAGCCAGCGAAATGGAACACTATATATTGGGGTGACCAGCAATTTATTGGAACGTGTTAATCAACACAAATCAGGTTTATATGATGGTTTTACACAAAAATACAATGTGAAAAGATTAGTGCATTTTGAAAATTTCCCCACGATGATAGAAGCTATTACACGAGAAAAGCAGCTAAAAAAGTGGAATCGCGCATGGAAAATTCAACTGATTGAAGAAAATAATCCGTTATGGAAAGATTTAAGTGAGGATAATTAGTTTGGCAGGTTGAGGGGTTTGCAATATTGATATTGGTTGGGTTATGAATTCCTACTTTCGTGCAATGGCATTAAGTTGAGAACCGTCATTCCCTCGAAAGAGGGAATCCATAACGTGGCAGGCAAAAATGCGGCAAGCCCATAAAATTGTGTGGGTGGGGTTATGGATTCCCGCGTTCGCGGGAATGACGGGGGTAACTTGGCAGCGGAACGGCGTGAGCCGCAACACAAACCGCGCCGCAGGCAAGCCGCTGCGGGGCAAAATTTGGAGGGATGATGAAGAAGGGTTGGGAGATAAAGACGCTAGGGGAAGTTTGCGAGTATCAACGCGGCCTCACCTATGCCAAAAGTGATGAGGTTGATTTTTCGAAGAATGTTGTTCTGCGTGCTACCAATATTGATCTTGCCTCGAATCATCTGATTTTTGACGAACTAAAATATATTAATGACAATATTGTTATTCCTGATACAAAGAGGGTAAAAAAGAGTTCATTGTTGATTTGCACGGCGAGTGGAAGCAAAAGCCACCTTGGAAAAGTTGCTTTTATTGATGACGATTACGGTTATGCTTACGGTGGTTTTATGGGAATGCTCACACCGTGTGATAGGATTTTGCCGCGCTATTTGTTTCATTTGATGACATCCGAGGATTATAAAAATTTTATCGGGGCACTTTCAGATGGCACAAATATAAACAACCTCACCTTTGATAATTTAAAGCGGTTTCCAACCCCCATCCCCCCCCTTGATGAACAACAGCGAATTGTGCGGCTGCTGGATGAGGCGTTTGAGGGCATCGCCATCGCCAAAGCCAACACCGAGAAGAATGTGCAAAACGCTCGCGCCATTTTCGAGAGTCATCTGCAAGCCGTTTTCACGCATCGGGGTGAGGGGTGGGTGGAGAAGAAACTTTGTGATGTATGTTCACTGATTACCGATGGAAAGCATGGCGATTGCAGAAATGAGGCAGACTCAGGCTACTACTTTTTGAGTGCAAAAGATGTTCAACAAGACACCTTGATATTTGAAAATGCAAGGCAGATTAAAAAGCAAGATTTTGAAGAAACACATAGAAGAACCAACCTCATGCCAAACGACATTTGTATGGTTAATACAGGCGCAACTATTGGAAAACTTGCATTAGCTCCAGGTGATCCGAGAACGTACAAAACCACATTTCAGAAAAGTGTTGCTGTAATTAAGCCAATATCATCAATCATCAACTATACTTTTTGCTATTACCATTTAAAAGCTGATTTGTCAAAGTTGCTGGGAGCATCCTCAGGATCAGCACAAAAAAATTTATTGCTGGGCGATTTAAGAATACATCCGATTGTGGTGCCGTCTATGAGAGAACAATCTAGTATTGCAACTATGTTTGATGCCTTATCAGAAGAAACCCAACGCCTCACCCGCATCTATGAACAGAAGCTGGCGGCGCTTGAGGCGCTCAAAAAATCGCTGTTGCATCAGGCCTTTAGTGGCGCGTTGTAGGAGAATATTCATGAGTAAAGACAACCACAAGATTGATGCCGACGACCGTAGCGTTTTTGCTGTGCTGAATGAGCGAAAATACACAGTAGACTATTTTCAACGTGAATATAGTTGGGAGCAGAAGCATATTGAGCAGCTTATCACTGACCTAACTTCGACGTTTCTCGATGTTTATGTCGAGGGCGACTTGCGTATGGCGGTGGAGCATTACAACAATTATTACCTCGGCCCATTTGTTGTCAGTAGCAAAGACGGCATGAAGAGCATCATTGACGGCCAGCAACGGCTGACCTCACTAACGCTGTTACTTATTTACCTAAACAACCTGCAAAAACAAATCGGGGGCAAAGAATCTATCGAGCCGTTGGTGTTTTCTGAAAAATACGGTCAAAAGTCGTTTAATATCCAGGTGGAGGAGCGTAAGAACTGTCTGGAGAAACTCTTTCTCGAAGGCTTCTATGAAGTGCAGCCAGACGATGACGAATCTATTGTAAACATGGCAATGCGCTATGGCGACATCGGTGAAGCTTTCCCTGAGGAAATCAAGGGTAAGGCGTTCCCTTATTTTCTCGATTGGCTGAAACACAACGTCATCCTCGTCGAGATTACGGCATATTCAGACGATAACGCTTATACCATTTTCGAGTCAATGAATGATCGCGGGCTGAACCTCACTTCTACGGAAATGCTGAAAGGTTACATTCTCTCGCGGTTTAAAGAGGCTAAAGATCGAGATAAGGCAAACCGGCTTTGGAAAGAAGCTATTCAAAGCCTGCATCGATACAGTAAAGAAGAGGATCAGAAGTTTTTTCAGGCGTGGCTGCGCAGCCAATACGCCGATACGATTCGCCAAAGCAAGGCAGGTTCATCGAATGAAGACTTCGAGAAAATCGGAACACGTTTTCATAGTTGGTTTCGCGACAATTTGTCAAAGATGGGATTGAAAGCGGACTCGCCGTCGGAGTTTCAGATGTTGGTGCATGACAAGATGACGTATTATCTGCGAGCGTATCTCGACATCCTCGAGGCGCAGAAGGTGGAAAAGCCGGGTTGGGAACATGTCTTTTACCACCGCAATTGGGGAATCGCTGACTCTCTTGGTTTCCCGCTGATGCTTGCGTCTCTGAAATCGACGGATTCGGCGGATGTAACCCGCCAAAAAATCAACGAAGTCGCGCGTTTTATGGAAACCTTCGCCGTGCGGCGTTCGATTAATTTTCGAAAATTCGGTGCGAGTTCCATCCGCTACACGATGTATTCGTTGGTGAAGGAACTACGGGGCAAGGATCTTAATTCGTTACGCGCCCTATTGAAGGCCAAACTCGCGGAGATGCCCGAGAAGTGGGCAGGTATGGCGGAATTCAGGCTGCATGGGATGAATCGCTATTTTGTAAAATTTCTTTTGTCTCGAATAACTGGCTTTATCGAACAGCAATCGGGGTCTTCTACCAATTTCTCGACTTATTTTGTCAGTTCCGGAACGAAATCCTTCGAGGTTGAACATATCTGGGCAGATAAGTTTGAAGAACACCGAGACGAGTTTGAGCAGCGGCATGAGTTCGATAGTTATCGGCATCGTATCGGTGATTTGGTGCTGCTGCCGCAAGGCACGAACCAATCTTATGGCGCGATGATCTATCGGGTCAAGGTCGAGCATTATTTAAAGGAAAATCTGCTGGTAAAGTCTCTGCATCCGAAGGCATACGAAAATAACCCGAACTTTGTTGGCATGGCTACTAAGCTTGGCCTCAAGTTCAAAGCCCATCAAGCTTTTCGCAAGGCAGATATCGACGAGAGGCAGATGCTTGTTCAGAAAATATGTGAAGCGATTTGGGGCATATAGGAAGACCTGAATCATGAATATTACCGAAACCCAACGCCTCACCCGCATCGGGCAGCCCTAAGGCTGTTCAAACGTCATCTCGTCATTCCCCAGAAAGCGGGAATCCATCACCAGATAGGCTTAGTTTGACTGGTTTGCCGCATTTTTGATCGGCCCCGTTATGGATCTCCGCTTTCGCGGAGATGACGGTTTAAGTATCATGCTGACTTTTGAACAGCCTTTGGATCACCCCAAAAAGGCGGGTCACCGACCCGCCGTTACGATACAATAGGCTTTAGCGCAGCAAAAACATAGATTGCAGCCTATGAACGAAGCCGAAACCAGAGCCGAACACATTGACCCTGCCCTTGCGCGGGCCGGTTGGGGTGTGCATGCGCACAGCCGCATCCGGCGCGAATATGTCATTTCGCCGGGCCGCATCGAAGATCATGGGCGGCGCGGCAAGGTGCTGAAGGTGGACTATGTGCTCGAATATCGCAACCATAAACTCGGGGTGATCGAGGCCAAGTCATGGGATGAGGCATTGACCGAGGGGGTAGCGCAGGCCAAAAACTACGCCGGTAAATTGGGCTTGCGCTTCACCTACGCCAGCAATGGGCGCGGCATTTACGCCATCGACATGCATACCGGTGTCGAAGGCCCAATTGCGGCTTACCCCAGCCCCAGCCAATTGTGGGAGATGACCTTTGGGGTGGCAAATGCCACAGCAGATGCGGCGGCATTTACGGCAGCGGTTTGGCGTGACCGCTTCGCCGCCATTCCTTTTGAAGACAAAAGCGGCTCGCATCCCGGTCGCTATTATCAAGAGACCGCCGTCGAGCGGGTGTTGCAGGCCATCGGCGCTGGGCGGCAACGGCTGTTGCTCACCCTTGCCACTGGCACAGGCAAAACCTTCATCGCTTTTCAGATTGCGTGGAAATTGTTTCAGGCGCGTTGGACTTTGCGCCGTGACGGGGCAGGCCATACGATGGCACGTCGCCCGCGTATTTTGTTTTTAGCCGACCGCAATATTTTGGCCGACCAAGCCTATAACGCATTTTCAGCCTTCCCCGAAGATGCGCTGGTGCGCATCGCACCGAGCGACATTCGCAAAAAAGGCAAAGTGCCAAAGAATGGCAACCTGTTCTTCACCATCTTCCAAACCTTCATGTCGGGGCCAGTGGTAGATGGCACCCCCACGCCCTATTTTGGCGATTACCCGCCTGATTTTTTCGACCTCATCATCATTGATGAATGTCATCGCGGCGGGGCCAACGACGAAAGCAATTGGCGCGGCATTATGGATCATTTCGCGCCTGCCGTGCAGCTTGGCCTCACCGCCACGCCCAAACGCAGCGACAACGCCGACACTTATCGTTATTTTGGCGAGCCATTGTATGAATATTCGCTCAAAGATGGCATCAATGATGGTTTTCTCACGCCCTTTCGCGTTAAACAAATCGAAACCACGCTCGACTATTACCAATATTCACCCAGCGACGATGTGCTCGAAGGCCAAATTCAAACTGGCAAAGTGTATGACAACGACGATTTCAATCGCAGTATCGAAATCCGCGAACGTGAGCAAAAACGGGTCGAGATCTTTTTGAGCCAAATTCAGCCACACGAAAAAACGCTGGTCTTTTGCGCCAATCAGGCCCATGCCTTGCTGGTGCGCGACCTGATCAACCAACTCAAACGCAGCCGCGACCCCAATTATTGCCAGCGCGTCACCGCCAACGATGGCGTATTGGGCGAGCAATTTTTGCGCGATTTTCAAGACAACGAAAAATCCATCCCGACCATCTTGACCACCTCGCAAAAATTGACCACCGGCGTGGATGCGCGTAACGTGCGCAATATTGTGCTGATGCGCCTGGTCAATTCGATGATCGAATTTAAGCAAATCATCGGGCGCGGCACACGTCTGTTTGAGGGCAAAGATTATTTTACGATCTACGATTTTGTGCAGGCACATGAACGTTTTAATGACCCCGAATGGGACGGGCCATCGCTGCCGCCGCCGGGTGCGTCTGCGCCGTACCCGCCGCGTGGCGCTGGGGTTGATGCGGGCGACGAGCCAGCGCATGGCGGTGACGATGGGGGCGATGACGGGCGCAGCCGCCCGGTTATGGTGAAGGTAAAACTGGCCGACGGCAAGGCTCGCAATATTGCCCATAGCACCGTTACCACCTTTTGGCATCCCGATGGCAGGCCGATCTCGGCGCAGGCCTTTGTCGAATTGCTGTTTGGCAAATTGCCGCTGTTTTTTAGCAGCGAAGAAGAATTGCTGGCCTTGTGGAGCGCCCCCGACAGCCGCGCCAAATTGCTGCAAGGGCTGGCCGACCACGGTTTTCAGGCCGCGCAATTGGCCGAAATACAGAAAATTATTGACGCTGAGCAAAGCGATTTGTATGACGTGTTGGCGCATGTGGCCTACGCCGCGCCACCCGTGCCCCGCACCGCCCGCGCCGAGCAAGCGCGGGCCGCCATCAGCAGCCATTTCACACAAAAACAACAGGCGTTTTTAGATTTTGTGTTGGGGCATTACATCGAGAATGGTGTGCAAGAGTTGGCGCTGAACAACCTGACTGCGCTGGCAAAACGTAAATATGGCTCAACGAACGAAGTGGTGAAAAACCTTGGTAAAGCTGAAGACCTGAACAAGGTGTTCGTCGGGTTTCAGCCATTTTTGTATCAGCCGGGTTATCGGCTTGGCCCCAGAAAATAATTGGGGTTTGCCGCTCATCGCGGGGTGCGTCAGATATCGCAGCCATTAGAAATGGCGCGCTGGGCATACGAAGCCTGCCTGCGCAGGCTAAGCCGTTAGACCGCGCAGGCGGTTGACGAAGCCCTACATCATTAGAAAGTCATTATTGCAACACCGCCACTGTTTGCAAAAATGCTTTGCGGGCGTTTAAGAAGGCTTGCACATTAGCGACGGCTTTGTCATAGCTGTCGATATTGACAAGTGGGCGGGTGGGGTTGACGCGATGTACGAGGTTTGAATAGGTTGTGATTTGGGGGGTAAAAGCATCATTGACAAATAGCGCTGTATATTGTTTCTTGAGTGCTTCTTCGTAGCGCTTGCGAAAGGTTGGGTTGCTCAAAAAGCGTTTCTTGAGGATATTCTCCCCATTCATCATTGGCGGGCCGCCGCCGAGGGCTGCACCATTGGCCCCGGCGGCGGCATTATTTACGGCGGGGGCTGGGCCGGTATTTGTGCCTTCATAATACAAATCGTATCGTGCGGCATTGGCCCCACCAGCCAATTTGCCTAAACTTTCGTTGGCATCCCATAACAATAAGCTAAAGCGTTTGCTTTGGTCGTTGTAATATAAATAATAATTGTTGCCCATACCAGCCAATGAATCGACATTGACCAATAGATTATTGAGCGCCAAATAATTGATAATCGAGTCGATCTCAAAATAGTTACCTAAATCACGTTCAAAGGTGGCATCATCGGCCTGATTAATAAACCGGATCATGTCGATGATTGGGCGCATATCGGCTTCTTTTACCCGCGTTTTTTGGTCGTAACAGCTCGAATAATTTTCGGGTGCTTCGCCGTTATATTTTAAGTTAGCCCCTAGCTCGGCCTTATACAGCACGCCGCTGCTTTTTGGGAAATAGGCTTGCAAATAGTCTTCATCGACTAGGCTCGATAGGCTATAAAATTTTTCGGCACCATCATTGAAGCGTACCCCAGCATAGGCCGTGCCGGGGGCCGGAATGCCCAGCACGTGGGCAGCATAATAGGTGAGTGGTTCATGCAAAACGGCGGCATTGGATGAAATGCCATAATTGCGAATGGCTAAGGTGGTATGGCCTTGGTAGCGCTGGCCTTTGACAAATTCATCAAATTTGATTAAATAGGGCACTGCGGTTGGCACAGTGGGGTCATTGTCACCGCCCGGGCCACCGCCCCTGCCGCCAAATTCGGGTTTGGGCATACCGGCGGGTGGGGCTTGTGGCTTGGGCATCCCGCCTTGGGCATTGCCATTGCCCACAAAACAGCCGCTCATGGGGCCACCTCCTGGTGGGCCGCCACCTTCCGGTGGCCCGCCCGCTGCGCGTTGCGCACCATTTGTGGCGTTGTCGATGGCGGTTCTTAATGAGGCATTGCCTTTGAGCCGAATACCGACCTTGTTGATGCGCACCCCGTCGATGATGACATCAGCCTCAAAATAATCTTTTTCTTGCGTTTGCTGATAGGTGCGAATTAGCATGTCGTAGCTTTTTTGCGGCATAATGACTTGAATTTGGTGCACGATGCTTTCATCAAACAAGGCTTGTGTATTACGATAGTTGTGGCTTGGGGTTTCGGTGGCCAGCGGTTTGTTATTGATGGCATAAGAAATAACGCGGGTGTTGCCGAGGCCAAAAATGAATAGTGAAATGGTTACGATGAGTGCGCCGACCAGCGCCGCGTGGCGTTTAAATTGCAGGCTCATGGGGTTTTATAAATCGGTATTGTTATAACCGGCCAACAAGGTTACTTTGTTGTTGCCGTTGATGCGTTTTATTTCGGTTAAAAATGCTTGAATATCGCTGCTGTTTTTAACCCCAATGCTATACGTTAGCTCGGTTAGGGAGCCGCTGCGCACCGAATCGACACTGATTAACTCAGATGAGGCCGTATATTTGAGAAAAACATCATCAAATAACTTGGCAAAATCGAGATCGACCGGCAATTGAATACGCAACACTTGGCTCATCATTGGGCGGGCATACCAATTAAAGCGCGTCATGATCAAGATGACAAGGCTGATGATGACGGTTGCGATTAGCCCCATGAGATAAAACTTGGTGCCAACCGCCATGCCAATCGCCATTGTTAAGAAAATAAAGCTGACATCGCGGGTTTCTTTTACCGCATTTCTAAACCGAATGATTGATAACGCCCCGACCAAAGAGAAGGCCCGTGCAATATTCGAGCCAACGATCAGCATGACAATAGCAACCACCATACAATTCATGACCAAGGTAAAGACAAAGCTTTGGGTATAGGAAGCGCCACGATGGGTTATTTTATAAACCCAGCCAATAAATGCCCCCAAGATAAAGCTGAGGGTGAGCGCCAGTGTAACATCGAGGACGGAAAAGGTGCCGGTGAGGTCTTGGATCGTAATGTTCATTTTATTTCTCGGTTTTAATTTTTATAGGGATAACTCGATAGCGCGGCAATATTTGCTCAGCCGAATGGCCCGTAAATTGTGCGCGGCAATCAATTCTGTTAACCAATAAGGCACGCGCTCATTGGCTTTAATCTCCATCACCACCTGATCGGCGGGTAACATGGGTAGCAAATCTTGGGTTTGGGTCATCTCGTCGGGGTGAGCACGATATTGCAATTCGGTGTCGAAGGTGACGCGCAAACCGAGATCGAGATCATCGCCCATCAAGGCTTGCCGCCGATAGCGAACGATGCAGGCGGGTCGCATGTCATATTGGGCAAGTAACCCATAAATTTCGTTAAGCGTGCCGGCATCTGATGAGGCATGTTCGGGGATTTGGCGACGGTCACATAACAATCGCGCATCGGCATACGGCATTGTCACCCGTCGTTTTTGGGTTGTTTTATCTACCCGTTGCTTGATCTCAACAAATACGCGCCGCTCGTCGCTCAATTCCGATTCATCTTCGTAATAACGAATGCGTAATTTGCGCCGAAAAGGGATGCCGTCGATTTTTTCCCAATAACAGCGGTAATCGGCTGAATCGTAATAGAGGCTTCTGATGAAATAGCCACCTTGTGCATTGCCATGATCATCGGGCTGCAAAAATGGGTGTAGGGCGTGTTGCAGGGCTTTGGCTTGGGGTAGCGAAATAAGGTATTTCAGCTCAAAGCGGTTAAATTTTCGGATCTCGTGGCTGAGCGAAGACATACAGGCCAAGCTTATGCGCTTGGGGCTGGGTTGGCAAGTTGCTCGGGCAATATGACTTTGGTCATATTGCATTTTGGAGGCTCCTCAATTTACGAAAATGAGGGGTCGTATTTTTACTTGTGTTGTGATGGGTCTTCGCGTTTGCTGAGATGACGGCTTTGGCTGGTTGGCTTACCCTTCAATCCGCTCCGCCCCCGCATACACCCTAAAATCTTTGCCGCGACAATAGCCGATCAGGGTCAGCCCCCACGCTTGCGCCAAGGCAACCGACAACGAGGTGGGCGAGGTGCGTGAGATGACGATCGGTGCGCCCATCTTCATGGCTTTGCTCAACATTTCACTGCTGATGCGCCCTGAGGTGAGCAGCACATGCTGGGCGGGGTTGTAGCCATTCCGCAGGGCCTTGCCCCATAGCCGGTCGATGGTGTTATGACGACCGACATCTTCGGCCAAATAAACGAGTCGGTCGCCATCGCTGAGGGCCGAAGTGTGAATGCCCCTTACATGGTTATAGATGGTGGCCGAGAGCATAAGTTGGCGCATCAGGCCACACACCTGCTCGGGTTTGAGTGTTAAGGCCGATACCAATGGCTCATGACGTTGGCTGAGGTCATCGAAGGTGATGCCACCGCCGCAACCGGCGGTAGTGATGCTGCGTTTGGGCTTTTCAAAGGTTTTATTCAGCCACACTTCTACGCAGTTCGACTTTGAGATATGCACATGCCGCACCTCGTCCATGTTGGTGATAAAGCCCTCGGCGCGTAAAAAACCCAGTGCCAAATCATCAAGCTGGATTGGGCTGCACATCAGGGTCGCCAGTTCTTGCCCGTTTACGCTTAGGCAGGTCAGCCCTTCTTCAATCACACCAGCAGCGACTTCTTCGCGCACCCCGTTTTTATATTCGGTGTAGCGAATGGGGTGCGTGCCTGCAAGGGGGGGCTGGTGCATCAAAGTGCCCGTGATTTTACTCTTAATTCATCGTGTTGTGCCGATTTCAATGGATGGGTAAGGCTGTTCAAAAGTCAGCCGTGTGCTTAACTTGTCATCTCCGCGAATGCGGAGATCCATAACGATGCAGGTAAAAATGTAGCAATCACATCAAATTGATGTCCACCGCGTTATGGATTCCCTCTTTCGAGGGAATGACGGGTGAAGCTGAAACCTTAATTTAAGACGATTGCGCTTTTGCGGGAACAAGAAGGCGACATTTGGACAGCCTTATGTATGGAAGCCAGTGCCATTGACGCTGGCTTCCATACATTGATGTTTATTCACTTGGCATTTGCGCTATTGATAATGCACACGGATTGCGGCCCAGTCGAGCGAGAAGTCGCGGGCGGTTGATCCTGCAACATCAATGAGCCGTAGTTTGAAATTGGTATTGCTTAATTCACTAAGGTTCCAAGCGCGTCCCCAGGTATCTGTCGCAGACCCAAGCGTATACGTGGCCTCGGCGGTGGTGAGTGATGTGGTCGTTTTGACGGCTGTCCAAGTTGTGCCACCATCCCACGAAAGTTGGGCGCATATAAACGAGGCGGGGGTGATTGAATCGATTTTGGCATCAAGCCGCACTTCGATGCCAGCAATATTGGCGCCATTGGGGACGCTAATATTGTAGTTGCCAAATTGATGAGAATCTTTGGCGGTGCTGGTGCAGGTGGTATTGGCAGCCGTGCTTGATGTGCCTGAATTTCGATCGACCGCAAAGATGCCATCATTTGTATAGGCGTTGGTTGGGCTGTTCTCATAGCCATTGTTGTCGCCACTGTTGCTTACTTTGGGGTTGTTGGTACTGGGGTTTAGCAAACCGCTATTGCCGCTGAGGGTTTGTGTGACGACATTAAAGAAAATGGCGCTGGGTGCGCCCCAATTGCCCGCCGTATCTTTGCCACGCACATATAACGTATGCCGACCGAGGGCGAGGCCTGATGAATTGATCGAGACTGTGACATTTTCATTGTCTGTGTTAAATGTGCCATCACTGGCATTCATGGTCATGCCAACGCCCCCGGCCCAAGGTGGGGTATCTAGAAAATATTGTGCGGTTGAAATGGGTTGTGAGGTAGGGCGACCAATGCTACCAGCGGCATTGCCAAAGGCATTGTCATTGAGTGTGGCGGTCAGGCTAATACTGTTGCCAGAGACGACATTGCTTGCGCTTACATTCAGGTTTATGGCTACTGGCCCTAATGCTGTGTTATAAGGCTCGCGCACATTTTTGGCTGCAAATAAGAAGGCTGGCAAGTTTAGCGGCCAAAAAGTGCTGTCTTGGCAGGTATAAGCGGGGGTAAAACCACTACACGTACCGCTGCTTGCGCCCATTTCAAAGGTGAAACTGGGTACGCCTAGCGTGCCATAGGCCCAATCATCGGTAGCCCCGGTCACCCCATACAAAATCTCAGGGGGGCGACCTGTTTTATAGTTGTTATACGAACTCATGCGAAAGGCAAGGGCACGTAACCCAGCATCATTTGGGGTGTTTCCGTTGTTGTCGCCAAAGGGCAATAAGACTAAATTGCCATAACTATGTAAGGTGATGAATGCGCCACGTGTGTTTTGGGCTGCCGGGTCTGTAATGGCTGGCCCTTTGGTATCTGGAAAAAGCTGCCCGACCAAGGTTTGTAACCCGACTATTTCTGGCTCTGAAGATGCGCTCGGGCCATTGTATGTTTGGTCACATGGATTGGTGGAAGTGCCTAACGCACCGGGTGCCCAGCCCCAATTGGCATTGCGATTGAGATCGACCCCATGTTGATTGGTCGATGTCGGTGGTACTGCACATGTCCCCGAGGTGTTATTGGCGTTTTTGCGTTGTAAATAAGGCGTATTGCCGCCGCCTTCAACAATTAAACGCCCATCTGGGTTAACCACAGGGATGACCCACATTTCATTGTGGTCAAGCAACATGGCAACATCGGCATTATTATTATAATTATTGAGCAAATAATCGATCCAACGATACGCCATTTCAGAGGTGCTAAGTTCACGGGCATGGATGGCAGCCATCAGCAAAAATCGTGGTTTATTGCTGTTGGGGGTTAATGCACAATCGCCTGCTTGTTTTTT
>CAMDWA010000107.1 GCA_945877855.1 Thermoflexus hugenholtzii JAD2 | reverse complement strand
CGTCATATAAGACGCGCCAGTGGCGCGTCTCTACAAAGATATTTGTTAAACATTAAACAAGAAGTGCATAATGTCACCATCACGCACAACATATTCTTTGCCTTCGGATCGTAATTTGCCTGCGGCGCGAATGGCTGACTCGACTTTATAGGTCTTTAAATCATCCAACGTATACACTTCAGCCCGAATAAAGCCTTTTTCAAAATCGGTGTGAATGACGCCAGCGGCTTGTGGGGCCTTGGCACCCACCGGAATCGTCCATGCGCGAATTTCTTTAGGGCCAGCCGTAAAGTAAGACTGTAATGCTAATAATTTGTAAGCGGCATGTGTCAATTTTGACAAACCCGATTCGTCTAGCCCTAAGCTGCTTAAAAAGTCGAGCTTTTCTTCTTCGCTTTCCAAGGCGCTAATTTCGGCCTCAATGGCCCCTGAAATGACCACCATCTCCGAGCCTTCGGCGGCGGCATGTGCCCGCACCTGAGCAACATAAGGATTGCCCTCGCCGGTGGGGTTGGCTTCATCAACATTTGCCACATAGAGCACTGGCTTGGTGGTGATGAGGCCAAAACTGCGTGAGATACGCAACATATTGGCATCGTAGCCGCCCATAACGGTGCGTGCCCATTTGCCAGCTTGGAGTGCCTCGACGATTGGGGCAAGTAACTCGGCACGCTGTGCCGCATCGGGGTCTTTACTGCTGGCGGCGCTGCGTTTATTTTTTTCCAGTTGGCGCTCAGCGCTTTCAAGATCAGCTAAAGCCAGTTCAAGGTTAATAATTTCGATATCGCGAATTGGATCGACTGATCCGCTGACATGCACCACATCGCTATCACTAAAACAGCGCACCACATGCAGAATAGCATCGGTTTCGCGGATATGGCCGAGAAATTTATTGCCCAAGCCTTCGCCTTGTGATGCACCAGCGACCAAACCAGCAATATCTTTGATTTCGATATAGGCTGGCACAAGTTTTTCGGTTTTGATAATTTTTTCGATCTCTTTGAGACGCGGATCGGGCACGGCGACTACGCCCGTATTGGGTTCGATAGTCGCAAAAGGATAATTTGCTGCCAATGCACCGGCAGCCGTGAGTGCGTTAAAGATGGTGGACTTGCCAACATTTGGCAGCCCAACGATTCCGGTAGAAAGACCCATAGGGCGCGAAGTTTAGCACGAGGCGCTGGCTTTATTTAAACACCCGCACCCGCACCTTCATTTGTTCTTTGGCATTGCCCTTATAAACCCCACGAGTGGGGGGCACATCGGTGTAATCGCGCCCCACTGCTAAGCGTATATGACGCTCACTTTGCTCACAATTATGGGTCGGGTCTAACGAGATCCAGCCCGCATTCGGCAAATAGACATCGACCCATGCATGGGTTGCCAAATCAGGGTCTGGGTCATTGGGCTGGCGATTATTTAATTCAACATATAAATAACCGCTGACATAACGAGATGAAATGCCAACACTACGACACGCCGCCAACATCACATGGGTAAAATCTTGGCACACCCCCCCACCCAACGCAAGGGCTTGATCGGCTTTGGTGCTGACATCGGTTAACCCGCTTTCATATTTAAGTGCGTGATAGGTAGCGGTCATCAGCGCCGAGGCGGTAGCCCGCACATCGATCTCACCTGTTTCGCTTACAATTTTGTGCGATTGCCCAAAAGCATTTAAAGCCGGGCCAAGTGGCACCAAAGGCGATGCCATTAGATAGTCGTGTAAATCGAGTGGCGATAAATCTGGCTGAGGCAGAAAATAAGATGCTGGGGTGTGGACTTCGCTAATGGCTGTCAAAATTAAGGCTTGATGCGGTGAAATTAAATCAAAAAAACGCACATCATTGCCAAAACGGTCGGTATAGCGAAATTCATTTAAATCGGGGGCGGTCACCAGCTCAAATGACTGGCAGCGTTGGCTGCTGTCGTTTAATGGCCGCATTCGCACCTCGGTATAAGCCTCGGTAATCGGCATGTCATATTCAAACTTGGTCGTGTGTTCGATTTGCAAACGCATAGTCTTATGAATTACGAATTACGAATTACGAATTACGAATTGATTGCAAGTAATTTTGCGCTTCGTAATTTGTAATTCGTAATTCGTAATTTATTGTTGTTGCTGCTGTTGATGAGATTGCTGGAGCGCGGCCATGCCGCGTGGCGGTGGCAAAATGACTTGAGTGCTAAAAAATGACCTTGTAATCGTGTCACCCGCAGCATTAATACGGGCAAACAAGTCATTGATATAGTCGACCAATGATTGATCAAGCACATCTTGCATGTCTAAATATTCAAGCTCGGCATTAAGTTTGCCAAACAAACGTTGGGGCGTTTGCCGATCTGGCACAGTGCGAATCACATCGCTCTCTTTGCCACTAATGGCATTGACCGAATCGAGACAATGCTGCAAACAAAACCGCACCGCCCGCGGAAACTCTGGGCTAAGCAATAAAAATTCGGCCACCCGTGAGGCTTGAAGTTGCGAGCCATTGCTCTTTCGAAAAGCCTCGAAGGCGCTACATGATTTTAGCAAGGCGATTAAATGCAATGAGGCTTCGGGCAATCCTTCGGGCAAGGCATTCACGGTTGCATATTTTGAATCAAGCGCCCGCAAGGTCATGCCAGCCCGCTCGATATATTTGCCAAGCTGAATAAATTCATAGCCTTCACCATGTGGCATGGTGGTATTGGTAATGCCTTGAAAAGCATGGGAACCATCACGCACAATGGTAAAAAATTCGTGTGGGCTGCGGCGGGTTTCATCGCGGTTCATGCTGCGCAAATGATGATACAGCCGGTTCAGGTGCTCCCACATTTCGCTGCTAATTTGTTCGCGCACACTACGCGCGTTTTCGCGGGCACGCACAATACAGTTAATGACCGAATTGGGATTGCCCACATGCCATAGGGTGTAATCCATCACATTACGAACGTTAATTTCGGGATACAAATCTTCATACAGGCTAAGATCACCCGAAATGGCGAGTAAAGGGCGCCAGCTTTTGGCGGCATCAACCATCGGCATATCAAGCAACGCATTAAAGTTGATGGTTAAGATGCGCGTGATATTTTCGGCACGCTCAATATAGCGTGACATCCAGAATAGGGAATCAGCAACACGAGATAACATTTTTTTTAGTGGAAAGTGGAAAGTTGAAAGTGCAAAGTGTCAATTGGCTTTTTACTTTCAACTTTGCACTTTGCACTTTGCACTTTGCACTTTCAACTCTTTTTTACTCTTGTAACACCCAAGTATCTTTTGAGCCGCCACCTTGCGATGAATTGACCACAAGCGAGCCGCGCTTGAGCGCGACGCGGGTGAGGCCGCCGGGCACGAGGGTAATTTTTTCGCCACACAAAATGTAGGGACGCAAATCGACGTGGCAACCATGAATTTCGCCATCAAAATAAGTGGGGTGGCGGCTGAGTGAAATGACGGGTTGGGCAATAAAATTGCGCGGGTTGGCGACGATCATGTCATAGAATTTTTCGCGCTCGGCGTGAGTGGCATGTGGCCCGATCAACATGCCGTAGCCACCGCTTTCATTGACCGATTTCACCACCAAACGGTCGAGATGTTCGAGCATATATTGACGATCATCATCACGCAGCCCCAGATAGGTTGGCACATTTTGCAAGATTGGTTCTTCATCTAAATAAAAACGAATCATATCGGGCACATAAGCATAAACGGCTTTATCATCGGCCACGCCTGTGCCGATAGCATTGGCCAAGGTGACATTGCCAGCGCGATAAGCATTTAACAAACCAGCCACACCGAGGGCGCTGTCGGGTCTGAAGCCCAACGGGTCAAGAAATTCATCATCGATACGCCGATAAATCACATCTACTTGTTTTAGGCCACGCACGGTGCGGGTAAAGACCTTATTGTCATGCACCACCAAATCGCGCCCTTCGACGATCTCGATGCCCATTTGACGCGCCAAAAATGAATGTTCGAAATAAGCCGAGTTATAAATGCCGGGCGTGAGCAACACCACATTGGGATCGGCCTCGTGATGTGGCGCAACCGAGCGCAAGGTATTAAGCAATTCCTGTGGGTAATGGTCGATAGCCCGCACCCCGTAACGCGCAAACATACGCGCAAAGGTGCGTTTCATGGCTTGACGATTCTCAAGCATATAGCTCACACCGCTGGGCGAGCGCAGGTTATCCTCGAGCACCAAATAATTGCCATGATCATCGCGAATGAGGTCGGAGCCGATAATATGCGAATATATTTGCTGTGGCACATTTAGCCCAATCATTTCGCGGCGGTAATGTTTTGCCCCAAACACCAATTCGGCTGGAATGCGTTTTTCGCGAATGATGCGCTGATCATGATAAATATCCCACAAAAATTGGTTGAGCGCGGTGACACGTTGCACCAAGCCTTTTTCGATCACGGCCCATTCACGATGTGGAATGATGCGCGGGATAAGGTCAAAGGGAAAAATACGCTCGATCCCATCGTCATTGTCGCCATAAACGGTAAATGTAATGCCTTGATATAAAAATGAGGCATCGGCGGCCCGTCGTCGCTCGTCGAATGATTGTGGGTTTAGGTCACTTAATTGACCATAAAGCGTCTGGTAATGGGAGTGCGGTTGGTGGGGGGCGCTAAACATCTCGTCAAAAAAACCGCCTAGCTCATATTGGTCTAATACGGATTTCAACGATTGAACGGCTACATCGCTCATAATGGGGGGCAATTGTAAATTACGAATTACGAATTACGAATTACAAATTGGAGCAGTTGAGGCTTTATAAGGCATAAGTCACGAGTCACGAGTCGTGACTCATGCCTTCCAATTCGTAATTCGTAATTCGTAATTCGTAATTCCAGCTATGCTTATCTCAGTCGTCATTCCAACCTACAACGGCGCACATCATATGCCAACCTGTCTTGCGGCTTTGCGGCGGCAAACGCTGCTGCCCTATGAGATCATTGTGGTGGATAACGCCTCAAGCGACGGCACCAGTGAATTAATGACGCGGGATTATCCCGAGGTTACATTCATTCAACTGCCCAGTAACCGCCTGTTTACTGGCGCGTGTAACACCGGCATGAAGGCCGCGCTAGGGGATGCGGTGGCGTTGCTAAACAATGACACCGAGGCCGATGAACATTGGCTCGAAAACGTGGCCGCAGCCTTTGCGCGGCAGCCCGACGCTGGGTTTGTGGCGAGCAAATTGCGCTTGTTTGACAAACGCGATCATATTCATTCGGCGGGTGACTTTTACAGCGTGCGCGGTGTGCCGGGCAATCGTGGGGCATGGCAACCCGATCATGGGCAATTTGACAGCCCTTATGTATTTGGGGCGTGTGGGGCGGCCTCGGTTTACAAACGCAGTATGCTCGACCAAATCGGATTGCTCGACGACCGTTTTCAATTCTCATGCGAAGATGTTGATTTGGCATGGCGGGCGCAATTGGCTGGCTATAAATGTGCTTTTGCCCACGATGCCATTGTTTACCATAAGGTCAGCGCCACCGGCGGCGGTGTACTTAACAGTTATTATGATGGGCGAAATTTTATTTGGTTGTTGGCCAAAGACGTGCCAAGCGAAATTTTGCGCAGCCATTGGCGGCAAATTTTGGGCGAGCAATGGGGCATTACCCGCGCAGCCTTACGCGCTTGGCGCGGCGAGGCCGCCCGTATGCGGCTAAAAGGCCAATTGGCTGGCTTAATTGGGTTGCCACGCGCCTTAAGTTGGCGGCGGGCCACCCAAGCCAACCGCAACATCGACCAAGACACCCTACAAAAATTACTATCAGATTAATCATGACAGAGACTTCAAATTATCGCTATGGGTTTTATTTAAGACCCGACTACGCCACCAGCAAGGCCATTGCCGAGGCGCATCGATTGTTGCGGGCACAATATGGGTTTATCACGGCTGGGCTTTTTATGCCCCATGCCACCATCAAAGGGTTTTATCGCAGCGATGCCGCCGTAGCCGACATGGTGACGCGCCTCGATGCGGCATTTGCAGGCTTTAAACCCTGCACGGTTTATAACGGCGGCATCATTAAAATGGGATCAGGGCTAGTCACCAGTTGGCAACATTTGCCCGATGGGGGCACACCCAACCCGGGCCTAATCGAAGCCTCAGACCGCTCGTGGGCGGCATTAGAGCCACTCATTCACCCAGATTGTGATTTTCGCCACCGTGACCCGCGTGGCAATCAGTTTCATGCGCACATCACCGTCGCTATGGCCGATATTCCACGCAAAATGCAAGATGAAGTGATGGCCTTCTTAAACGAAGGTGGACGGCTCGGCTCGGCCTCGTTTGTCGCCAATACCTATCATCTTTTTCGCTTTAAAGCCGATTGGCAAGCCAATTGGTGGCATACCCTAACCTGGGATCTGCTGCATAGCTGGCAGTTTTAGCTATTTTCGCCACACAAATTGCTTTACGTCGCTTGGCGGGCTAATCTCTTCGTAGACACGCTCGCCATTGGCTTTAACCTCTTTTAAGCGTTTAACTTGCACCCACCACGTAAATTGTCGCTCAGGCTGGTTATTCAGCAAGGCTTCAGTCAATTTGATCGATGAAGCCTTGGTCTCAAAAATCGGCACGGTAATTGCATTCGAGGGTTGCACTTGCACCACATACCATTCATCTGGGCGTAATAAGCCAACGGTCAACCATTCTAAAGTAATAGCCGCTTGTGTGGTGGTAATGATGCTGTTATGCACAGGCGCAAGCAATTGTGGTGCCCCATACATCCCAACGGGGGTAGGCGTACGCGCCACAATTGGCGCAGCAGTCACAAATGGGGTTGCTGTAGCAAACACAATCGTTAATTTTTGGCCCGGTTTAATCGTGCAGGTCACATCAAGCCTATTTTGTTGAATGAGTTGTGACACGGGGATACCGTTATCGCCAGCAATTTTGCCGCACACATCCCCTTCTTTTACCTCATAAACAATTTGGGCTGGGCGTGTGGGTAACGGCCCAAATACCTCGATAATTTCAGGCGTTGGGGATGGGCCGGGGGTCGCCGTTGGGGCCGGAATACGCAACCTTGCCCCAGCCGCAATAACACAATCGTTCGTGAGCGCGTTAAACTGCAAAAAGGTGCTAAGGGGAATGCGATATTTTTCGGCAATGCCACCACAAGTATCATTCGGCTGAACCACATATTCGGTTGGGGGCACAGCGGTGGGTGTGCGAATGATACGCACCGGCGTAATGGTCACGATTGGTGTTGGCACTTGGGTAGAAGACGTTACCTGCCCCAAGGCCGAAGATACAGTGGGGGATGGGGTAATCGTCGTGCCATCATCACGCCGAAAAACCAACACCGCCCCGATCACCATTGCCAAAATAACAGCAGCCACGCCAATCACCCCCCAAGGGATGCGCAGTGGAGGCGCAGGGTTAGGTTTGGCAATATCGTCAACATCTGCCGCGATGACACCGTCTGCATCAACCGCCTCAGGCTGAGTCTCGGCTGAGTCAGTTATAGCGACATCGGCCTGAACCACCACTTGCTCTGATGCCACAGGTTGCGGCAGGGCAAATTCGTGCCCGCAGGTTGGGCAAAATGGCACATCACCTGTAATACGCGAAAAACAAGAGGGACAACGCTGTATTTTGGCAACACGTGACCCTTCGGACGATTTATTTGCCGAAATTTCACTATCTTTATTGCCTTTAGCGGTGTCCATTGTTTAATATTTTACGCGCTTATGCCTGCCAGCCCTAATTTTTTGGCATCGGCTTGCATTGCTGCCAACACCACCCCAATATGTTCATCGAGCGGCACACCCAAATTGGCGGCAGCATGTTCAATTTCATCACGATGCACGCCTGCAGCAAAGGCTTTCTCTTTCCACTTCTTTTTGATCGACGATAACTGCACATCAGCCACATTTTTGCTAGGGCGCACAAACGCCACCGCAGCAACAAAGCCGGTCAATTCATCCACCGCCACCAAGGTTTTCTCCATTATCGATGTTGGAAAAACCCCGGTGCGCTCACTGGCATGGGCTTCGATCCCACGCACAATCTCTTCGCTCCACCCCAACGACCGCAATAATCGGCAGCCGACCACCGGGTGACAATCATCCCCCACCAACGTCGGGTGACGCTGATAATCAAAATCATGCACCAAACCGAGCGTGCCCCAAATATCTGGGTCGCCACCATAACGCGGGGCATACGCCCGCATCGCCGTCTCAACCGATAACATATGCCGAATTAAAGCTGGGTCAGTGGTCCATTCAGTCACCAGCGCCCATGCGGCTTCTCTTGTATTTACTTCGCTCATTCTCTCACTCACTCAAATTTTTATTTTTTCACCCATCACCGGCAATGGCCGTGTGATAAAAACTTCCCAGATTGCCTTTATGGTTGCCAAGGCTTCACGCAAGTGATTAAACCACATTCCACGATAAGGGCGACGATCTGCCACAAAACCCACCGCATCAATGCCAAATTGCTCACAAATCATCATGGCACGGTCTAAATGAAAGCGTTGTGTCACTAAAATAGCCTCGCGCAGGTCAAAAATATCGTGAGCGCGATAACAAGTTTCATAAGTGCTACGCCCAGCATAATCGAGTGCAATATCAGCATCGGGTATGCCCATTTGCAAAGCGGTGCGGCGCATCACCTCTGGCTCGTTATAGCCCAACAATCGATTGTCACCACTCATCAACAATTTGCTCACTTTGCCTGCTTTATACAGCTCGGCCCCCGCCAAAATACGATCATATAACACCGGCGATGGCAAATTATTAAAAACGCCAGCCCCAAAAACAATAGCAACTTTACGCTTGGGGATTTGCTCAAGATCATCACGCACATCCCCATCGGCCCGATAATGCGTCCAAAGCCGCACTGCCAACACAACAAAAATAATGATCGTTAGCAAAAACAACAATCGCTTCAACAACTCAACCTCATTTCATATCTGCGGCGCTAAACCCAGATGGCAATAACGCGCCCGAAGTGGTGCTAGTGTAATTGCCTTTGCCATCGGCAATAATCACGGCAATATTGTCGCCAAATTCACGAATGACCTGACGACAGGCCCCACACGGCGACCAACCTTGATCGGTCACAACGGCAATTGCCACAAATTCGCGTTGGCCCTCGCCAATAGCAGTAAAAATAGCGCTACGCTCGGCGCAATTGGTCAGCCCATACGAGGCATTTTCAACATTACAGCCAGTAAAGACCATACCCGATTTTGTAAACACCGCCGCCCCCACGTGATAGCCAGAATAAGGTACATAGGCATTTTTACGCACCTCATCGGCAGCCCGAATCAGCCTGCGAATAATGGCTTCGGCGAACCCAGCAACTGTCTTTTGTGGGCCAAGCTCACTGCTCTCATCTGTAGTATGCGTGTGATTAGGTTTTGACGACATCGTCGATGTACTATACCTCAAGCGATTTAACAGACGCTGTGAAAGCGTGTAATCACGCATTAATCTTCGGGCGATACTGCAAGGCCTCGGCGAGATGCGCGGTTTGAATGGCCTCGCACCCGGCCAGATCGGCAATGGTGCGGGCCAGTTTGAGCACACGATGAAAGGCGCGGGCGCTGAGTTGTAGCTGCTGCATGGCGGCCTTCATCAAATTGGTGCCCGCCGCATCCAACGCACAAAATTGGCGCAATTCGCCAACCCCCATGTCGGCATTACAACGCAGGGCGGGGCTGCTGTCTTTAAACCGTGCGGTTTGACGGTCACGCGCCGCCTGCACCCGCGCCCGAATTGCCTCGGATGATTCATTCACCCGCGAATCACTCAATTTGTCAAAATTGACCCGTTGCACATCTAAATGAATATCGATGCGGTCGAGCAATGGGCCAGAAATTTTCTTTTGATATTGGCTGACATTGGCTGGCGAGCAGGTGCATGGCTTGACTGGGTCGCCATACCAACCGCATTTGCATGGGTTCATGGCCGCGATCAGTTGAAAATTGGCCGGAAACGTCAGAGAACCAGCAGCGCGGCTGATGGTGACGACTTTGTCTTCCATCGGCTGGCGCAACACTTCGAGCGCCCGTGCGTCAAATTCGGGGAACTCGTCGAGAAACAACACCCCGCGATGCGCTAAACTGACCTCACCCGGGCGCGGCATTTTGCCGCCCCCCACCAAACCGGCATGGCTGATGGTGTGATGCGGGGCGCGAAATGGGCGGGTGCGCAACATTGGCTCATCGTTGGTCAACATGTCGGCCACGCTATAAATGCGCGTCACCTCAAGCGCCTCTTCGACCGACAACGCTGGCAAAATGCCGGGCATGGCGCGGGCCAACATGGTTTTGCCCGCACCCGGGCTGCCCTTAAACAAACAATTGTGCCCCCCTGCCGCCGCCAATTCCATCGCCCGTTTTGCCACCTCTTGACCTTTGATATCTTTAAAATCGATGATAGCGCTGACGGGCAACACCTGATCGTGGGCAGGCAAAGCTTGCCCAGCCGCCACCACATTTAGCTCGGTCAGGCCATTGAGCGCCGCCACCACGTCGGCTAACGAATGCACGCCAATCACCTCAATATCGGGCACGAGTGCGGCCTCGGCAGCATCGCAAGCTGGCACAAACATGCGTTGATAGCCTTTGCTGCGGGCGAAGGCTGTCATCGGCAAAATGCCGCGCACATGGCGCACACTGCCATCGAGGGCCAACTCACCGATGACCAAGGCACTTTGCAACAAGGCATCGCTCAGTTGCTCTGAGGCAACAAGTACGCCCAAAGCCATCGGCAGGTCGTAAGCAGGGCCAATTTTTTTGAGATCGGCGGGGGCGAGGTTAACGGTGACGCGATTATAGGGAAAGCGCAGGCCACTGTTACGCATGGCGGCCCGCACCCGTTCGCTGCTTTCTTTGACAGCGGCATCGGGCAACCCGACCAAAGTAAATGAAGACAGCCCTTTGCTACTATCGACTTCGACCTCGACAATAGTCCCCTCTAGACCCAATACGGCGCATGACGCAACTTTTGCAAGCATGATGATGGATGGCGAAAATTGTAACGCATTTATGGGCAAATTTACACCACAAAATTTGCCAACTTGCTAGTTAATTCTAAATAAGATGCAATAATACGATTTCTGCTGGTTTCACCCGTTCTTGGCACAGCTTAGGGTTAGTATAAAAACTATTTTCATCAATACAAAACCTCACACAAAGCTCACAAAGAACACGGAGGGTTTATAAAAAATAGCTTCTTTATGAGTTTTGTGATCTTCGTGAGAGATAAACAGCAGCGTTCTTATACAACCCCTTATCGCCCCAACTTCAAATCGGGCAAAACGTCAAGCTCAAGCGTATCGCGGATGCCACGCAAGTAGGCAAAATGGGCGGCGGCCCCGATCATGGCGGCGTTGTCGGTGCATAATGACATGGGCGGAAAAAACACCGGCAAGGTTGCTGCGCGATCATTGCGATCTTTCACATCAACATTGCGGGCTACCGATGACGGCATGATGGGATGTGGGTTAAATGTGGCGGTCATTTTTTGACGCAATAATTTGTTGGCCGACACGCCCCCCCCGACCAACACCGCCTTGGCTCCAAATTTTTTCACGGCAGCCAAAGTTTTCTCAACCAACCAATCTACCGCCGCCGCCTGAAAACTGGCGGCGATATCGTTGACAGGAATCGGGGTTTGTTTGGTGGCAGTGTTGATAAATTGCGTTTGTAACAGGTTTAGCACGGCTGTTTTTGCACCGCTAAACGAAAAATCAAATTCACCGTTATATGGGCGTGGTTGCCCGTTACGCCCAGTATTGCCAATACGTGGGCGCGAAAATGAAAACGTGCTGGGGTCACCCGCTCGTGCCACCCGCTCAATGGCTGGGCCGCCCGGATAACTCAGCCCCAACATACGCGCCACTTTGTCAAACGCCTCGCCGACAGCATCATCAATGGTATGACCCACCAGTTCATAATCGCCATGATCATGCATCAGCACCAGCTCGGTATGACCGCCCGAAACGATGACCACCAGCAATGGAAAATCACCAATGGCCGCCGGTTGTTGGCTGTTAATCGTGGTGGGCTGCCCATTGGCATTTAATAGCCAATGCGAATAAATATGCCCTTCGAGATGATTAATGCCAAGCAGCGGCAAGCCGCGCATCAGGGCGATGCCCTTGGCCGCATTCATCCCCACCACCAACGACCCCGGCAAGCCCGGCCCTTTGGTCACGGCAATGGCAGTGATGCTATCCCAAGTGACTTTGGCTTCCTCCATCGCTTGTTTAATCACCGACCCAATCACCTCGATATGCGCTCGTGAGGCCATTTCGGGAAACACCCCCCCATATTGCTGATGCAAATTGATCTGTGACGCGACAATATTTGAGCGAATAATCCGCCCATTGTCGATGACAGCGGCGGCTGTTTCATCGCACGAGGTTTCGATGGCGAGAATACGGGTATTGGCTGTTGGCAAAGTACTCATTTTGGGTGCGCAGCCGCAAATAAGACGGCAGGCCAATGATAACCCAACATACCGACAACACAATTCACGGATAATGCATCACGTCGTATGTCACCCCTATCTAATTCTTATACCCGCGTTGCATTTAAAGCCTTGGTCTTGTTTGTGTTGGTGAATGTGGTTTTTGCGCTAATAAACCCGATGCCATTCATCGGGCGGGTCTCAATTTACAACAGCTTGGTAGCAGGTCGGCAACGACTATCGTTTGGCTATCGCCCCGACCGCGACTATAACCTCGTGACACATAATTTCGATGCCTTATTTGCCGCCCACGAGATCGCAAAAGCCAAAGCCGCAAATGAATTTCGGGTGGTGCTGATTGGCGATTCGGCGACATGGGGCTACCTGTTACCACCCAATCAAACCCTAGCGGCGACGCTTAACCAACAAAATTTGCGCAGTAAAGATGGGCGCGTGATGCGCGTATATAACCTCGGTTACCCCGATTTTTCGCTGACTAAAGATGCCCTCATTTTGCAGCGGGTGCTGGGGTATCAACCCGATTTGGTGCTGTGGCTGGTCACGCTTAATTCATTGCCGATTGATCGGCAAACCGAACATGTGTTGGTGCACCGCAACCCCGACGAAGTAAGCAAATTGTTAGCAGCAGCGCCGATGCGTACCCTTGACCCCAACGCGCCCAGCTTTGAGCATTTGTCGATCTGGGATCGCACCTTGATTGGGCAACGCCGCGATTTGGCCGATTTGTTGCGGTTGCAATTGTTGGGGGTGATGTGGGCGGCAACGGGTGTTGATCAGGATTTTGCCGATGCAAATGAGCGCTATAGCCGCGATTTAGAGGCCGATGATGGCATGCGTGGGTTGTCGGCGGCCAGCATTGGCGCAAAAACCTTGCGCGAAGCAGACTTGGCGCTAGAGGTATTGGCGACTGGGCAAGCCATTACCAAACGGGCGGCAGTGCCCTTGGTGCTGGTTAACGAACCCATTGCCATGAGCGATGGCAAAAATAGCGACCGCCGCTACAATGCCTTTTACCCACGTTGGGCCTACGATCAATATCGCGGGTTGATGGCGACCCAAGCCCAGCAGCAGGGCTGGCGCTATGTTGATGCTTGGAATGTGCTGCCAGCCGATGAATTTACCAACACACCGGTGCATCGCACCCCACGCGGCGAAGGTTTATTGGCACAGCATTTGTTGCCTGTTTTGCATGAGTGGTAGGGGCACGGCATGCCGTGCCCCTTTTGTATTATTGCAATATTCGTTCAGACTCCATAACCTTCAAGACCAACATCAACATAATCGCGGTGCTAAGCTCAGCACGAGGTGGCGGCGGCGGCGGCCCCATCACCTGAGCCAATCGATGCTGATGCGCCAAAGCAATCAGACGTTGAGCATCTGTCGAATCTACCTCTAATTGCAACGCTGGCACAAAGCGTTGATAGAGCATATCGATGTCTGGGCAACGGGCATTTGACTCAAGCCGCGAGATCAAGGCGGGGCTATAACCAGTGGCTTGGCCTAGCTCAGATTGAGTAAGATTGGCATGTAACCGTAAAGCCCGTAGCATTTCGCCAAAGGTAGTGGCATAAATCGTCATCATGATTTTCATCGTTTGCGCCAACCTGTTTTAAACAGTGGCGCTAAAAAGCTTGGGTTGTTTACTACAAAAGAACGACCGCCGTTACACGCAAAAAGCATGACAGCGCCAGCCCTGCCAAACGAATGGCCGGTTCAACTATGAAACAGATTGGGTTGTTGGGCGACACCGACGCTGTCGGTGCTGAGGATTAACGCTGCAATTGCTGCATGTCAATAATCCTCAGAAACTGAGATGGATCGAGCGGCTCGATAACCTGTCGTATTTCGACAAAACGATCTTCTCTTAACACAATGGTTAACGGGGCCAAATCAACAGTCTGATATTGGGTATAAATATGACTTTTCATCTCAATTCCTCCTTTTATGGTTATGTGGTTTTACAGTTTACAAATGACTTGCGGCGTTTTATTGTGGGCTTGCACCAAGCAACAAAAAACCCGCCTCGGCATATGGCTGAGGCGGGTTCGTTATCGAACACTAGAATGCGTATGGTCTACGCAATCCTCACCTCTCTCCATGTCACTTTGTTATCTTCCCAACCGGCAAAGCCAATTGGTAACATGACACCATGTGCAATATAGGTCCCAGCCACCTTGTTAGCGGGGTCTATTACGCGCACGGCGCTGACGAGATAATTAAATGTTTGCATTGGTTAAGCGGAAAGAGTATATATAAACGACGAAGAATTGTCAAGGCTATTTTGATCATTTGTCAAATTTGTCAAGTTTGTCAAATTTAATGCATCTACGATTCTTATTGATGATCAAACAGTAGTTTAGTCTAAAAGTAGGGATGTTGTTCAAATCTGTAGTAAAACAGAGGGTATGAAAAAAAAAGAAGAACAACATCCCCTCGCAGTATACAAAATCCCCTCGCAGTATACAAAACAGTCGAAGCAATCATAGCAACGCTAGCAAGCATCAACAAAGGAACAGATCTGGGCTTGGCCCGGACGATGTGGACAGTGATGAGCGGGGCGCTGCTGAGCAGTCGTGGGGCGTTAATCCCGGCCCTAGCATCA
>CAMDWA010000106.1 GCA_945877855.1 Thermoflexus hugenholtzii JAD2 | reverse complement strand
ATACAACACGCCCATCAATTGCGAGCCGACCTGCGTCGCCAAACGAATGCGCTGGCTTTCGCCGCCGCTCAGGGTCATGGCGGCACGCGCCAAATTCAAATAATCGAGGCCGACATCCACCAAAAACGACAACCGCGCCCGCACCTCTTTCACAATCTGCGCCGCAATTTTGCGGTCGCGGGCAGAGAGGGCATGAGTGAATGACTGATTGGGTGAATGAGGGATTGGTGATTGGGGATTAGGGATTAGGGATTGCTCTTCAGAATTTTCAATTTTTAATTCTAAATTTTCAACTCCTAGTGAGTTCACCCAATCACGTGCTTGGCGGATGCTCATGCTGCACACGTCGTTAATATTTTTGTCGCCGACATACACCGCCAATACCCAATCTTTTAAGCGTTTGCCGTTGCAGGTGGGGCAAGGCCGATGGTTCATATATTCTTCGAGCTTTTGCCGCACATAATCGCTGGTGCTGTCGCGGTAGCGACGCATCATGTTATTGACAATGCCCTCCCACGTCACCTCATAGGTGCGATGTTCGCCCATGCGGGTGACATAGCGCATCACAATCTTGGTTTCGGCGGGTGCACCCGGCTCGGTCGAGGCCGACCCCCGCAAAATAAGCTGCTTGTGCTCGGCCTTGAGTTTGCGCCACGCCACATTCATCGGAATGCCAAAATGTTTGCAGGCGCTGGCGATCAGTTGGGCATAATACCCCTCGTCATCTGCCGACTGAAACGGCACAATCGCCCCATCTTCTAAGGTCAAATCGGGGTTGGGGATCATCAGTGCCGGGTCAAATTCTTGTTTGCTGCCCAAGCCTTGACAATCGGCACACGCGCCGTCGGGGGCGTTAAACGAAAAATGGCGCGGCTCAAGATCGGGGTAGCTGATGCCGGTGGCTGGGTCTACCCGCTTTTCGCTAAAAATCAGATCACGCGAGGTGCTGGCGGCGCGTTGTGACAACCGTGATTGGGGATTAGGGGTTGAGGATTGGGGGGTGGGGGCTGTATTGCGTTCTTCGACCATCGCAATCAAGAAGCCATCACCCAACTTCAAAGATGTCTCAACCGAGTCGGTCAGCCGCGCCATAAACTGGCGCATTTCATCTGCTGACCCGTCATCCTTCACCTGCGGCACAACCAAGCGGTCAACCACAATCTCGATATTGTGAATTTTGTAACGATCAAGCTCAATCGTCTCGTTCACATCGCGCAATTCGCCATTCACACGCACCCGTGCAAAGCCTTGTTTGCGCACATCGTCAAATATTTGTTGATGATGGCCTTTTTTCTCACGCACAATCGGGGCCAAAATTTGCAGGCGCGTGTTGGCTGGCAGCGCCACCAGCGCATCCACAATGCTCTGCGCCGACTGGCGCACCAGCGGCAGGCCGGTGACGGGGCTGGTTTGCACGCCAATGCGGGCGAACATCAGCCGCAAATAGTCATAGATCTCGGTCACTGTGCCAACGGTCGAGCGCGGGTTGTGGCTGGCCCCCTTTTGGTCAATGCTCACGGCGGGCGATAGCCCGTCGATGCTATCGACATCGGGCTTGTCCATTTGGCCCAAAAATTGCCGCGCATAGGCGCTTAGGCTCTCGACATAGCGGCGTTGGCCTTCGGCGAAAATGGTATCGAAGGCCAGCGACGATTTGCCGCTGCCGCTCAGGCCGGTGATGACGACGAGTTTGTCACGCGGGATGTCAACACTGACATTTTTGAGATTATGCACACGTGCGCCACGCACGCTAATTTGATCGTGAGTCATACAGAAGTAAAAAGTGCTAAGTTGAAAGTGCTAAGTGCTGAGTGGCACTTGCGCCTAAAAATGAATGCAAGTTTAGCACAAATGTTCTGAGGAGTGTGATATTGCGTCCTAAAGTCACATGACTTTAGCGTGACTTCCGGCATATTGAAGATCGGGCAAATTTGTTTATGCTGATAGACCAATAAATTAAGGTTTGCACAATTGAGAAGATAGATGGTTTTATAAAATGTCAAAAGTAATATTTTTCAGCCTACCCGCCTATGGTCACGTTAATCCATCCCTGCCACTGGTGGCAGAAATGATTAAACGTGGCGAACAAGTGATCTATTACTCTGGAAATGAGTTTAAAACTCAGATCGAAAATACAGGCGCACAATTTCGGAGTTATGGCGAAAAACTTGAGCAATTACGCGCTGAGTTGGATGGAAAACAAGGAAACCTAATTTTTCTCTCGGCCTGTTTTTTGCAAATGTGTCAGTCAATCGTTCCTGAAGCACTTAATCAACTTCAAGAAGATCAACCAGACTATCTCATTTATGATTCGATGGCTATTTGGGGCAAAATTATTGCGCAAAAGACCGGTTTACCGTCTATTTGTTCTATCACTTCTTTTGCCATCGGCGATGGTTTGCCTGACCCGCAAATTCTTATATCGCTGATCAAAGGCCTTGCCCACATGAAGCGTTTCAATACGCTTTCTCAACAACTTGCCACAGCATTACAACTTGCCCCTATTGGCCTGAGGGATATATTTGTCGGTAACGCAGATTTGAATATTGTCTATACGTCTGAGTCTTTTCAACCCAATTCGCAATATCTGAAAGGCAATTATAAATTTATTGGGCCATCCATTGCCAATAGAAATGAAGCCGTTGATATCAATTTTGGAAGCAACAAGCGCATCATTTATATTTCACTTGGCACTATTTTTAATGACAATTTGGCTTTTTATAATGAATGTTTTAAAGCATTTGGAAATACAAACGATCAAGTTGTGTTATCGGTTGGCAAAAAAATTAATATAGATGCCTTACAAAATATTCCGTCCAACTTTATCGTCCGTCAATATGTCAATCAACTAGAGATTTTGCAGAAAGCGAGCCTATTTATTACCCATGGTGGAATGAATAGCGTGAGTGAATCGCTCTATTTTGGGGTTCCGCTGATCGTCATTCCAATGTCAGCCGACCAACCCGCCATTGCAAAACGAGTTAACGCCTTGGGAGCGGGTCTCTATCTTGAGAAAAGACGGGCAAATTGGAAAAATTTAAAGCAATCTGCCAATCTTGTTCTTGCTGACGAGTCATTCAAAAAAAATAGCATGGCAATCGGCGATTCATTTCGAGCCTCTGGCGGTTTTAAACGTGGGGTGGATGAAATTATTGCTTATAAATTGCGACGCATGGGGAATGCGTCGCTACTTCACGTGTGAACTTTACGGGCAAGCCAATACACATTAGCGAAGTCACCTATGACCTTCGCATGACCTCTGGCACATGCAACTATGACGGCATATCGCCTATCCTAACGGCAGCAATAAATTAAGTAACGACTTACGTCATGGGTGACATCACCCTTTAGGCCGTCACCCCGACGCGAAGCGAGGGGTCTTTGCGGAAAATCAGCAGGAGATTAAGGTTGCGCAAAGATTCCTCCACGTTCCTCGTGGGAATGACAAGCAAAACATTTTGCACGTAAACAGTTACAAATGAGCCAACAGAGGTAATAAAAATGACAACAACAAACGAATTTTGGATGATACTCGATCAATTTCTACTCAAATCACACGTGTTAGCGGGCATGATTGGCTTAATTGTGGCCCCATTGGCGATGGCTGTAACCAAAGGCGGGGTGTGGCATCGTCGTTTTGGCAAATTGTTCTTTTGGATGATGACATGGATTTTGCTCAGCGTGATCGGCTTGGCCTTCTTTCGTTTCAGCTTCTTCCTCACCATCATCGCCATTCTCAGCTTTTACGCTGCCTTCACCGGCTACCGCGTGCTTTATCACAAAAACCCACAAAAAGGCGCCGGGCCAACGGCCATTGACTGGGCGGGCAGCATCATCGCGCTGGTGTCGGGTGTTGGCATGTTTGCCGTCGGCATCGCCAGCCTAGCCGTGCCCGGCTCGATGGGGCTTGTGCCCTATGGCGTCGGCTCGGTGTTGGGCATTGTGTTTGGGCTGAATTTGGCGGCCAGCGCCATTTTTGACCTGCGCCGCTTCGTCAAGCCCTCGACCGACCGCAGCCAATGGCTATATGACCACATCAACCGCATGAGCAGCGCCTTTATTGCCATGTTAACGGCGTTCTTGGTGCAACAAGGCAGCCGCTTTATGCCCGTCGATTGGGCATGGGTATTGTGGGTCGCGCCCGGCGTGATCGGCGGCACCCTCATCGCCCGCTACATCAGCCAATTTCGCGCCCGCAAACAACATACGCTTGTGAAAGTGGGGGCATAATGGGGGCAGAGGGGCAGAGTTGCAAAGTAGCAGGTGGCAAAGTGGCAGAGGGATAGCTTTGCAACCTGCAACCTGCAACTCTGCAACTCTGCGCCCTTAACAAAAAATGCCCGGAAAATTTGGACACATAGCAACGCTCGGCGTGGTGATCGCGGTGGCGTTTTATGTTTTTACCGCATCATCACCGCTGGCGCAGCCTTGGCTGACGGTGATGGTGGCTTTGCTCGTTGTGTATGCCGTGCTTAGCACAATTGGCATTGGTGTGCTTGAGCGATTTGCCGACCGCATCGATACCCGTTCAAATTTGCTGGTCAGCAGTTATTTTGGCTTGCTCACCGCGCTTGTGTTGGTCATGATGAACATCACCGGCATTTCGATGGTGTTACTTTATCCACTGTTTAGCCAAGCCATTCTCACCGTGCGGCGGCGCACTTGGGTGGGCTATATGCTAGTCAGCGTCTTATTGGCAATTGGTCTCATGCTGGCCCGCCAAATCCCCCCATTCGAAATCGCATCATCGCTCATGTCTTTTGCGTCGGGTGTGGTGTTTGTGGCTGGCTTTACCATCGTCACCCAGCGCGAGGCGGCCCAACGCACCAAAATTGAGCAATTGGCCGCCGAATTGCGCAGCGCCAACGCCGTTTTGGCACACTATGCCACCCAGGTCGAGCAACTCGCCACCATGCAAGAGCGCAACCGCCTCGCCCGCGAGATTCACGATACGCTCGGCCATTACCTGACCGCGCTGAGTGTGCAACTGGAGGCGGCCCGCGCCTTGTTGAGCAAGCAACCGGCGGCGGTCGAACCCATCATTACCAAAGCCCAAACGCTGGCCCGCGATGGGCTGAGTGAGGTGCGGCGTTCAGTGGCGGCCTTGCGGGCGACTCCCATCGAAAACAAACCCCTGCCCGATGCCCTGCGCGAATTGGTGACCGAGGCCCAAGCCAGTGGCCTCGATGTGGCCTATCGGGTCGAGGGCAACGCCAGCGCGGTTTCGGCGGCCATCGAAATGACGCTATACCGCGCCGTGCAAGAAGGGCTGACCAACATTCGCAAACACGCCAATGCCACCTGCGCCGAGGTTTGGCTGCTGTATCAGCCCGATCAAGTGTTGGTGCGGGTGCAAGATAATGGGAGCCAGCCGAGCAAAGCGAACGATGCCGGTTTTGGGCTAATTGGCCTGCGTGAACGCGCCCAGTTGTTGCGCGGGCACGTAAAAACCAGTTGGCAAAATGGCTTTATGCTCGAAGTGAGTGTGCCGCGATGATCAAAATTGTGTTGGTGGATGACCAAGTGCTCATCCGCGAAGGTTTGCGTATTTTGTTGCCGCTACAGGGCAATCTCGAAATTGTGGGCGAGGCCAGCAATGGCAATGAGGCGATTGCGGTGGTGCAGCAAACCCAGCCCGATGTGGTGCTGATGGATGTGCGGATGCCGCTGCTGGATGGCGTGGCCGCCACCCGCGCCTTGCGCGAGCTGGCCCCACAGTGCCGCATTTTGCTGCTCACCACCTTCGATGACAATGAATATGTGTTTGAGGGTTTGCGGGCGGGGGCGGCGGGCTATTTGCTCAAAGACACACCGTCCGACAAATTGGCCGAGGCCATCCGCACCGTTGCGCGGGGTGATTCATTTTTGCAGCCCTCGATTGCGGCCAAGGTGGTGGCCGAATTTGCGCGGCTGTCGGCATTGCCGCCCAAGCCGCAGGCGGCGCCAGCACCCCCCGCCCTCGTCGAGCCGTTGTCTGAGCGCGAGCTAGCCATTTTGCGTTACCTCAGCCGTGGCGATAGCAATAAGGAAATTGCGACGGCGCTCTACCTGAGCGAAGGCACGGTCAAGAATCACATCACCAACATCCTCGGCAAGCTCGGTGTGCGTGACCGCACCCAGGCTGCGCTGGTTGCGCGTGAGCGGGGCTTGTTGGGGTGAGCGCCAGCCCCAGCAATGGGGCGTTTTCTTGGTCGGGTTGATGACACTGGTGGGTTTAGAAATGCTGTGCTATTGCATGAATACATACGCTGTGATAAAGTATGCATATGAAGACCAGAGTAACTGTAACCCTTGATCCACAGGTTATTCATCACGCAAAATCGATGGCTCGTGCTCGCAATACCAATCTCTCGGCCTTGATTGAATCGCTTTTGGCTCAGACCATCGAGGTTGGCGCGGCTAAACCCGTGCGCTTTTCGCAAAAATGGGCTGGCAAATTCTCGCTGCGTGAATCGGATGGCAGTGACCCGTTGCTGGATGCGATGAAGGCTCGTTTTGATCTCGAATAATAAAGGTGAGGTATTTACTGTTTTTTGGATGTCATGTTTGACTACTTCTTGCGGCATAATATTTGCTTACATTGCACAACAGTGCTGTATAAGAATCAAGCAGTATAATAATAGTTAACCATCAAGGAGCGTTTAGTGGCCTCATCGCTATATGATTTAGATGAGCTTGTCCTTAAATGTAGGGACGAAAAAGCGAAAAGCTATATTAGAGAGTCTGTTTCCTGTTACAAGTCGGGAGCATTTCGATCTACTATTGTATCTACCTGGATTGCTGTTTCGTTCGATATAATCGACAAATTAAAGGAACTATCCCTTGCGGGAGATAAAGAGGCAGAAAAGCAACTAGAAGAATTTGAAAAGGCGAGAAAGGCTGGAGATATCGCACAATCTTTGAAATTCGAAAGAGATATTCTTGTAATAGCTAGAGATAAGCTAGAGCTTATTTCTCACATTGAATTTATAGATTTAGAACGACTGCAACAGGACAGGAATCGTTGCGCTCACCCGTCAATGACATCAGATGGTGAGATTTTTAATCCATCGGCTGAATTGGCCAGAGTTCATATAAGAATTGCGGTTGAATATTTGCTTCAGTATCCTCCTGCCCAAGGAAAATATGCCCTAGAAAGTTTGGTGAAAGAAGTTAACTCAGAATATTTTCCAACTAGCCAAGATAAGGCTTTCATAGCTTTACAACATAGTCCTCTTTTTAAAGCAAGGGAGAGTCTTGTTAGAAATTTTATAATCATTCTTTTAAAGCAAATTTTAAAAGAAACGAGCGACTATAAAAAGAAATTGAGATTTTCATCAGCGCTAAATGCAACTTCTCAGATGCATAAAGATATTTTTGACTCAACATTAAAAGATAAGCTTTCAGGCCTATTTAGGTCACTAGAGGATAAAGACTTTAATAAAACTTTTTATGTGCTACAACACTTGCCTGATAGTTGGGAGTATCTAGACTGTGATGTAAAACAAAAACTAAGAGCATATGTCGAAGTTTTATCTAAAGAACAGCTTGACGAAATAGGGTTTTTGCTCACCCATACAGGACTTTCTGCATCGGCCAAAAAGCGTATCCGAATTGCAACGAGGGCTGACTTGGATGACCCAGTGCTTTTTGTTTTTGATCTTCCATCTCCTGTGGCAGATAGAATCGTTGAGCTATTTAGTGAGTCTGGATCATTTGCTCAAGCTAATAGTTTTTCATCAACAGTTACACAATATGCAACGGACTTCTCGAAAGAGCAGGTTGAAATGATAATTCGGGCATGTGGCGAAAACGATCAGATTAAGGATAGCTTTCAAGTTGGTTCCGTAATTAATTCAATGAGAAAAAACAAAAATGTGACTGATGCGGAAATTGATACTTGGCTAATAGAAGTAGGACTGAAGTGACCCCTTAAAAATGGAGTCGGCGATAATGGAAAAAGAGATGAAAAACCGATCCAATTACAGTCAAGAATTTAAAGACCAAGCGGTGAAATTAAGCTATGAAAGTGGCAAAACCCGCTGCGCGGGTTAGGATTGGTTACGTCTGCCCAATGCGCTCACCTTGCGCCCCAGCGTTCAGCCAATAATTTCCGAGATTCCTCGGCTGGCGTCAGGGTTTATAACCCGCTAAAAATCTCTTTCATAAAACGCTTTTCGAGAAAACGATAACTGGGTTCGCCCGTACGGGCTTCCTCATAATATTCCATGTCGCGTGTCATACGATTCATCACCCCCAGCACGACCCAGCTTGGGGTTTTGACGCGGCATTGAATTTGCGCTGCGTCAATTTACGCATCTTGCGTTTGGCGCAAATTCTCCTCAAACGCCCTTTTCATCAACCGTGTGCGGGTGTGGCTAACGCAAGATTGACATCATCATCGATGACGATGTTTGTGTGCGGGGGATTGCGTCCGCACGGGGATCAATCCCCGCGCTACGTAACGACACCCGCTTCGCGGGTTATGGAGCGTTTGCTTGTCGGGTCGATGATATCTTTCGACACTCAATCCGCAGTTGAGGCAGATTTGAAGTGGCTCCATTTCTAGGGAGGTAATTCACATCACGTTTTTAACCCTTTGAAAACGATCGATTTTTGGTGCGCTGAATAAGAAAGTAAGCACCGACACTGATCGGTACGAAGAAAACCAGTGCGGCTATTCTCTGAAGAAGCCCTTGATAACCTTGGGTATCAATGCCAGATGCCCCACTCATGATTGGCACCAAGGCAATGAACAAAAGATTTGTGACGATCAGGTATATTTTTATCGGTCTTGCATTACTGCGATTCCACAGTGCAAACATCAAAAGAAGGGGAAATAGAAAAATACCCACGGCAAAGGGGTTGTCGCCATGTCTTGGGTCTGGCATTGGGAACAAGCCAGCCCATAAACTTCCAAACCCATTCAGAAGAATGGCAAGAGCGGTTAGCCATGTTAAAAGGGGATTTGTAGCGAGCTGCTGGAGGGCGAGTAAAAATCCAACTGAGGCCATAATGGTTGCAATCCCCGTAATTATTGCTCCGATATTGAAGATGGCTGGATAGATAGCCAGATCTGATCCGAGCAAACTTGCATCCATGCGCAAAAAACTGTAATCAGGGAAAAATGGTGCGGCAAGGAGTTGATTACCAAAATAAAGCATCGGAACCACAATACCGCACCCAAGCGCAAACGTTAAAACTTTTTCTTTCATTGTTTTTCCAAAACTCCTTCATGGAAACGAACTGCCTATCATAGGTGTTCTATAACAACTGACGCACAAAATAGCAACACTTATCACCCGTGCATCATTTGAAATAGTTGCGATTATCGTATTGCGCGACCGCATCAACGCTGAATTCGCTCATTCCTAACCCCAGCGCACAGTCAGTAATTTATGCAATTGATCAACTTGGCGATGATAATCCGGCGCACCAAAAATGAGATGCGGCATATGTCTTTCGAGAAAATAATAACCGGGTCCTCATAGTGCCCCATGTCCAATACAATACGATTCATACCCCCATCACAACCCGACTTTGGGTTTTGTCGCAGCACTGAATTTGCACCGCGCCAATTTACGCATCCTGCGTTTGGCGCAAATTCTCCTCAAACGCCCTTTTCATCAACTGTGAGATCGGCAACAAGATCAGCCACCCAAGTAAGCTTTTCGGATACATCGTCATGGTTCTTATGGTGTCTGTGCCAGTGGGCGTTTGACGAAAGACCCATGTTTCAACAAAATGCGTGGCGAAGTGCTTCACCGGCGCACTAAACGAATGAAATTTGAGGGTGAAGTGATGATTGACATCCCACTCAACAATTTCCTCCACGTGTGATGACCCGTCTGTATTTTGCACATTGATCCTCGATCCGACAAGGTTTGGGGTTTTTACATCAAACCGCGCATTTTTTATGCCCGGTAAAACCGAATAGCCCTTAAATTCTGACCAGCGATCCGTATTCAAAAATTTTTGGCAAATTTCTGCCGACGTTTTTGGGGTATGCCCAACAACTTTTATTTCCAGTGGTTTCATTTTCACATCCTGCGCATACACTTGAGTAGGTTAGGGGTAAAAAAGTGAAGTGGTGCGTCAGCCCTAATCTATTCAAAGCGTCAAAACGCTGAATTCAATCTCCCCACACCTGCTCCCACCGCCCAGTCTGGGCCGAGCGATACATTGCCAAAGCTGTGCGCAACTCACCCAAGGCATAGGCCGGCCCGGCCTTAAGCGCACTGCCATTCAAGACTGCGTTGGTAAAATCGCGCAATTCATAGCCAAACGCATCACTTCGCCCGTCCCCTTTTACCATCAGCACCTCGCCGGTGGGGTGCTGGGCGTTGTATAACAATACCCGCCCCGTGTTGCCCTTCTCGATGATGATCTCGCCCAGCGTGCCGGTCACGCGAAATTCATCCCCCGCGCCCATAAACGCGCCAGCCCATACCGCATCAAACGACGCAATCGTGCCAGATCGAAAGCGCAACAAGGCCCGCAGCAACGTCTCGCCCTCCACATCGGCAATGGGGCGCGCGCTGGCTGCCACCACTGCCTCAATTTCACCCAGCCACATCCGCAACGGTCGCAGCCAATGCGCCCCACCATCGATCGTAATACCGCCGCCAGCCTGTGCCAAATAAAAACGCCACGGCTTCGGCTCAGGCAATGGCGATTGCGGCAAGCCATACGGGTTGCCAAAATAGGCCCGCGCTGTCAGCACTTCGCCAATCGCCCCGGTTTGAATGAGGTGCTGCACCGTCACGGCATCCGGCCAATATTCGGCTTGCTCGGCCACCATAAACACCGTGCCAGCGGCGCGGGCCGCCTGCAAAATACGATCACACGCATCCAGCGTCGGCGCCATCGGTTTTTCGAGCAGCACATGTTTGCCCGCCGCAAATGCCATCACCGCCGCCTGCTCATGCAAATGATGCGGCAGCATAATATCGACCGCCTCAAAATCACCCTCGGCCAATGCCGCCGCCAATGAATCAAACGGGCGTGCCGCGGTCTCGTGCGCCATTGCCGCCGCCAAGGCCAAATTGCTGTCCACCATCGCCGTCACCTTGAGGTGCGGCACATGTTTTTTAATGCCCTTTAAATGTTCTTTGGCAATGTTGCCACAGCCAACAAACGCAATTTTTAATTCGGTGTTTGCCATGATTTTTATTTATCGCTTAAACCTCGGCATATACCTTCGCCCGTAACGCCTGCAAATAAGCCAACGTCTTGCGTGTCTCACGCCCAAAATTTAGCGGGCCGCCTGCTGCGCCGTCATCGGTGTTGACCCACGCACAGGCGCACGAAACCCCTTTGGTGTAATGAATATCGCGCAAAATGCGAAACAGCCGCTCATATAACTCATGGCGGTCGCCTGTGCCCGGTTGCCCCGCCCCTTCGGCAATATGCACATGCGCACAAAATTCTGGCTCAATCGCAATATCTTCGAGCGGCTGATTGAGTTTGAGAAAATAATTTAAATCGGCCATCACCTTGACCGATGGCCGGTTGACCAATTTGGCAAAGGCGATGCCCTCACGATAACGCGGCCACAAATTCGCCAAGTCTGATTGTGGCTCAAGTGCAACCGTCATGCCGTGTGCCTCGGCATGATCTGCTAACAAATGGCAAAACCGCAGCGCCTGTGTCATCGCCACCTCGCGTGAGAACCCCGCCGGAACCGCAAAAAAGCCGCCATAAATGCCCACTGTTTCAACCCCCAACTCGGCCAGCCGACGAAAAGCACGGCGCGTCCAAAATTCCAACTGCTCCCAGTCCACATTCGTCCCCACCGCCTTTAGCCCCCAAAACTGAATAAAATGGCTCGCCACTTTGATCGGGGCCAAGCCCCACGACGCAATTTCGGCCTTTTTCGCGGCCCAATTGGCGTCACTCTCAAACGGCTGCACCTGAAGCGCCACCGGCGCTTCGCTCATGTCCCAGTCATTGCCAATTTGGGCCGGTGGGCGAATATCGCCTTTATCGCCAAATAAGATACACAGTTTAAATTGTTCGCTCATGACAAAATTTTATCATGTATACGACTATATGATAGGTGGCATCTCAGGGCTGTTCAAAAGTCGCCTCGTCATTCCCGCGAAAGCGGGAATCTATAACCAGACAGACGTAGTTTGACTGGTTTGCCGCATTTTTGACCGGCCTCGTTATGGATCTCCGCTTTCGCGGAGATGACGGGTTAAGTGAAGTGCTGACTTTTGAACAGCCTTAGGTGACACCTTATTCGCCACCCAACGACGGGTGAGCGGCACGATGATGGCATAGGCCGCCCCCGCGCTTTCTGCCTTGCCGATGCGGTGGATGACATCATGATTGACGAGGGTCTCGAGCGCGGGCTGAAGCACGGCGGGCGGCAGACCGGCGGCGGCGAGCAGATCAGGCGTGGGCAATGGCTGGGGAGCATGGGCCAAGGCCTGTAGCACCGCCAATTGCCCTGCCGCGCCAGACCGCGCTTGATCCCAAATGCCATTGAAATAATAATTGCCCTGATGATAAAACTCAGGGTCTTCGACCACGCTGTCCACATCCGCCTGTGTAAATTGTGGGGCGCGGGGTTGCTGCTGCTCAAACACTTGTTGGTTATAGCGCCGCACCAAATAGCTGCCGATCAATTGGGTGAGGAAGGGTTGCCCATGCGTGAGCGCATAGACGTAATTCGCCACCTCGTGCGTAACATCTAGCTCAAAATCGTCGCTGGGGTTGGCCAGCAAATTGCTGGCTGCGGCGGGGCTGAGATAGCTGATGTGAATGGCGGTAACGCTGGCAAACAGCGGATGCCAATAGTCGGCGCTCATTTCTTTGAGCGTGTGTAACCCAGCCAAGGCCAATACCAACCACGTGTGGGTTTGGATGACAGTGCGTAAATAGTCAATCAGCGAAGGGTCAATATAACCATTGCGGATGCTCTCTTCGATCATCTCAAATTCGTCAATGGTGAGGATGACGCGGGTGGGTGGGTTGGCAGCGCTGATGCGCTGGCGCACGGTTTGCAAAAAACGTCCAAAACGGCTAAAAACGGCATAGTGCTCACCCTGATACTCGGCCAAATCTGGCTCAGCCAGACCGGGCAGGGTAGGTTGCAAACTGTCGAATAACACCGTCGCTAAGGCATGCAGCAATTCGCCGCTGTGGCGCACACTTTTGGCGCTTTGGGCGCTGAAATAGGCCACCTGCACCCTGTTGCCGAAGCGATGTGCGCCCAAATTTTGCAAAATTGAGGTCTTGCCCATGCGCCGATGCCCGAAAAGCACGACCGAGGGTGGATGTTCAACCAAATCTTGCCCCCACAATTCTTCTAGCCGTGCCAACACATCCTCGCGCCCAACAAATAATTTGCCGCTGACGGGGTTGCCTGCCACAAATGGGTTGCGCACTGGTTTGACAATCGCCATCTGCCCGGCCTCACCTGCGGCCTTGGCCACAATATCGCGCCATTGGGCTACAAGGTCCGCCATCATTGGGCGCTCTAGCTCAGGGCAATCGTGGTCGAGGCTTTGCTCGATGGCGAGCAAATCGCCGCTGGCACGAGCCAAGGCCGCCGTGCGGCTGAGGCGCGAGGCGCTGTGTTGGGCGATATGCGCCTCCAGCGACACTTGGTGCAGCCGCTGAAACATGGCATAGGCTTGTGCCCGCAACGGCGCTGCAGGGGGATGCGGCAACCAATCGGCTTGGCTTTGAGACCACGCCGCGATATCGGGCAGGGTTTGGCAAACCAATCCATGCCGCAATGCCAATACCGAGCGATATAGCCCCTCGCCATTGGGAAAACTTCTAATAACAGCAAAAGCCTCGCAAGCCAAAGGTAAATTTTGTTTGTGTAGCGCCCAATAACCTGCGCAACAAGCACGAACGGGGGTGTCTAGCCGGGCTGTGGTGTTTAAGCGTTTGTGAATCGGCTGTTTAAGGCGTTTTGGTAAAAGAAAAAGTCCGTGTAAAAAGCTATCCCACCAACCGACTCGATGTGAAACGGTGATGAAGCGGATGATATCCCAATTAGGCAAACCTTGACACAATTGATCGGTTGCGACGATCAATTGTGCTGGAGGGCGTTTGGCCAGCCAATCAGCAGTGGCGCTATAGGCTGGAGAAAACTGTTGGCTATAACGCAATAACTCATGGACGTTGGCGATGCCGAGAGCGGTATCACGAGTAAAGACCTGTTGTAGTTGTCTTTTTAAGCCAGCTATAGGGATGGGCGATATCCCACCGATAGGCTTATATAGCATCCACCCAAGAGTGTTTATCAGATAAGCGTCGGGTCGAATCATCATGATAGCACCTGATGCACCACCTGCCATACTACTAAGCAAACCATATAACACACCATTCGCCAAACCAGATAACATACCGTTAGCCATGCCAATCATTAAACCGTACGCTATGCCAAATGTCATGCTATATAACATGCCACGTGCTCCGCTAAGTGCAAGACTAATCGCTGCGCTATATACTAGGGCAAATCCCAAATTGATCGTCGGACTGCTCACACCAACCACTGTACTACACGTTATACCACCCACTACACCAAAAACCACTCCTCCCGCCACCTTAAACGCCAAGAAACCCATCACAGCAAACATCACACCCAAAACCGCCCCGCTTAACCAATTTACCTTGATACCGGCCATTTGTAACCCATAAATCAGTAGCACAGATCCACACATGGTCAGTATATTAGCTTGAATAAACAAATTACGTTGAACACGGTCATAACGCAGAGCGTCGACAACTTGACGTATATCATCTTTCCATTCGGGGACATCCTTACCTCCAAACATCTTGACGTACCATTGGATGGCTTGCGGGAAGTAAAAGCACCAATACAACAGCCGCAAATAGTCCAGTGGGTTCCACAATGACAAGGGTCGTTTCAGTTTGGGTGCAAGGTCTAAGACCAAGAGATCGTTTTTACGTCGCATTCGTTTGTGTGTTTACTCCATCATGCTGTAAGGGTCAAGATGATAGCAGACCAGTCATTTCGAGCGGAGCGAGAAATCTTTGCATAACATACGCTTTTAACCTCAATTTACGCAAAGATTTCTCGCTTCGCGTGCTCAGAAACTTAGATATATTCATATATTCGATGCGTCATCCCGATACGAAGTGAGGGATCCCTGTTGCCTAAACC